>JBBROH010000233.1:0-5333 GCA_038229595.1 Chloroflexia bacterium | reverse complement strand
GGCCATAGCGCACTGCTGAACTTGATTGGTGGCACACCCGACACCGCCACCATGTTGCAGATCGAAAGTGCGCACCTGCACCTCTATGGCAAAGAGGCCCGCCCTGGGCGCAAGCTAGGCCACATCACCCTGCGGGCCAGCAACGAGGAGGAGCTAGGTGAGAGGCTGGCGATCTTGCAGCCGCTAGTCGAGCAGGCTGGGGAAAGCTGAGGCGGATGTGGTACAATGCTGGTACAATGCAACCGAGAGCCGGTAGAGGAGAGCGTATGAAGATTGTACTGGACGCGATGGGCGGCGACAATGCCCCTGGCGAGATCGTGGCAGGCGCAGTGCAAGCAGCACGGCAACTCAACCTGACGGTGATCCTCGTCGGCAACGAGGCTGTGATCAAGGCAGAGTTGGCGAAGCATGACACGGCAGGCCTCGATCTGCCCGTCGTCAACGCCCCCGACGCGATCCCGATGGATGAACACGACCCCGCCGCCACTGCCCGCACTATGCAGAAGACCTCCTCGATGGGGGTGGGCATGAAGCTGGTCAAGGACGGTGAGGCCGATGCTTTCATCACCATGGGCAGCACTGGCGGCGCACTGGCAACCGGGCAGTTTGTCCTCGGTCGGGTACCAGGCATCAAGCGGTCGCCACTCGGTGCGGTCTTCCCCACCAAAGTGGCGGCCAGCAAGGGCGTGTTTGTCACCGACATTGGCGCGAATGTAGAGGTGCAACCCTTCTGGCTGGTGCAGTTCGCCACCATGGGTGCGATCTACATGGAGCGCGTCTTTGGCGTGCAGAACCCCCGCGTTGGCATCCTCAGCAACGGTGAGGAGGAGGGTAAGGGCAGCGAACTGGTACGCCAAACCTACCCCCTGCTCAAAGCTAGCGGCCTCAACTTTATCGGTAACGTGGAGGGTAAAGACATCACGGCGGGCGTGTGCGACGTGGCCGTAACCGACGGCTTCACCGGCAACGTGCTGCTCAAGACGGCAGAGGGGGTGCAGGACTTGATCCAGACCACCCTGCGCGAAGCCCTGACCAGCAGCTTCATCGCCAAGATCGGCGCGCTACTGGTCAAGGACACCCTGCGGAAGTCGCTGGCCCGCCTCGACTACTCGGAGTCGGGGGCCGCCCCACTGCTGGGCATCAACGGCCTGGCCTTCGTCGGCCATGGGCGCAGCAAAGCGAAGGCGGTGGTCAGCGCAATTCGCACCGCCGTGCAAGCGGTGGAGAAGGACGTGCTAGGCGCAGTGCGCGAGGCTGGATTGCGGCTTGAGCAGGCCGACTAAGTTGGCTTGTGTCTTATAAACCTACTTCGCGCCTTGATTTGCGCCGCGTGCTGGCGTAGCTTGTTACGGTGTCAGCCTTAAGTTTGCGTTGCTCATATCTCAGTAACGCACGCATCAGCCCGCTAAACTGTTGCCATATTACAATCCCAACTCCTCGCGGATTTGAACCAGTGCTTCCTTCGCTGGGCGGCGGCTGTGCTTGCGCTCCTCCCAGGCAGCGGCAATCTGGGCCGCGTCGTACGCCTCCGCCATCTGCCTAGTGGGGTGGCTACGCCCGGCCCCTACGATTTGCCGCGCTGTGTCCGCCATTCCTCAACCGTCAGCCCGTAGCGCAGTTCATCGTGATACTCGCCGTTGGTCAGGGCAACGCGGCGGATGCGGCCCTCTTGCACGAAGCCGAGGGCGGCGAACAGGGCTACTGACGGCTGGTTGAAGCTATACACGCCGACCGTCACCTTCTGGTAGCGCAACTCCTCGAAGAAGTAGCGCAGTAGCACCTTGAGCGCATCGCGGGCGTAGCCTTTGCGCCGCTGTGGTTCGTGGATGCTTAGGCCAAGCTCGAAGCAGCCCACCCGCCGGTTGCAGAGGTGGCTGTCAATCGAACCAACCTGCTGCCCGCGCAGATCGGTGATCATCAGGAAGTATTCGTCGTTCTTCGGCTCTTTAGTTGCCTGCTTCTCAACCCACTTGCGGATCGCCGCCTTTGAGCGGGGAAAGGTTATTTGAGACAGTGTCCGTGCTGCTTCGTTGTCCTGCTCACGCTCAAACAACCACCCCAGGTCCTCCGGCTCAACCGCCCGCAGGCGCACCAGTTCACCCTGCCAATACTTGCCCATTGCTTGCCCCTCCTTTGGCTTAATTGTACCATACAACATAACTGTGGGTAGCGGCTCACCTCCCTGGCTGTAGAGACGCAGGGCAGAAAACAACCGCAGCCCACGATGGTAGCGCAGGCTGCGGTTGTTTGAGGAGGGATGTCTTTGTTGTTCCCTTCCCTTTGGCGGAGGGGTTAGCGGAGGGTGATCAAGCAAGTGCCTGCACCTGCTCAATCGGCCTGGCATGGCGGATTTCGCGATTGGTCACGGCGACGATGGCGGCGAGGAACAAGCACGCGCTGAGGATGGCGACTGTCACTTCTACCCCAGCCTGCTCAAGCAACACCCCGCCGATAGCTGCGCCGAACGGCTGGCTGCCCCACGCGATCAGCCGGATTGAACTGTTAACCCGCCCCTGCAACCGATCTGGGATTAGGGCCATGCGGTAGCTGAACTGGGTGATGTTGTAGATCGGCGAGACCATGAACATCAGTGCGGCCACCACCCCAATCAGGATCGGGTGCGGCGCAAGCAGCAGCAACGGGAACATGATCGCCTGAACCCAAATGGTGCCGCCGATCACTTGCCCAAAACTGAACCGTTTTTGGATGAAGCCGCCGAGGATAGCCCCGACGATGCCCCCGACCGAGGCCACGCTGAAGATCAGGCCAATGCCACCCTCGTTCGCTCCTAGCCGCTTGGCAAGGAGGATGATGATCAGCCCGAGGCTAGCGTTGGCAAAGTTGCTGCCGCCAGTCAGGAACGCTATCGTGCGGATCAGTGCGTGCGACCAGAGCCAGGCCAGTCCCTCCTTGATCTCTGTGCCGAGGTTGCGCTGCTCCCCCGCCTTGCGCTCCTCTTGGAAGCGGGTGCGGATGAACGACAGCGAGATGACCGAGGCCGAGTAGCTGATCGCGTCGAAGATGAAGGGGAAGACGCGACTGACCGATTGATAGAAGAAACCGCCAACTGCGGGGCTGATCAGCCCCACTATGCCGAACGTCGCCTCGTTCTGGGCCGTGGCTGCTGGGAGTTGCCGTTTGTCCACCACACGCGGGAGGGCGGCAGTTTCGGCGATGTTGAAGAAGACGAAGCACGAGCCTTCGATGAAGCTATTGACATATAGTTGCCAGACGGTCAGCGAGTTGAAGTACAGCGCAAGCGGGATCGTGGCGATGTTAACGGCTCGGATCAGGTCGCAGATGATCATCACCCGCTTGCGATCCCAGCGATCCATTAGCGCACCAACGGGGAGGCTGAAGATCACGTAAGGGACGAAGAACAGTGCGCCCGCAAAGCCTGCCGCCGCTGGCGAGTTGGTGATCGCCAGGATGAGGAGCGGCAGGACGAAGCTGCTCATGCCACTACCCAGCGTCGAGACCACCTGGCCCGACCAGAGCAGCATATAGTCGCGGTTGAAGAACAGCGGGCGCAGCGGCGGCCCACTCTCCTCCTTCGCCAGTTCGATTGCATCACCCAGCTTGGCCGCGTCGCCTGGCTCAACCATGACCGGCATGGGGCTGGATTTCAGTTCCTCATCAACCAGTGCGTCGTCGAGCCGCACATCTTCCTTCAAGTCGGCCATGCTCTCATCCTCCGGCTTAGACTAAGGTCTAACTGATTATAGCATGATAGCAGCAGTTTGCCTATGCTACTTTGGGCTGATCTACGGTTTGTTCTCCGCCGCAATCTCGGCCAGTGGACGGGCATTGCGGATGTGGGGGTTGAGCGTCGCGCTGATCGCACACACCAACGGCACGCAGCTAAAGCCGACAATTGCCACCGTTGTGCCGAACTGTTGGAGCAGTAGGCCGGACAGGGCCGCACCGAGTGGCGGCGTACCCCAGGCGATCAACCGCACGGCACTGGTTACACGCCCCTGCAAGTGGTCGGGGATCAGGGCCATGCGGTAGCTGCCTTGCACGATGTTGAAGACCGGAATAGCCATAGTCATTACCAGGTTGATCAAGCCGACCACGAAGATGTTGGGTGCGAACAGCACCAGCGGAAAGAAAATCGCCTCGACCCACATTCCACCCGCCACTACTGCACCAAAGCTGAACCGTCGCTGGATCGTGCCGCCGATGACCGAGCCGCCGATTGCGCCGACCGAGCCGATGGTGATAATCAGGCCAATCTCCGCTGGGCTGGCTCCGAACCGCTGCTGAACCAGCAGGATTACGATCAGGTATGTACTTGCGAAGAAGAAGTTAATCCCACTGACGATCAGGGCGAGATCGCGGATCAGCTTGTGCGTCCACATCCAGCGCAAGCCTTCTTTAATCTCCGCGCCGAGGTTGTGCTGCTGGGCGGCTTTGCGTTCGCCCTGAAAGCTAGTGCCGACGAAGAATAGCGAGATAACCGAGGCCGCATAGCTGATCGTATCGAAGATAAAGGGGAAGATGCGGCCTACGCTCTGGTAGAGGAAGCCACCGAGCGATGGGCCGAGCAAACCGACAACCCCCATTGCGGCCTCGTTTTGGGCTACCGCCGCCGGGAGTTGTCGCTTGTCCACTACACGCGGCAGGGCGGCAGTCTCGGCCAGGTTGAAGAAGACAAAGGCAGTACCCTCGATAAAGCTGGTGACGCAGAGTTGCCAGACGGTCAGCACGCCAAAGAACATGGCGAACGGAATGGTAGCGATGTTAACCGCCCGCACAACGTCGGCGACGATCATCACCCACTTGCGATCCCACCTATCCATCAGTGCGCCGACGGGGAGGCTGAACAGCAGGTAGGGCAGCGAGTAGAGCGCACTGGCTATCCCGGTAGCAAACGGTGAGTTGGTGATTGCCAGGATGAGGAGTGGCAGCGCGAGGAACGATACACCGTTACCCATCGTCGAGACCACCTGCCCCGACCAGAGCAGCATATAATCGCGGTTGTAGATGAGGGGGCGCAGTTTCGGCGACTCGGCTGCTTCGACCTTTGCTACATCGCCGACCTGCTTGCTGGTGGTTGCCATTACATCACCCTCCTCTGCTTAGACTTAAGTCTAAGCCTGCTGGGTCTGGTTGGCTGTGAAGCCGAACTGTTCTCCGTTAAGTGCTAACTGGCTTGCTCCTCGTTGGGGAGGCTGGGCCGGTTGGTGCGATAGATGCCCGCGATCAAGCCGTACTCAGCGTAGCCTGCTCCGGGTTGACTACGGTTGTAGAACTCGTTGGACAAATCTTGAAGCCGCTGGATGAACTCAGCCGCCAATTCCGGGCTAAGGCGGGCGTGGCTGATCACCATC
>JBBROH010000232.1:0-5407 GCA_038229595.1 Chloroflexia bacterium | reverse complement strand
TCATTGCGCCACCGACTATGACGGTCACGCCGGTGCTGCCCGACCCGACCGCAACCCTGCCGCACCTGGGGCTGGATGCACCTGACCAACTCACCATTCGCGCTGGCGCAGTAGACATCCGCCTACCGATCCACCGCGCTGCGGACAACCGCCCCGCAGCCCTGCGAATTGAAGCTCCACCAGCGGGTGTGGTGCTGCACTACGGCAGCTACCCCGGCGAAGCGGGCAACGTGGTGCTGCTGGGCCAGTGGCAAGGCTTCGGCGAGCAGCTAGCGGAGCTACAACTTAACGACCGGGTGCTGGTGACCAACCGCAGCGGAGCTAGCTACGTCTACCGCATCAGCGCGTGCAGCCCCGACGGGCGCATCGCGTGCAGCGTGCCAGCCGACAATCCCGCCCTGGCGATTGGCATGACCGCCACTCCGACCCTGACGCTTATCGCCTACACCGGCGCAGACAACTACATGGTACAGGCCCGCTTCGAGCAGATGCAGGCCGGACAGCAGTAGAGAGGAGAACCATGCAAACCAGCAACATCTTTGGCCTGATTGGTCAGCTAATCATCTTCCTGCAACAACAACCACCCCCGCCTCCGGCAGGCGGCCAGAACCTCTTTCAACGAGCGTCGGAGTACCTGAGCCAGAACTTCGGCTTGTGGGTGGGCGGCATCGTCGGCATCGCAGCCTTCCTGATCGGCGGCGGCATCATCATCGGGGCGTGGTTCAACAATCCGCGGGCGACCGGCTACTCTGGCAAGGTGCTGTGGGGGACGTTGATCGGCATCCTGGCGGTGACCTTTGCCGGGCCGGTGATGAACGCGATCATCAGCGAAGCGCAGAAGTAGTAGTTGCGCGAGCAGGGGAGGTCGGCGGCCATGCCCCTCCCTAGCGTCGTGCCGAGAGAACCAATCATGCCAAGACACACTTCCAGTAGAATAAGCAGGTGGGCTGCGGAGAGGGTTGTCCACCTGCACCGCTGGGTAGGCCAGCAGGTAGTAAAACTGGCCGCCCTCACCACGCGACGGCCACCAGCCGCCCCACGCAAACCCGACTACTTCATGATTGGAGCATGGCTGCTGTTCATGAGCCTGTTCCTGGCTGGCTGCGGCGGGCTGTACGAGAGCTTCGCCAATGCCCCGGCGGAAGGGCGGATCGGCTTTGCCCCCAACACCCTCACCCCCGGCGCAGCCTTCCAGGTGCCAGCGGTTAGCCCGGTGCCGCTGACGGGGCTGACCAACGCCTGCACCAACCCCGACTGGTCGCTAGAATGGGCTGGGCAGATCATCGCGGGGCTACTGACCACCATCACCTACTTCCTCTTGGACAACGCCTACCGCCTGCTGGCAGGCGCGATTAACATCATGCCCCGCCCTTTGTTCGTCAACGCGGTGCAGATCGTGGTCGTGTGGGCGATCCCCCTCACCAACGCGCTGATCGTTCTCGGCGTAGTTTGGGCCAGCATCAAAGTCGGCCTGGGCGAGATACTGCAGTTCAACCCGGCGGGGCTACAGCGGGTGTTCCCCCGTGCCATCATCCTGCTGCTGCTGCTTAACCTGCGGGTGGATGTGCAGGTAGCCAGCGGGCCGGGTGGGGTGCCGACCGGCTTCAGCAACATCCCCTTCATCCTGACCGTGCTGGACACGCCAGTAGTGATCGCTGACCACTTCTTCAGTTGGGCAATAGCCAACGCGGGGCCATCAGTCTACAACCTGACGCGCTTCACTGGCATCTTCCAGAACCCTGGCTGCGAGCTACTGAGCGCGGTGTTGTTCTTCCCCTTCGGCCTGGGCATCGCGGTCTGCTACTTCTTCCTCGCCTGCGCGGTGACCTACCGCATGGCGGTGATCTACATCCAGGCGTTCTTCTTCGTGCCGATGTGCGGGCTACTGGTCTTTGAGGAAGTGGAACACCTGGCCGTCAACTACTTCTACAGCTTCGGGCAGTTCTGCTTCAGCCATTTGCCGCTGGGTGCAGCCCTGATCCTGCTCGGTGCCTTCTCAGCCGCGCCCAGTGCCGACATCGTGACCAACATGATCCTGATGATGTTCATCTGCGTAGACCTCCTCGCGTGTTTGGGGCTGATGCAGAAGCTACTACAGGGTGCGTCGGGCCGGATCGTGTCGAACTTCGCTCGTTCACCGGGACTGCGGGGAGCGCAGGCCTATGCTGGCTTCCTCGGCGGAGCGGTGGTCAAGGGTAGCACGATGCGAGTGGAACGCACAACTACAAAGACTGATAGCGACAACAGTGCAGCACGGGGTGGCGGTAGGAGCGGTGGCAACTGGACACCGAGCAGCTACCAGCCTGCACCACGCTCACAAGCAGCCAGTCCGCCGCCGAGCTACCCAGCGGAAGCCCCAACCATGCGGGTGGCCCAGCCTGCGCCAGTGGTGGTGCAGCAGCCCGCCCCGCCAGCAGTGACAAGCTATAACCCCGACAGCTATATGCCGCGCCGCATCCCCGGCTACCGCCCGCCGCCCGAGGTGAGCGGGCGCATCCCAACCGACGAACATACCGCCAACCGCAACCAACCCTGAACCGACGAAGGTAAACCGACATGGAAAGCTCAAACAAGCTCCGCTTCAACGTCCCCGCCCCGATCATGAACACCAGTGAGGGCAAGAAGTTCCGGCTCTGGAAGCTGGAGATCGCCCCCCGGCAGTTCGGCGAGATCGCCCTGCTGATCCCGCTGCTGCTGCTTGCCAACCTGCCGCTGGGCCTGCTCGACTGGCTACCCTTCGGCGGCCAGTTGCACATCATCCTGTTTGTGGCCCTGGTCGCGCTGGCCTACGTCTACGTGTTCGTGCCGCTCAACGGGCGCACCGGCACGGCCTGGCTGTGGCTGACCCTGCGCTGGCGGCTGCAAGGCTGGCAGCACGCAGCGACTGTTGCCGCCGACAGCCCGCCGCTACTCAGTGCCGTCTACATCTACGACCCGGCCTCGCTTGAGCTAGAGGGAGAGGCAGCATGATCAAGCGCACGCTGCAAGCAAGCGGCTGTGGCTGTGGCGGGCTGCTCGTGCCAGTCACGCTGCTCGTGGTGCTGCTGTTCGCGGCCTTGGGCAGCATCGGCGGCTGGCTCAGCCCGCTATTCAGGCCGGGCGGCGACCCCCCGCTAGCCGCCCCTGCAGGCCCACCCAGCCTCGGCACGCCGACCGTCTACCTGACCGCCACCCCGGAGCCGACGCTCACGCCGCTGCCGACCCCGCCGCTTGTTTTGCCTGCCACCCCGGACATGGGCCGTGAACCAGCCTTGCCGCCCCCACCGCCGCCTGACCTTACGCCGCCGCCCGACCTGACCGCAACGCAGGCGGCCTATGACGGCGAACTGGGCGAGTGGCAGCGGCGGGCCACCGAAGCTGCCGCCCAGTACCAGCAGACCGCAACGGTAGTAGTCGGCCAGTGGCAGGCAACCTTGACCGCTATCGTGCCAACCGCCACGCCACCCCCACCCACGCCGGTCGGCGGCGGGCCGTTCGGCTGGCCGGTTGACCCTTACTGCCATAATCGGCCCGGCTGTGCGGCTGGTGCGGACGGCATCCGGGTCACGACCCAGGATTATGGTTGCACCTGGCTGACCCTCGAATACTGGTGTAGCTGGTGCTCTGACCCCCACAACGCCAGCGACCGCCGCTACAAAGCGAATGGACGAGCCGGGCAGGTGTGGACGCGCTGGCATCGGGGCATTGACTTCGACCTCGGTGACAACGAGGCTATCCTTGCCACCATTGACGGGGAGGTACGCTTTGCCAGCGACAACCGTACCTGTAAGGACGCAGCGCAAGGCTGCTTCGTGGTGCTGGCCGACGTGGGCGACCGCTACCGCACCTACTACCTGCATCTTGAGCGGGTCAGCAACGCGGTGGACATCCGCAACCACCGCGACCTGGGCAGGCAGTGGACGAGCGGCGACCGCATCCGCCCGCTTGACGACGCAGGCCAGCCGCTAGCGGTCGGCATTGGTGGCACGACCGGCTACTCGACCGGCAAGCACCTGCACTACGAAGTCCACAAAACCAGCCGCATCGGGCTGCAAGACCTCGACCCGGTACCGTACATCCAGCGCAGCAACGTGCGCGAACCGCTGCCAGCCGACGACCCGCCGTACTACGCATCCTTGCCTGAAGCTGCACCGCTGCTGGCCCTTCATCGGCCAGCCAGTGGGTTGCTGGCTCCGTTGGACAGTGTAGATCAGCGGGTTACCAGTGACCGCCTGCGCGTGGTAGTGCGCGACCCGGACGGTCAGCCAGTCGCAGGTTTGGGGGTAGAGGTCAGCCACGTTGACGACCTCAGCCGCGAAACTCGTCCACAAGCCGCAGGCACAACCGACCAGCGGGGCCTCAGCGACTACCCGACGACAAGTTGGCCGAGCGGCGAGTACGAAGTACGCTTGAAGAAGCAGCGGGTGGGGCAGCGGGTAGCCGACGAGCAGGCACAAGCGGCCAGCAACCTGCGGCTGGTACACCTCGGCGGCGACGAGTGGCTAATGTTGATCCTCTACCCCGACGGCCACATCGTGCCGGATAGCAGCTACTCGCTCAAGGCTCGCCCACAGCCGGAGATGCAACCCGCCGCCCCACCCAAGCCGCTGAGTTGGCAGCAGGTGGTAGCCAAGCGAAGGCTGGTTGGTAGCCGACCGCAACCAACCGCCGCGCCGACGGTAGTGGCTGGTAGCAGACCGTTCATGCGCCAGCCTGCACCAACAGCCCCGCCGCGCCAGACCAACGACACTACAGGTTGGCTACTGATCGCTGGTACGCTCGGTAGCTGGCTGGCAGTACGTTGGGTTGTTGGTAGCAAGAAGGGGCTGAAGTTACGGGTGGGGAGCGGCACCTCCCCTGTAAAGGTGCAGATTCTCTGCGTCAGATTTGGGCGTGTACCAATCACCAGCAGCAGGTGGCTGTGCAGCACAGCAGCTAATTCGTCAGAGAATCCGCAAGTATCCGCAAGTATCCGCAAGTATCCGCAAGTAGCCACAACGATGGCCGCCCGTGTGGGTGCCTGAGTAGCAGTTAAACAAAGTAAGGAGGAAGGTAGATGAATCAACAAGCAGAGCTAAAGACAAGGATGGTGGCAGGCCGGTGGATGGCGTGGCTGCTAGTTGTGGTCGCGGTGCTGATAGTAACCGCTCCCCAAGCAGCCCGCAGCCAACCAGCCCCACCGTTGCCGCAGCAACTACAGGTGCAGGTGCCGAACCAACCTGCCGCCGACCCCACCTTCAGCACGCCAGTCGCGGTTGGCCCCGCCAGCCCGCTCTACGTCGAGTGGCCGAAGCTGGTGACGGAACGGGACGGCAGCCTGTCCGCCCTCTACTCATGGGGCTACCGCGACCATGTCTTCTACGTCCACTCTACTGACAATGGGGCAACCTGGAGCAACCCCGCAGATGTGGGTGGCAACCCACTCTGG
>JBBROH010000231.1:0-5413 GCA_038229595.1 Chloroflexia bacterium | reverse complement strand
GGCGCCAGGCCCAAGCGCCGCAGATCCGCCGCCAGCCCGGCGCGCGTCCGCGGCACCGGTGTGATCGTGACGGCCGTTGCCTCGCTCATATGTCCATTGTATGCCCTGTACGCCCGACAAGCTACTGGCTAAGCGGCGCGAAACGCGCGACCCTAGAGCAGAGTATGAGATGCGGCGAGAGGGGCGCGATGCAGGCGGGAGGCGACGCGGCACGGCGCGGGCTGAGGCGTTGGGCAGGTCGTGGTTGCCGACGAGCAGGAAGGCAGGGATGTCGTGCTGTACCAGGCGGATGATGCGGCGGGCGAACTCGCGCTGCACGGTGGGATTGGGGTCGCGGGTCTTGAAAGCGTCGCCCGCGAACACCATCAGGTCACATTTGCGCTCAATCGCTGCGTCAATCGCCTGGTCGAACGAGCGCAGGAAGTCGTCGAGGCGGGTACTCTGGCCGGTCAACCCCCCCTGGTTGCCATACTTCTCTACGCCGAGGTGAACATCGGATATGTGCAGCATCTTGATCGTCATTGGCTAGCATTACCTTTCGGGCGGCGAGTGGGGTGGACGAAGAAAGCGGGTCTTGCCCGTTGATCAGCTTATTATAACAGAGTTTGCAAGCCTGAGGTGGGCAGCGTATAATTGGCCCGTCCGCAAACTCAATGCAGAGAAGGAGCAATACAAACATAATGGCTCATGATGTTACCTTTATCCCCGGTGACGGCACCGGCCCAGAGATCAGCGAGGCTACCAGGCGCGTGCTGGAAGCAACCGGCGTGCAATTCAACTGGGATGTTCAGGATGCGGGTCTGGGTGCGCTGGCAAAAACGGGCCAGGTGCTGCCCGACGCGGTGTTGGACAGCGTGCGCCGCACCAAAGTAGCGATCAAGGGGCCGATTACCACCCCGGTTGGCAAGGGCTTCCGCAGCGTCAACGTTGCGCTCCGCAAGGCACTTGACCTCTACGCCTGTGTGCGCCCCTGCAAGAGCTACAAAGGAGTGCGCTCGCGCTACACCAACATTGACCTGGTGATAGTGCGCGAGAACACCGAAGATTTGTACGCTGGGGTGGAGTACAGTAAGGACACCCCAGAGGCGCGGGAGTTGATCGCCTGGTTCGCTGCTCACGGCTCTAGCATCCGACCCGACTCGGCGATCAGCATCAAGCCGATCTCTAGCTTCGGCAGCGAGCGGGTGGTTCGCTTCGCCTTCGAGTATGCGCGCAAGAATGGACGCAAGCGGGTCACTGCTGTGCATAAAGCGAACATCATGAAGGCCACTGACGGCCTGTTTCTCGCCACCGCACAGGGGGTGGCAAAGGAGTACAGCGACATCGCCTTTGATGATCGCATTGTGGACAATATGTGTATGCAACTGGTACAGAAGCCAGAGCAGTACGACGTGCTGGTACTACCCAACCTCTACGGCGACATCCTGAGCGACCTGGGGGCGGGGCTGATCGGCGGCCTGGGGGTGGCTCCCGGCGCGAATATCGGCACCGACGTGGCGATCTTCGAGCCGACGCACGGTAGCGCACCACAGTACGCGGGCCAGAACCGGGTCAACCCCCTGGCCGAGATGTTCAGCGGGGTGATGATGCTCAGTTATCTGGGCGAACACGACGCGGCCCGCCGCCTAGAAGCCGCGATGAGCGAACTGATCGCCGAGGGCAAGGATGTAACCTACGACATGAAGCCTGACCGCAACGACCCTACCGCTGTCGGCACCGCGCAGGTAGCCGACGCGCTGATCGCCAAGCTGCAACGCTCTTAGGCTTTAGGGTAGGCTCTCGGATTTGGGCTGTGGCTTCAAGTTGCAGCCCTCTCTTTTTGGAGGGGACAGGGATGGAAGACAAAGCTACCGCTCTGCAAAGTCCAGACTCCATAATGCACACGCTAGAGGCAGCCGCTGCTGCGGACATGGCCGCGATCTTCTCTGCCTGCGAGCGCGAGGCTGGGCGGCTGGGGCTGGCGCAGACGCAGGTGGCTGGTCTCTGGCACTACAGTTGCACGCTTGCGCCTGGCCTCCCTCTCTTTAACACGGCACTCGGCCTCGGCATAGGTCAGCCAGCCTGCGCGGGGCAGCTTGACGCGCTGGTGGAGCGGCTGCGCGAGCTAAAAACTGGCTGCACTGTGCCGGTTGCCAGCGACCACGAGGCGAGCGGCAGGCTACTGCAAGCACGCGGCTTCCGCCTGCAAGGGCAGGTGAGCGTGCTACTACTGGCCGATACCACCACTTGGCGCATCCACGACCGCCCTGGCCTGGCGGTGCGAAAGCTAGTGGCGGGCGAAACGCGCCTGCTGGGCCACATCCTCGGCGACTGCTGGGGGGCGCGGGGTAGCACAGAGAAGGTGCTACTGGCGACTATGCCGCGCTTGAGCATCGCAGCCTGCGCTCGCGTCTACTTCGCCTGGCTGGGTGACACCCCGATTGGCGCGGGCGTGTTGCTGCACGCTGGCGAACGGGCTGGCCTCTACTTTGCCTGCACCGAGAGCGGGTGGCGTGGCAGGGGCGCGCATACTGCCCTCGTCCGCCGCCGTACCCAGGAGGCGATCAGCCTGGGGGCGCAAACGATCTACGCCCAGGCTCCTACCGCTTCGTCAGCCCAGCGCAACCTTGAGCGCAACGGCTACGAAGTCGCCTACATCCGCGATATGTGGGTCTGGCAGCCTTAGCCGAACAAGTCCTCCTCGGCCTCGTGGCTGCCGTTACCGTTGCCGTTCGAGCCAGCAGTGCGGGGGTCGCGGCCACCGCCCAGCCGCGTCTTTAGCCCGTTGGTGAACTTGTCGTCGAAGCTGCGGGTGTGGATTGCCACCGCCATCGGCACCGCATGACCGAAGACCAACGCCTCCTGGCGCGTGTCCAGGGTCGCCAGCGTATCCTTCAGGTGGCGGCCACCGTACACCCCGGTGAAGACCGCCTCAATATCGTGCGCGTCAGAGAGCAGGGCAGTGACGCGGGTACCAAGCTGGCTCATCACGTCGGGGTCAATGCTACTAGGCCGCTGGTCAATGATCAGCAAGGTCACGGCGTACTTCCGCATCTCCCGCGCAATCGTGCCGAAGATGGTGTCCTTGTTATTGAGGAACTTGTGCGCTTCTTCGATGGTAATTACTAGCTGCTGCGGCTTGTCCGCCTTGCTTTGGCTGCGCTCATACCGCTCTGACTGATCCACCCAGGCCTCGTGTATCTGGCGGGTGACCAGGGTGGAGACCAGCATATAGGCGAGCGTGGACTCGTGCCTGCCAAACTCCAAAATCACGTTGTTACCCTGCTTGAGTTCGTCGATCATCCGCTTGATACCAGAGTCGTCCTTGCTGCCCTGTACCATGAAGTCGAAGCGTTCGAGCTTCTGTAGGCTGCGGCGCAGTGCGTCAATGCTGCCGCTGTTTGCCCCCGTCTCCTCGCTGATCTCCTTCGCGTCGCGGTCGTCCGCCACCAGCTTGCCGATCCAATCGCGGCCCCACTTGCGTTGCAAAAGAGTGCCGGTCGTTACTGCCTGCCCGCTCAGGCGCATCTCCTCCTCTAGGGCTTCGAGGTCGCCGAGGGTAAGCGAACTGTAAGGGATCAACACCACGCCGTCGTTCGAGCGACCAGAGCGACGGCTGGACTCTGCATCGAGGGTGTAGACCTTGATTTTCTTTGCGCCAAAGATGTCGCGCAGCCCCTTGACCTTCAACCCCGCCTCGGTCTCGCGGTAGCTGGCGTACTCGTTGTGCATATCGAAGATCAGGTTGACCGCCTGCGCGCGCTCAATCACCCCGCAGAGTAGCAAGCGGGCCAGCATACTCTTGCCCGTGCCACTGCGCCCAAAGATACCGTTGCTGCGCTCTACGAACTTGCGGAGGTCGATGCAGACCGGCTGACCGGTCTCCTTGCGGCTGGCATCGCAGGGGGTGCCGACCGCGAAGAAGCCCTCCTTCTGCTCATCGCCGAAGACCACCTGTACATCGGTCTCGTCGGCCAGGGCGACGCTGCTAAAGTGGCTGGGGATGGTGCGGGCAGGCTGGCGTTCGCCGGTCGTCACCTCAAGGTCGAGATGGATCGTACACTCGGCGAAGGTCGTCCCCCGCGCCAGGGCTTCGCGCACCAGTCGGGAGCCGCTGGCGGGTGGGTCGCTGCTTACGCCCGCGTCGTTCGCGCCCAGGCGCAGGCCGCTGACGGTGCCGAAGAACTGCGCCTCTGGGTTCTCTACCACCACAAACTGGCCGAGGCGCAACTGCTCTACCCGCAGTTCGCGGCCCAGGTGAACCGTCACCCCCTTCTCGCTATCTGCCGCCGTCACCTGCCCAATCGCCTTGCGCTCTCTGCTCATCACCCGCTCCTCTCTCAAACCTCCCACCCTGGCCCCTGCGCGGGGAAGGTGGTATAATGCAACTCTAGCGGCACAGACGTTGCGCCGCGACGGTTTTTCTGCTATAATAACTTGACAAGACGCGCACAGCGTCGTTTTTTAACCCTATAACCCAGGTGAACTCGTGCCGACCGCAAGGGGCCGGGAGCGCAAGAAAGGAATTAGACAATGGCTGGCAAGAAGGACGTTAAGCTCTCCAAGACGGTGCCTACCGGCAAGGTGGATGATACCCCCAGCGGTCACATATGCAAGGTTGACGGCAAGCCGATCCCGCAGCGTAAGCTGGTCGTGCTGAAGATCGTCAAGGCCGACGGCAAGCGCACCACCGAATACTACAACCGCGACAACTTCAAGGTCTAGTAGCCGTTGCACCCGCAGCCCCTCCCCTGTCCGCAGGCGAGGGGCTTTTGCCTGGCCCGCGACTGGGCTAAACGTTGAGCAGGTTGCCGACCCCGCGCACGATCTCGGTGCGCTGGGCGGGCTGCTCGTCGCCGATCACCTCCTCCAGGGTTTCGAGGATCGCCAGCAGGCGGTTGTACTGGCCCTTGAGCAGCCGACCGAGAAACTCGCTGGCATCCAGCAGGTAAGCCCAGCCCGCTTCGGCTCCGCGTAGCTGGTAGCCCTTGTAGAGCAGACGGATGATCGCCTGATCTACGCTTGGCTCGTTGGCGTTGAGGGCGGCCCGCAAATAGGTGGGCTTCGCGGTGAAGGTCAGCAACTCGCTCTCTGCCAACAGGTGAACGGGGTAGTGGATGCGTGGTGGGCGTTCGGGATAGAAGTGCTGCGGGCGCAGGCCGTCGTAGCAGCCGAGGCAGAGGCTGGTGAACTGCGTCCGCAGGATGAACTTCAGTTCAGGGTGCTGCTTGTAGACGGCATCTTCGTCGCCAGTGCCATCACCCTTGCGCCTGCTATCGCCCAGCCGCTCGGTATGCAGGCTGTAGAGCAGGCCCACCACCCCATCGGCGATCACCAGACCGCCCAGCGGAGGAGCCTGGTTCAACTCGAAGCTCTCGGCGCAGAAGTTGTTGTACTCGGCGGTCACTATCTCGCCAACTGTTGTGCGTATGCT
>JBBROH010000230.1:0-5600 GCA_038229595.1 Chloroflexia bacterium | reverse complement strand
TGGGTGACGACTATCTGCTCTACTTTGGGCGGATCGACATCTACCAGAAGGGGCTGGATACTCTGCTAGCTGCTCTCTACCTGGCGCGGCAGCAAGAGCCAGGTTTGCGGCTGCTGATTGCCGGTGGCGGGACAGCGGAGCAGGAGGGGCGGTTGCGCGACCTGAGCGCCGGTTACGGCCTGGGCGAGGCAGCGCAGTGGCGGGGGCGGCTCACCCAGGCCGAGATTGCGGCCTTGCTGCACGACCATGCTTGCCGCTTCGTCGTCGTCCCCAGCCGCTACGAGTCGTGGGGCATGAGCGCGGCGGAGGCGGGAGCGGCGGGCCAGCCGGTGCTAGCCTTCGCCATCCCCGGCCTGGATGAGGCGGCGGCCACGCACGGCCTCCTGCTAGCCAACAGCGACGACGAGCAGGAGCGGGTTGCAAGGCTGGCGGGGGGGCTGCTACAGTGTTGGGGCGACAGGGGATTGCGCGCCCAGTTGGGGCTGGCAGGTAGACAGTGGGCGGGCAAGTACACCTGGGAGCGGGTGGCTGCGGCGCAGGAACGCTTCTACCTGGAAGCGGTCGGGAGGCGGGGATGATCCTCTTTATCACCCGCAAACACCCCCCCTCTATTGGCGGGATGCAACGCCTCAGCCGCGACCTGACGCGGGCGGTCGGCAAGCTGACCCCCACCCGCACCATCGCCTGGGGTGGCAGCACAGCCCTGCTCCCCTTCTTCCTGCCCTACGCTTTCGTCAAGGCGATGCGGGCAATCCCGCGCCAGGTAGAGATCATCCACCTCAGCGACGGCCTGCTCGCCCCGCTCGGTGTGGTGCTGAAGCGCATCTACCGCGTGCCAGTGGTCGTTACCGTGCATGGGCTAGATATTACCTACAGCAACCCCCTCTACCAGCGGCTCGCCCCCGGCTGGTTGCGGCAGATGGATCGCCTGATCTGCGTCAGCAGCTACACCCGCGACGAGTGCCTGCGCCGAGGCATCTGGCCCAGCCGCTGCCTGGTAATCCCCAATGGGGTCTACACTGACGAGTTCGCTATTGCGCCGCCAGCAGACGGCAGAGCAGCCCTGGAGCGGCTGGCGGGGGAGAAGCTGCGGGGCCGCAAGGTGCTACTGACGGTAGGGCGGCTGATCGAGCGCAAGGGAGTGGCAAACTTCGTCAACACTATCTTGCCGCGGATCATCGCTGCTGACCGCGAGGTGTGCTACCTGGTGGTAGGCGAGGGGCCACAGCACGCGCTGATCGAGCGGCGCATTGCAGAGCGTGGCCTGGCTGACCACGTGGTGATGCTGGGGCAAGTGGACGAGCCGACCCTGCACGCCGCCTACAGTCGGGCCGACCTGTTTGTTATGCCCAACATCCCGGTGCCGGGCGACGTGGAGGGCTTTGGCCTGGTGGCATTGGAGGCGGCGGCGGCTGGCCTCTACGTAGCGGCTTCGCGGCTGGACGGCATCCCGGAGGCGATTGTGGATGGGCAGAACGGCAGCCTGCTGGACGTGAGCGACCCGGCGGCCTTTGCAGAGGCAGTGGTTGACTTGCTGCGCGACCGCCCACGAATGGTAGCTCTCGGCGAGACCGCCCGTGACTTTGTGCGTGAACACTTCGACTGGCAGATCATCGCCCAACGCTACCTGCAAACTTTTGAGCAGGTGGTCGCCCGCCGCAACCAACCCCGACCGGGCAAGATAGCAGCAGACCCGCCAACCCCGCCCCTGGTGGGCAAGCAGAGTGAGGGTGAGGAGGAGTAGATGACTAGCCTGTGGCAGAGTTGGAAGCAACGAAAGATGCGCGGCCTGATCAACAAGGCCCGCAAGCGGCGCAAGGTACGGGTTGCCCTGCTAGGCTGGTACGGCTCGCCAAACGTGGGCGACGAGGCCGAGTTGACTGCGATCCTCCACCTGTTGCGGGGCGACCGCGACGTGACGATCACGATCATGTCCACCAACCCGCAGGTGACGAAGGCTAGCCACCCTGCCGCCCAGGTAGTCAGCCGCTCGCTGTTCGGCACTGCCGCCTGGCGCACGCTGATGAGCAGCAGAGCATTGGTGCTAGGCGGCGGCGGGCTGCTGCAAGACCGCAGCAGCATCTACAATATGCCCAGCTTCGTTGCCTACATCCTGGTCGCACGGCTGTTTGGCAAGAAGGTGATGCTCTGGGGCATGGGGGCAGAACCGCTGGCGACCGGGTTGGGCCGCTGGTGGGCGCGCATGGCGATCCGCCTCAGCCACGTCGTCACCCTACGTGACGAGGCATCCGCCGACATCCTGCGCCTCGCGCACGCCCAGGAAGCCAAGCTGCACGTCACTACTGACCCGGCTCTGCACCTGGAACCAGCCAGCACTGGCGAATTGGCCGCCTTCCTCGCCAGCAACAAGCTGGTGCTGGGCCGCGAACCCGCCGTTGCCTTCTGCTTGCGGAAGCCACCCGACGACAAACCGGGCTTCCACCTCGGCTACTTCCTCAGCGTCAGCCTGCGTGAACGGCTAACCCGTGCCTCGCCGAAGGCTGGGGGTCGCAACGCCTACTTCACCAAGCTGATGGCGAACCTGGCTGACCACATAGCCGAGCAGCATGGGGCTAACATCTTCTTCGTTCCCTTCTGGGGTGGGCGCGACGACGAGTACGCGGGCAAGATCGTTGCTCAGATGCGCCACCAGCAGCAGGCCACTGTGGTCAAGGGGGTACACCCACCACAGGTGCTGAAAGCCTTGCTCGGCCAAATGGACATGGTGGTGGCAATGCGCCTGCACAGCGCGATCTTTGCTGCCGGGCAGGGGGTGCCGCCGCTTGGCATCGCCTACGCCAGCAAGGTGCGCGGCTTTATGCAGGCGATTGACATGGAGCAGTACAGCATTGGTCTCGAACAGATCGACTGGTTTCGGGCGACCAGCAAAGCCGACCAGATGTGGGCCGACCGCCCCGCTTTGCGCCAGCAGATAGTGGAGCGGGTGGCAGTTCTGCGGGCGGGCAGCAACGAGCGCGAACTGCTGCGCGGTCTGCTCAAACTCAAGTGACCACTTATCGGCTGCTAGTCAGCGACCTGGATGGCACCCTGCTGCAACCCGACCGCACGCTCGGTGCAAGCACTGTGCTGGCTCTGCGGCGGGCGCAGGTGGCGGGCAAGCGGCTACTGATCGCCACCGGGCGACCGCCGCGCTTTGTGCGTCCCTTGCTGCACGAACATGGGCTGGACATCCCCTTCGCCAGCTACAATGGCTCGGCGATCTGGGACGGCCCGGAGGCGGCCAGCCCGCTTTGGGAGCAGCACATAGCGGCAGAGACCGCCCACACCCTCGTCGCTGCCTTGCGCGAGCGCGACAGCAGCCTCAACTTGCGCTGCGAGAGCGGCGACCACAACTACGCCGACTACATCGATGCGGGCATTGCCGAGCGTGTGCGCCTGGGTATCACCCAGCCACCGACGGTCGGCCCGCTTGAGCAGGTGATCGCTAGCGGGCGCGGGGTTGCCAAGCTGCTAGTCAGCGTGGGGCTGGCCCAGATCGCGGAGATGATCGCCTATGTAGAGAGCCTGGGGCTGGCCGTCTACGTCACTACCAGCGGCGAAGGCTGGTTGGAGGTGATGGCGGCGGGGACGGACAAGGGACGGGCGGCAGCGTGGTGGGCGGCACACTGCGACATCCCTGCCGCCCAGGTGATCGCCTGTGGCGATCATCTCAACGACTTGCCGCTGCTGAGGTGGGCGGGGTTGGGCGTGGCGGTTGCCAATGCGGTGCCAGAGGTGCTGGCTGCCGCCGACCACCTGGCTGCCAGCAACGCAGAGCAGGGCGTGGCTGGGGTGATCGAGCGGTTCCTGCTAGCCGAGTGAGGCGCAGGCTCTACCGCCGCTTGAACAGCACGAACCGCTCCTGCTCCGCCACTAGCTGCCAGCGAGGGTCGGCGCGCAGGGCGGCAATAGGGGGCTGGGCGCAGGGCGCGAGCTTCTTGTCCACAGTTAGCACTGCTGCGCTGCAATCGAGCAGGATGTAGTCAAGCTGGCGGCTGGCGGGGGCAACCGGCGAAGTGGCGGCGAAGTTGTAGTCGCGGTCGTAGGGGCTGTAGGCGGCTGGCGGGTAGTTGTAGATGTACCAGCGGGGCAGCAGGTGGGGAGCGAGCGAGGAGGTGGCCGCCACCCCTGCGTCACGCGGCACGCTGGCGACCAGGGCGTTGGCGGCAGCCACCCGCGCTTCACTCTCGCCGAAGCGGAAGGCGCGATAGACAGGATTGCCGCTGGCAATGTTGATCGCCAGCGCAAGCAGCACGATGCCCGCCAGCACGAGCGGGCGGGCGATGGGCGGGTGAGCCTGCTCCTCCCCCGTGCCTGGAGGCAGGTTGATCGCCCGCAGCCAGCCTTGCAGCCGGGCGAAGCTGTAGATCGCGCCAACCAGCAAGCCGGGGATGAGCAGCATCTGGTAGTGGCTGTGGTAGTCCAGTTGCGAACCGCGATTAGTCAGCAGGTTGAGGGCGATGGTGGGGGCCAGCAGCAGCCAGCTAACTGGACGCAGCAGCGGCAGAAAGAGGACGGGTAGCAGCAGCCAGAACAGATACTTGAGCTTCTGCGCGGTAAAGACCAGCTTCGCCACCTCAACCGGGTGCGTAGCCACGTAGCTGATCACCCCGCCGAAGCTGCTGCTGTTGCCCAGGTGACTGTAGTAGCCGATCAGGAAGTTGCTCCGCCCACCACAGCCGCCCCCGCCTGGCTCGCTGGATTGCAGGCTGTCGCTAGTATCTTCAGCCTGGGCGGGGGCAGTCTGCACCTGGTTAGTCGCTGCGCTGTTGGTGCAGGGGAAAGTGAAGGCAGGGACGACCAGGTAGAGAGAGACGAAGAAGTAGAGCAAGCCACCCAATAGCACTGGCAGGCCGAAGCGCAAGCCTGCGCGCAGCGGTTTGGTGGTGAGCAGGGCGTAGAGGCCGAGGGCGGCGACGGTGAGGGCGACATCAGTGCGGGCCAGCAGAGCGAAGGCGGCGCAGAGGACGAAGGGCAGCCACCGCCGCTGGTGCAGAAACCAGAGGGCGAACAGGATCGCCGTCACCCCTAGCGGTCTCATGTTGAAGGCGAACAGGTTGACGTACTGGATGGTGGGATAGAGCAGGTAGAGGCTAGCAAAGGTCAGCCCCGCCCAGCGACCGCCGACCACCGCCCGCGCCAGCCAGTAGACTGGCAGCGCGCCGAGGGCAATCACCAGCGTCTCGCCCCAGGCCATCGTCAGGGCTGAAGGAACGAGGGCGTAGAAGGGGACGAACAGGCCGAGGGCGGGCATGAAGTCCATGCCAAACACCGAGTCGGTGAAGTTGAAGCGCGAGTCGAAGAAGGGTCGTCCCTGCGTGGTTGCCCAGACCGCCTGCTCAAAATCCACCTGGTCGTAGCCGTAACCGTAGTGGCTGTACTTGTACCAGGAAGCGGCGAAGAAGATAGCGAGGTAGGCGGCAAGCAGCAGCCAGACCGCTCGGCTAGAGGCGGGGGCGGCTTGGCTAGACCGAGTAGGGCTTGCCAACCTGGGCGAACTTGAGTGGGCAGCGTTTGAGGTCATAGGTGCTGGGGTAGTGATAGACGTGGAGCTTGGCGGCGAGGGTGGGGCGGGCCATTACGTACTCGCGCAATTGGTC
>JBBROH010000229.1:0-5606 GCA_038229595.1 Chloroflexia bacterium | reverse complement strand
CACTGGCAACCGGGAACAGGCCAGCGAAGACCATCGGTTTGGCTGGGCGGTAGCCAGGTAGGGCTTCAGTCGCAGGCCGGGCTGCGCTGGTGATCGTGTCACCCACCTGACAGTCCTTGACCATCTTCATGCCCGTAGCGATGTAGCCCACTTCGCCAGGGCCAAGCTGGGCAGCGGCCTTCTGCGCCGGGTTGAAGTAGCCGATCTCCAGAATCTCGCTCGTCTTGTTGTTGCTCATCAACTCCAGGTTCTCGCCCACCTTCATCGTACCGTCCACCATGCGGACGTAGGCGATCACCCCCTTGAACGAGTCGTAGTGCGAGTCGAAGATCAGGGCGCGGGGGGGGGCAGCGGGGTCGCCAGTAGGCATTGGTACGTTCTTGACCACCGCCTCCAGAATCTCCTTGATCCCCACCCCCTCCTTCGCCGAGGCGTAGATGATATCTTCGGCGGGCAGGCCGATCACCCGCTCGATCTCCTCTGCTACTACCGCTGGCATGGCCGAGGGCAGGTCGATCTTGTTGATCACCGGGATGATCGCCAGGTTCGCTTCTAGCGCAAGGTAGACGTTCGCCAGCGTCTGTGCCTCGATCCCCTGGGTGGCATCTACGATCAGCAGTGCGCCCTCACAGGCGTTGAGGCTGCGGCTCACCTCGTAGGTAAAGTCCACATGGCCGGGGGTGTCGATCAGGTTCAGTTCGTAGTCCACCCCGTCATCGGCAGTGTAAGCCATACGAACGGCGCGAGCCTTGATCGTGATCCCCTTCTCGCGCTCCAAATCCATGCTATCCAGCAATTGGTTGGTCATCTCGCGGCGGCTAACAGTGCCAGTGTATTCCAGCAAGCGGTCAGCCAGGGTAGACTTACCGTGGTCAATGTGGGCAATGATGCTGAAATTGCGGATGTGCTTCTGATCTGCCAAAGTTGTTCCTTCAAAGCTAATATAGGCTAGAGTACCAGATAGGGTTTAACAGAGGAAGTATAAGAAAGGGCAAGGGTAATGTCAAGCTGGCGGCCCCACCGGAAGGCGGCGGCAAGCTGCTGTCTGCCCAAAGGCGCGAGTGGCGGTAAGCTGACCAGCACCCCGTCTACTGAGCGGCAGACGAAGGTGCTGGCGGGCAGCTTGCTCTGCTGGCGGAAGCGATCTACCGCCTGCTCGAAGGCGGCCAGCGCGCTGCTGGCTACCAGGTTGACGGTGCAGCCGCCCCAGCCCGCCCCGGTAATGCGCGCCCCCAGTACCCCAGGGACGCTCTGCACTGTCGCCACCAGTGCGTCAATCTCAGGGGTGCTGGCCTCAAAGTCGCGGCTCATACTCTGATGCGCCTCGTTCATCAGCTTGCCGAAGCCACGCAGGTCGCCTGCGACCAGCAAGGCCGCTGCTTGTTGTACCCGCACGTTCTCGCTGACGATGTGGCGAGCGCGCTTGAGGGCGGTCGCATCGTCGATCAGCGACAGGTCGGCGGCGTTGACATCGCGCAGGCTGCTGATCTGGCGGTCGGGTAGTCGCAATTGTAGGGCTGCTACTGCTGCTTCGCACTCGGCCCGCCGCTGGTTGTAGGGGGCGGTCAGCAGGCTGCGCTTCTGGCCGCTCTCCACGACCACCAGCCGGTAGTTGTCGCCCAGCAACAGGGGGACGTGCTGGTACTTTACGCTGCGGCAATCTAGCAGCAGCGCATGGTCAGCCCGGCTGAGGGTGACGGCGAACTGATCCATGATCCCGCTGGCGACCCCCACAAACTGGTTCTCCGCCCGCTGACAGAGGAGAGCTAGCTGCTCATCGCTGATCGGCAGGTCGTAGATCGCGCGCAGGGCGGCGGCCACCGCCACCTCGACCGCCGCCGACGAACTGAGGCCCGCGCCCGCTGGCAGGTCGCCGCCAAAGGCAAGCTCGACCCCACCAAACTGGTAGCCCGCCTCGCGCAACTGGGCCAGCACGCCGCGTGGGTAGTCGGCCCAATTTGCGAGCTGCTCTGGCAAGCCGCGAAAGCTGTCGCTCTGTCTCTTGTCCTGGGCGTAGAGGAGTACATTGGCGGGGGTAGGTCGGGCCAGCAAGCGGATGTAGCGGTCAATTGCGCTGGGTAGCACGAAGCCGCCGTTGTAGTCGGTGTGTTCGCCGATCAGGTTCACGCGGCCCGGAGCCTGCACCCGCACCCGCGCCTGGCCGCCAAACTGGGCAGTAAAAGTGGCGGTCAACTCCTGCCAGTAATCAGCGTTGTTCATGCTCATAATGCGCGCTCCAAATCAGGGATGCGCTGATTATACCACGAAAGTGGCCCCCAAAAAGCCCCCTCCCAGCAGTGGGGAGAGGGCTAGCTGCTGGCTAACTCCGCTGGGTAGCAGGCTAGCGGGTGGTAGTTACCGTGATCGCGCTGTACTCGCCGTGCATCCCTTGCCCCGCACAGGAGACGCTGCCCGCTGCGCCCAAATCCTTCTCGGTCATCAGGCCGTAGGCGAGGGTGAAACTCTTGGCCTTGAACTTGACCTCATCCACCGCATAGATCAGCGTGCCGTCTACCCACCACTCAATGCGGTTGTTGCCCTGGTCGTAGAACAGCTTGTAGCTATGCTGCTGTCCCGGCTGGGTGCTGAGGCGGTTAGTCTCCTTGAAGATGGCGAAGAACTTGTCCTGCTTCAGCCGCCAGCCCAGGTTGCGGACGAGGCGGTAGAGGCGGGTGTGCTTCTGGTCAATCCGCCGATGCTCAAAGTAGATAAAGAGGGCGCGCAAGATAGTCGCCTTCAGCTTGGGCGTGCGCTTCTCCATGTCTATGGGGATGCCCTCCATCTGGGGGAAGGGCAGGCGGGCGTAGACTGCGGCCAGGCGGTCGTCGCTGGTGAAGAAGTCAAGGGCCAGGCCGGTGCCAAAGTCGAGGGCGTTGAACGAAGCAAAGCCGTCGCGCAGATCGCCGGGTAGGGTGTCGTGGCCGGTGGCCGCCATAGTAAACTCAAAGCTGATCGTGCCACCATCCGGCACCGCTACCGGCTGTGCGCTAAAGAGCATCTGCTTGGCGTTATCGAGCATCTGCACGATAGCCTGGGTGTGCGTGTACTGGCTAACATCCATTACCAGGCGGTCAGCAGTGCCTTCCACCGTCGCGTTGTCGTCGGCGTAGGCGAAGTACTCGCCATCACCATAGGTGAAGCCAGCCTGCACCCACTGTGCGCCCGGCTTGCCGAAGCTATCGAAGCCGCCGACCAGGTACGTTCCCTGCTCTGCGCCTATGGTTGGCTGCTGGGCCTGCCAGCGGGTGTAGTCCGCACTGCTTGCCGTCTCGCTCTGGGCGACCGCCCCACTCTGCTGCTCAAGTTGTTCCAATACGCTTGCCATTGCTGTTCTCCTGCTTGGTGAAACATTGTTACGTTATTCACATTCTATTATACCAAACAGGAGGTGGCGGCGCAAGTGGGTTAGCCGCTCGCGCTTACCCAATCAGCCTGGAAGGTGGCGGTGGCCCGTTGCACTGCCGCTGGGTCATGCAGCAGCAGGCTGATCTCGCGGCGGCGGTCGAGGCTCTCCGTCGTCAGGTTGAGGCTGCCAATCTGGATCGCGGCTGCGTCGCGGATCAGCAGCTTGCAGTGCGGGCGGGGCTGACTGAGGGTGCGGCTGAGCAGGGTAGGAGCCAGCGAGTGCAGGCGGGCCAGCAAAGTGCCGTTCACCCGCTCGCCAAGCAGCAGGCGCACCTGTACGCCCGCGTTGGCCCGCGCCGCCAGCAGGTCGGCCACGGTGGGGTCGTCGAATTGCTCATGCTGCACATAGAGGCTGTGCTGGGCCTGGTTGATGAAGTTGAGGGTTTGCGCCCGGCTGTTGATCGGGCTGACTACCAGGTTGGCGACCTCGCTGGCTGCAGGCTGGCCCTCCTGCTCGCGCCAATCTGCCTCAAATGTGCTACTGACCGCGTTGGCTACCGCCAGGTCGTCAGTTGCTACGCCGTAGTCGCGCACCCCCTGCCCGGCAGCGACGAAGTTGGCGGTGGTGATTACCGTATCTTTGCCGTCGGCCACGAAGCACTTGGCGTGCGTCTTGACGAAGTAGGGGGGCGACCAACGGGCTGCTACCCCCGCCTGGGTCAGCCGCTCGTAGGCGGGCTGGTTGCCGTCGGTGGCGCGGTCGAGGATCGCCCTCACCAGCACCCCACGGCGGCCCGCTGCGCTGATCGCCTGCTCTACTGCCCCCTGCTCCAGCCGAAAGATGTACACGTCCAGCGTCTGGCGGGCGGCAGTCAGTGGGCTGAGTAGGGGACTTAGCCCATCGTCGGGCAGGACGAAGAAGTTGATGCTCACGTACTCTCCTTGTTGGGGGATCAATTCTTGCTTGCTCTCGCCTGATCGAGCCAGTGATTTGCCAGGCAGTTGGCACCTGTGATATAGTAACATATTGCCGCAGCGGTAACTCCAGGCTAGCGCAGACGAAGGGTAGTAGATGGATATACTTGAGCAGGCGTGGCAATTTGCGGGCCAGTACCAGACCGAGTTCTGGGATGCGCTCAAGATACACATCATCCTCTGTCTGGCGGCCCTCGTGTTGGCGGTGGCTATCTGCGTGCCGCTGGGGGTCTGGACCAGCCGTCGGGGGCGTGGGACGGTGCTGGTACTCAACAGCTTCGGGGCAGCGCGGGCCTTGCCCAGCCTAGCTGTCCTTTTCCTACTCTACCCCGTGCTGAGCATTGGCTTCCTACCGGCCCTGGTTACCCTCACCCTGTTGGCCTGCCCCCACCTGCTGATTGGCACGGATGTGGGCCTGCGCGGTATCGACCCGGCGATTAGCGAGGCAGGGCGGGGCATGGGGATGTCTCCCTTGCGGCTGCTGCGGCAGGTGCAGTTGCCTCTGGCCCTCCCGCTGATCATCGGCGGGGTGCGTAGCGCGGCTGTCGAAGTGATCGCCAGTGCTACGCTGGCCTACCTGATCGGCGCGGGAGGACTGGGCTTCTTCCTTTTCGCTGGGCTGGCTCGCAACCGACCGGAGATACTGCTGGTCGGTGCTATACCGATTGCCCTGCTTGCCCTGGTCAGCGAAGCACTGCTGGCGGGCTTGCAGCGGCTCTTTAAGTACAACTAGTCCGTCCCAACGCGGGGCGGTTGTTCCTGGAAGGAACAGAAAGAGGACACACGATGAAGGCTAAGATGCTGATTGTGGCTTTGCTTGCCGCAATTACTCTACCGCTGGTGGGTTGTGACAACAACAGCAGCACTGCTGCAACCACCAATGGGAAGAAGGTAGTGGTCGCCTCCAAGAACTTTACCGAGGCCGTGCTGATTGGCGAGATGTATGCCCAGTTGCTCGAAGCAAACGGCATCCCAGTAGATAAGACCAAGATCAACCTGAACGACACTGCTCCCGTCCATGCTGCCCTGATCAAGGGCGACATTGACCTCTACCCGGAGTACACTGGCACCGGGTTGACCGTCATCCTCAAGAAGGATGTGATCCCTGACGCGCAGAAGACCTACGACACGGTGAAGGCTGATTACGCCAGTCAGTTCAAGCTGACCAGGCTTGCCTACTCGCCGATGAACGACACCCAGGCCATTGCTATGAAGAAGGCGGACGCGGATGCCCTGGGGATCAAGACGATGAGCGATTTCGTCGCCAAGTCCGATCAGATCACCCT
>JBBROH010000228.1:0-5647 GCA_038229595.1 Chloroflexia bacterium | reverse complement strand
TAGTAGTAGACGGCCTGCCAGTCTGGGAAATCGTGGGGCATGGCTCGCCACTTGATGGCGTTATCAACCAGATAGAAGATAGCATTAACTACCTCGCGGATGTCCAGCTCGGTTGGTGCGCCCACTTTGGATTTACGTTCGTGCAACGGCGCGCTGATCTGCCATTCAGCGTCGGTTAGATCAGTAGGATAGGCTTTTTTGTTCATGCCACAAGTTTACCAAACTAGCAATGGCTATTGCCAATTCCCCAACAGGCTCTTAGGTAGAAGGCTGATGTGGTCGCCGCAGTGGCCGCTGCTCCATCTCCTTGTTTAGCCGACACTCGTGTGAGCGTCAACCCTACCAGGCAGCAAGGAAACTTGTTGTCCTGCTAGCTTGACACTCACACTTTTTTGATCCTCCAACCAGGAGGAGCTAACGTGAACAAGCGGAGTGCAAGGAGTATCATGCTGAAAGTAAAGGAATGCGATGGTGGATGGGATGAACAAAGCAGTTGAGCAGGCTAGGCGTGATCGGCGCATAGCACACCAGGAACAAGAAGCTCAAGCAGGGATGGAGCAATACCTGAAGGAGCGAGAGGCGAGAGTGGCAGGCAAACTAATGCTCGGCTCCTATACCGCCTCGTAGCAGCAGGGGTGCTGATCGTCAGCCTCAGTTCACTGACCCTGCTGCTCAGGCTGCTGTGGTAGCAATAGCGTGCCTTAGGGGTGCCAGCTTTATAGCACTGGAACGAGGAGTGGACAACCAGGCTGCTTCGCAACTTGGCAGGCGCAAAGCAGCCAGTACAGGATCGTAGACAAGGGTAGTCAACTGCGCGGCCCTGCCAGCACCCTGCTCACTGTGCCGCCCGCCAGTTAGCGGCTGCGCCGCTGACGCACTATCGCACCCATGATGAAGCAGACGATTGCTAGAACGCTAACGCCAGTCACCAGTGCCGCGTTGATACCCTGCCCGTTCATCCCGTTGAACAGGAGGATGACGAGGTAGGCAATCAGGGCGAGGCCGATGAGACCCCAGATGAAGACTGCCCAGTTAGTCGGTTTGGTACCAGACATTGCTTTGCTCCTTTTCTTAGTGGAAACGGCTGGCTTGTAGTGGCGAACAACCCCGACCTTAGCGGGGGCCGGGCTGATTGCGGCGGCGCAACATGGCCCTACCAACGAAGGCGAAGATGGACAGCACCGCTGCGAGGGTGGCGAACCTGGCGGTGGTGAGGATGGTTGAACTGTCGGCGTTGTGGTACGAGTCGTTGATGCTCAGAACCAGCAGGCCGAGGGCAATCGCGATCAGGATGCTACCGGCGATCATGCAGATGAGGAAGCTGCGGTTACTTGCAGCAGGCATCGGTCTGTTCCTTTCCTTGCTTGGGCTGCTCAGGGAGCAAGTGGCTCACCAAACTGGCTTGCCCCTATTATAGTTGACGGATGCACAATAGCTGTGTCCTTTTGTGTCCAAAGCAGCCGGAGATGGAGTATAATCTAGCAGGTTGGTGCGGCTGTAGGGCGTGGCAGGGGGTGGGCAGATGGAGTGGACAGTGGCAGACGACAACTTGAAGGCTTTTCGGGCGCGGGTGCAGGAGCTACTGAGGCGCAGCATCCCCTATGATGACCACCGCAAAGCCAATCAGCAAGACCTGGCCGAGGCAGTCGGCCTTAGCCGCGCCGAATTGAACAAGCGGCTGCACGGCACTGCGGGCAAGCACCTCACCGAGCGCGATGGGCGGGCTATCGTAAGGACGCTGGCCGAATGGGGCACCTTGCAGACGCAGGCCGAGGCGGTCGAGTTGCTCAGTCTGGTCGGCTGTGCCTCCTTCACTGCCGCCGAGTGGCAGGCTGCCCCCCTCGACCACCTCACCCCCCCACCAGCCAACCCAGCCAGTGCTGTGCCCGCCTCCCGCAGGAGCAACCTACCCGTGCCGCTGACCAGCTTCCTGGGGCGGGAGCGCGAACTGGCTGCACTGACCGCTAGCTTGCAGCAGAGCCGCCTGTTGAGCGTGGTTGGCCCTGGCGGGGTAGGCAAGACCCGCCTGGCCCTGGCGTTGGCAAAACAGGTCGAAAACGAGTTCGCCGCCGTTTATCTGGTGGAGTTGGCGGCCTTGAGCGAACCAGCTTTGCTTACCGGCCTGGTTGCAGCCAGCCTGGGTGTGGCGGAACAGGCCGGGCAACCGCTGCTCACCACTCTGCTACGTGCCTTGCAGGGACGGGACTTGCTCCTTGTGCTGGACAACTGCGAACACCTCAGCCTGCCGGTGGCAAAGCTGGCCGAGACCTTGCTCAAAGCCAGCCCTCAGCTTCGCATCCTGACCACCAGCCGCGAACCATTGGCTATCCTGGGCGAGACGACCCATCTGCTGCACCCCCTGCCGCTGCCGACCAGCAATGACTTGCCTAATGTCGGTGAGTGGGCAGTGGTGCAACTCTTTGTGGCGCGGGCGCAGGCGGTCTGCCCCGGCTTTGCCCTGGCGACAGACGATCTGGCAGCAGTAGTGCAGATTTGCCGCCAGCTTGACGGGCTGCCCCTCGCCATCGAACTGGCTGCCGCCCGAATGCGCCTCCTGAGCGTGCGCGAACTGGTGGCTCACCTAGACGATGCCTTGACCTTGCTCACCAACGGCTCCCGTACCGCCTTGCCCCGTCAGCAAACCCTGGCGGCTCTGCTTGACTGGAGCTACTGCCTGCTTACTACGCCGGAGCAGAGCTTGCTACGTGGCCTGGCGATCTTTGCCGACGGCTTCACCCTGGCTGCGGCTGCGGCGGTCAGCACGGACGCTGACCTGGTAGGCACAGCGGTGTTGACCTTGTTGGGCCAGTTGGTCAGCAAGTCGCTGGTGGTGGCCGAGCAGTCTGGGCCGGTCACCCGCTACCGCCTGCTGGTCACGATCCAGCAGTACGCACTGGCCCAGTTGCGGGCGGCTGGCGAGGAGGCAGCCGGCCAGCAACGCCAGCTTGCCTACTACATCGCCTTCGCCGAGCAAGGTGAGCAAGCTCTGCACGGGGCAGCCCAGCTTGAATGGCTGCCCTGGTTGGAGCAGGAACACGCCAACTTGCAGGCCGTGCTTACCTGGCACACCGCCCGCCCACCAAGTGATCAGGCTCTACGACTGGCGGGGACACTGGCCTTCTTCTGGTCCTGCCACAGCCATCTTAGCAGCGGCTTGCCGTTGTTGCAAGCTGCACTGGCGGCCAACCCGGATGCGCCCTTGCCCCTGCGGGCGAAGGCAACCTACGGCGCGGGGCTGCTTGCCTATCAACAAGGGGCTTATCCTGCCGCCCGCGAACTGGCCTCGGCGGGGCTAGAACTCTATCGCTGCCTGGCCGACCCAGCAGGGTTGGCCCTCAGCCACAACCTGCTCACCTCGCTGGCCCTGGTTGAGGGGGACATCCCAGCGATATTGCGCCAGCTTGCGGCGGCGGTTGATCAGGCCGAGGTCAGCGGTGACGGGTGGGTACGCGCCCTGATCCGCACCAACCAGGGTCGGATTGCCCTAACCCAGGGGCAATATGCGACCGCCCAGCATCACCAGGAGGCCGCCCTGCAACTGTGGCGGGCAAGTGGCGACCGGCATGGTATTGCTAGTGCGCTGGGGCAACTGGGCGTGATTCGCAACTTGCAGGGCCATTCGGACTGCCGCGCCTTCTTTGCCGAGAGCCTCACCCTCTTTCGTGCGCTCGGCGACCGTCCCGCCTGCGCCATCGGGTTGCTGCGCCTGGGCATCGTGCTGGACGACGAGGGCGACCTGGCTGCTGCCCGCAACTGCTATGAGGAGGCACTGCAGTTGGCGCGGACACTCGGTCACGCAGCCACTACCGCAACCGTGCTGGGCAACCTGGGCATGATTCGCCAGCAAGAGGGTGATTTCGCCGCCGCCCACCAGTTGCTAGCCGAGAGTCTGGCTCTGTGGCAAAGCACTGGCTACAAGGGTGGGGTGGGCTTGGCCCTGCGCCAACGCGGCACGTTGGCTTGCGCTGAGGGTGATTACACAACGGCGCAAGCTAATTTCGCGGCAAGCCTACACTTGGCCGTCGCTACCGAGGACAAGCTAAACACGGTCAGGGTGCTAACCTGCATCGCGCACCTGTGTGCGACAGGAGGGGAGCTTGAGCGAGCGGTACAGTTGTTGGCGGCCACTGCCCGGCTCATCGCTGAACTGGCTGCCAACCCCTACAGCAAGGCCGAGCAGGTTGAGCTTGACCAGCAATTGACCAGCCTGGGGGTGCGGCTGGGGCCGAAGCAGTTTGCCGCTGCCTGGTCAGCGGGCAGCCAGCTAACGATGGCAGCGGCAGTCGCCATAGCCGGGTAGCAAGCCGCGTTGGCGCGTTGTACCTCTAGCCCCAACTCCCGAATGCTAGCTGCTTCTTCCTGTGAGCGGCGGGCCAGTCGCTTGACCTGGGCGGCTACTACCGCAAAACGCTCACCGGCTGTGCGCCCGCTTCGGTGGCTTCAATAGCGGCGTTGAGGGCCAGCAGCTGGGTCTCGGCGGCAGTGTCGCTGACGGTGCTAACCACTACGCCGATCTGCTGGATGAGTTCGTTGAGCGCAATGATACGCCCTACTATTTGCTGCACCTGGGCGCGGATACCGAGCATCGCTGCCGCACTATCGCTCACAGCCTGCTGCGAACTGGCTAGCTCATCGAGTGCCTGCTGCGCCTCCTTGCCTACCAGGTTGGCCGTCTCGTCTATCGAGTAGGCAGTCTGGGCCAACTCCTCGATAGCCATCGTCACCTGACTAAGAGCAGCCGCGATTACCAAGCGTTGCTTAAGGCAGCGGCGGTGCAGATCGGCATGGCTGGCAAAGGGCGGGCATTGGACAGCGTGTACACGGAACGGCTATGGTGGAGCATCAAGTATGAGGAGGTGTAATTGCACGAATATCGAAGCATGGCCGAAGCGCGGCGCGGGCTGACCACCTACCTGCACTTCTACAACCACGAGCGACCACATCAGGCAGCTTTTCTACCGCACCCCGGTCTTCGGTATATTGGGGTCTGGTCAGTCCGATTGACCACCCACCAACCAGGAAGGAGCAGTATCTAGCTTAAGCTAGCCTTCTTTGTGGTCTAGAGATTAGGTACCACCCCAAAGTACCCTGAGCAGCATAGCAACTCAGCCTGGTACTCTGAGCGACTAGCGAACATGGTCTGTGGCGTAAATCCCCCGAGTTGGTAAGGACAACCGCACAGCAAGACTGCTCAGCTAGTTGCTGTGATGAGGCTGGGACCGTACTAGCTAACTGGGAGCGGGAAGCTCTTGACTACCATCAGGTACTCTAGCGGAGACAAGGATGAGGTCTAGCAGTTCCTCTAGTGCCATGGTCTCACCCGCGCGCCAGGCGTGTGCAAAGGTAGCTTCGTCAAGTAGCAGGCGACAGGTTGCCAGCGTACTCTCCCGCCCTGCGCCGTAAACTGGCTCGATGGTTGCCTTGAGCTGGTTGAAGAGAGTGGTACTGGCAGCAAGCAACTGCACGGCCTGCTTTGCCTCGCCTGGGCTACTCTGCTGGGCAGCCACCCGCGCCAAGCCGATTAGCAAGTTAGCGATCCCCCAGCGGTCACCCACCCTACGGCGCAAGGTGAGACTCTCGACCAGGTACGTCTGGGCCGCAGCGTAGTCATGTTGCCCAGCAGCGGCATCACCCAGGTTGTGGAGGG
>JBBROH010000227.1:0-5728 GCA_038229595.1 Chloroflexia bacterium | reverse complement strand
TTTGATGCGTGGGCGGGGCTGACCAGCCGCAGCCTGCGCGACGGCTATGCGGCCAGCTTGCAAGCGGCGGCGGACGCACTGCCCCTGGCCGCTGGCAGCGATTTGCTGGTCGTCGGCATTGGCAGCGGCGACTTCGCCAGCCTGCTCGACCAGCGTGACGCGACAATCTGGGGGCTGGACGAGGATGGCGCGGCCCTCGACCGCCTGCACCGCCGCCAGCCAGCCTACCTGCTCGACCTCGGCCATTATCCCATCCCCCACCCCGCCGCCCAGTTTGCCGCCGTCGCCACCACCTTTCGCCTCCACCGCCTGGCGGCAGCAGCGCGGCTAGCAGCGGTGGCAGAGCTAGCCCGCGTGCTGCAAGTGGGTGGCTACCTGTGCCTGCTCGATTTCGCCTTCCCTTCGACCGCCGCCCGTGCCGAAGCCAGCCGTCAGGTGGCCGACTGGGACGATGGCCTGGCCTACCCACTGATCAGTGACCTGGATGAGACGCTCCGTGCCGCCGGGCTGGGTGGCCTGCACTGGCAGCAGACGGCACCATGCCACTGGCGGCTGCTGTCAAAGAAGACCTGACAGCCCCCGCTGCTGGTATGAGAGTGCGGCGCGCAACCACAATTTCGTAGCTGTGACATAGGTCAACCACCGATAAGGAGAGAAGTAGATGGCAGACGATGTAGTAGAGGGAATGAGCAAGGCGCAGTTGCTGGCCGCCGACGAGCGCGAGTTCGCCCGCCTGGATGGCTTGCTCGAACCGCTTAGTGCGGCCCAGTTGACCGCTCCGACTAGCGAGGGCGGTTGGTCGGTCAAAGACCACCTGGCGCATCTGGCCGCCTGGTTGACGAACACGAGCCAGCGCATTGAGCGACAGGGTGCGGGCGACCTTGACGGGCTACCCGACGATGAGATTAACGAGATGCTCTACCAGCGCGACAAGGGCCGCCCGCTCAACGAGGTGCTAGCTGACCTGCGGGCCAGCCGTGACCGCCTGCGCGTCCTGGTCTCCCCGCTCAGCGATGCGGTGGTCATCACCCCTAACTACTATCCCTGGTGCAACGGTCGCCCACTAATCGCCTCGCTGGCGGGTAATATGTACGAGCATTACCAGGAACATCTGGCCGACCTGCAACCTTACCTGGCCCGCCTGAAGGGCGAACTGGCCTGAATGCGACAGGGGTGACTATCAGTATGACCACTCCCCCAGCGTCGGCGGCTGAACTCTGCGCCGCCTTCGTTGCCAACTACACAGCAGAGACGCAGGCGAAGGTTGACCCACCCCGCTTCCTCGTCCACGATGACCCCGGCTGCACCTGGTTCAGCAGCGACCTGGCCGCCCCCAAGCTGAACATGGTATTGCAGACCGCCCTGGCCGAAGGTGCAGTGGCCTCGCAGGTGGCGCGGGTAAGCGGTCACTTCCGGGCGGTGGCTCTACCCTTCTGCTGGCGGGTCTTCCCCCACAGTCAGCCTGCCAGCCTGATCGCCCACCTGATCGCAGCCGGGCTGGTCAGCCGCACGCACACCGCGGCGGTAATGGCGGTAGCTTGTGCCGACCTGCCCGACGACCTGCCCACCCCTCCTGGCCTGCGCATCGTCGAAGTAGCCGACGCAGCCGGGATTGCTGCCTTCTACCGCGTGCTAGCCCCCAGTTTTGACACGCCGCCAACTCTGGAAGCCTTCTATAGGGCTAGCTACACCCGCCTGGGCAGTGGTGCAAACCGCCACTTCCTGGCCTACCTGGACGGCGTAGCGGTTGCCACTACCAGCCTCTACCTGGACGGTGGGCTGGCTGGCATCTATAAGGTCAGCACCCTGGCTGCTGCGCGTGGGCGCGGCATCGGGGCGGCGATCACCGTTGCCGCCTGTCGAGCAGCGCAGGCAGTGGGCTACCAACAGGCCGCCCTCTTTGCCTCGGCGATGGGTGAACCAGTCTATATGCGGCTCGGCTTCCGCACCGTGGGCCGCATGGCGACTTACCTCTGGGCCGCAGCGGGTTGAGGCCACCTGTGTTATGATGGGCGAAAACAGGGAGGTGCGTGATGGCCGAGCCACTGGTCAAACCCGGTAGTACAATCAAGTTGAAAGAGCATAACCCGGCAGATAGCGGCGGGTTGAAGAAGGAGGACGTGGTCGCCCTCGTCGCTGAGGATCAGCGCAGGATGTGCGAGTTGCAAGAACTGCTCTACGCCGCCAGTGATCAGGCGTTGTTGATTATCCTGCAAGGGATTGACACCAGCGGCAAGGATGGTACCACCAACCACGTGCTGGCCGCCGTCAACGTCACCGGCTGCCGCATCGTTGGCTTCAAGCAGCCCTCTGCTGAGGAACTGGCCCACGACTACCTCTGGCGCATCCACCAGCAGCTCCCCCGCCGGGGCGAAATAGTCGTCTTCAACCGTTCGCACTACGAGTCGGTGCTGGTCGAACGCGTCCACAAGCTGGTGCCAGAGGAGCGGTGGCGCGCCCGCTACGCCGAGATTAACAACTTCGAGCAGATGCTGACCAACGAGGGAACGATTATCCTCAAGTTCTTCCTGCACATCTCCAAAGCAGAGCAGGAGCAGCGGCTGCGCGAGCGGATGACCGACCCCGCCAAACGCTGGAAGGTTGCGCCGAGCGACTGGGCCGCGCGCGCTTACTGGGATACTTACCAGAGCGCGTTTGAGGAGATGGTGAACCAGACCTCTAGCCCACACGCGCCCTGGTACGTAATCCCTGGGGACAAGAAGTGGTACCGCAACTACCTGGTTGGCAAGCTAGTCGTCAGCCAGTTGGAGCAATACCGCCCCCGCTGGCAGGCCGCCCTCGACCGCCGGGGCAATGCCAACCTCAGGGCGTTGGCCGAGGCCGGGGTTAAGTTAGCAGGCCAAGTTGCAGCAGGCGGTGGAAGGCCAGCTTCGGGGTGACGGCGCAGCGGGCAGCAAGCTGGCAGATGGGGTCAGCCTGCTGGCGGTAGTCAGGCCACAGCCTATGTAGCCAGGGCGCGGGCAGCAGGAAGGCGGCGGCGAACTGGTCAGCCAGCCCCTCCTCTGCGTAATCCTCCGTCAGCAAGCCCCAGTCGTCAAGCAGATTGGCAGCGTAGTCGGGTGGCGGCAGGCTGAAGCTCCCCACCTGTTCGTCACTCTCAGTCACATCCAGCCCCAACACGGCAGCAGAGACGCGCTCATCCTGGGTAACTATGTGCCAGAGTTCGTGGCAGAAAGTAAAGCGTTGCTCCTCGCGGCTATCCCCAGCCGCAATCATCATCTGCCAGGGCTTGCCCGCCGCCTGCACCGGGGCCGAGAAGCCGTGAGCGGGCAGCTCTGCTGTCTGCCAGATGTGGATCAGGCGACCAGCCCGCGCCCCCACCGCCGCGATAGAGACTGGCAGGCAGTCCAGGCGGTAGAGGCGGTGCAGATAGGCGGCCAACACTGCTGGTTCAGCAACAATCCGTTCGCCCACAGCTAGCGGCTACCCTCGGCTGCCGCTTCGCCCGCCGCCTCGTCGCTGGCGGGCGGCTTGCCGCTCCCCTCACGCTGGGCCATCTCCACCATGTACTGGATCAGGTCTACCAGGCGCGGCTGGCTAAGGCCGTACTTGCGGCGCAGGTAGGGGGCGAGATCGGGCAGGCTGCCCTCCTCGTCATTGGTAGGCGGTGTCATATAGCCTGCCGCCTCCAACAGGTCTTCGTTGCTGGTGCCGAGGGCGCGGGCCAGGCGGGTTAGCTTGTCGTTGCGCGGTAGGGCAATGTCGCCCAGTTCGAGGCGCGACACGTAGCTGCGGCTCAGGCCGCTGTCTGCCGCCAGTTCCTCCTGCGTCCACCGCTTGGCCTCACGCAGCAGGCGCACCCGCTTGCCAAACTCGCGCTTACGAGCTTTGCTGATTTGCTGGTGTTCCGTCAAGCCGCCCACCAGCACCGCTGCTTCGCCGCCACTCTGCTCGCCTTGTCCTTCAATCGCGTTCGTGTCCATCAGTCTGTAACCTCCTGTAGTATTGGTTTTGACCACATCGGGCCGATAATTGCTTCCGGTGAGGATCAAAAGTCGCCCGCCACCGCTTGTAACAAACTTACGTAGTTCAGCACGTTTTGGATGTACAAACTGGGGCATTGCTGCTATTATACCCCATATAACGGATAAATGGGCGAACTAGTTGTGCCATCCTGCGCCCATCTGTTCTGTCAATTGCGGCAGAGCCAAACTGCACCCGCTGAACAGCCGACTAAAAACAGGTAATCCTGTCAAAAGGTTGATTCATGACCCTCAACTTTGGTAAAATGAAGGGACGAACGAATCTCCACTTATGCAGCAGCGTAGGAGCAATGATGACAGCAGAGCGCGCCAGCCAACCGGGGCGACCCCGCAATACAGTCAGCCCGACTAGCGATTCGGCGCGGCTGGCAATCCTGCGGTTGCTCCAACGGCGCGGCGGCCTCACTGTCAAGCAACTTGAGCAGGAGCTAGGTCGTACCACCACTGCTGTGCGCGAACAGCTAACCTCCCTCCAAGCCGACGGCCTGGTACAGGCTAGCAAGGTAAAGGGCGAACTGGGCCGCCCCTACTTCCTCTACGACATCACAGAGCAGGGCCGCGACTTGTTCCCCAAAGACTATGGCGACCTGACGAATATGTTGCTGGAAGAAATCTATGCACTCGATGGGCAGGAGAAGATTAGCCTGCTGATGGAGCGGATCAGCACTCGCATGGCGACCCGCTTTGCCGACCAGTTGACTGACGGCCAGCGGATGCAGGATCGCCTCGTCAACCTGACTGCCCTGCTCAACGAGCGCGGCGTATCGGTCGAATTGGAGCAGCGGGCTGAAGGGCTGGTGCTACACAGCAGCAGTTGCCCCTACTTCCGCGTTGCCCGCCAGCACCGGGAAGTGTGCGACATGGAGCAGGATATGCTCTCGCGCACCCTCGGTTCGCCAGTCTCGTTGACCAGTTGTGTGCTGGACGGTTCGCACGGCTGCGACTTTTCTATCGGTAGCCCTCTTACTATAACCCAGGTTACGACAAAGGAGTAAGTTTAAGTGGCACTTGAAGGCGATTTGATCATTAGTGACCTCCACGTGGAGATTGATGGCAAGGAGATCCTCAAGGGGGTCAACCTGACGATCAAGAAGGGCGAGATTCACGCCCTGATGGGGCCGAACGGCAGCGGCAAGTCTACATTGGCTTATGCGCTGGCGGGCCACCCGAAGTATAAGGTGACGCGGGGTAGCATCAACTTCAAGGGGCAAGATGTCCTTGTTCTCAGCCCCGACAAGCGGGCGCAACTGGGCCTGTTCCTCGCTTTCCAGTACCCTTCGTCGGTGCCAGGGGTAAGCGTCGCCAACTTCCTCCGCACGGCAGTGCGCGCCAAAGCGAAGGCCAAGGCGGGCGACACCAGCAGCGCGACTAATGCAGACGCAGCCGCCGTCAGCACCTTTGCGGCTATCGCCAGCGGCAATGCGGTAGAGACCGGCCAGGGCGTGGTCAGCCGCCGCCCACAGGGGATTGCGGGGGCCGACATAGGCTTCAACCCCCGCGAGTTCCGCAAGACCTTGCAGGAGAAGATGGCCCTGTTGCAGATGGCCGACAACTTCAAGGGCCGCAGCCTCAACGACGGCTTTAGTGGCGGCGAGAAGAAGCGGGTAGAGATTCTGCAAATGGCGATGCTCAAGCCAGAGATTGCCATCCTCGACGAGCCAGACAGCGGCCTGGACATTGACGCAATCCGTATTGTCTCCGAGGGCGTGAACGACCTGAAGGGG
>JBBROH010000226.1:0-5750 GCA_038229595.1 Chloroflexia bacterium | reverse complement strand
GCATTAACCTTGCTGCGCTCAACATAGAAGCTGGCGTAGCTACCGATCTGCACGTCGGCCACGGCAAGCTGGCCCAGCGGCTGGTTGGCTGCGTCGCCTGGTATACGCAGGCGCACCACCGCGCCGTCAGCCGTAAGCGTGGTCGTTACCGGCCCGTAGCTGGTGTAGATCAGCAGGCTGTTCGCGCTAGCATCCACCGTGCCGACCACGCCGCTGACCTCGACCTGGCTGCCAGCCTGACCCATGCCAGCCGCCCCAGCCTTCGCCTGCGCTTTGGGCTGCTGGGTGGCGGCGGCTGGCGGAGCTAGCGGTGTGCCGCCTGCTTGAGCGGTCGCCCGCTTAGCCGCCTTGCTGTTGGCCGCAGCCTGCCCGTTGGCTGGCTGCTCCGCAAGGCGGGTGCGGGCGGCCTGGCCGCGTGGCTGCGTAGTAGAGGAGGGTGCAGCTTGCTCGTTGTTGCTGCTGTTGCTGCTGTCACCCAGAGCGGCTTGCCCAGTTGGGCTGGGCTGCTCGTCTACGGTCGCCGTTGCGCTAGCTGTGCTAGCCTGCGGACGGCTGACCGGGGCGGCGGCAAGCGGCGCACTGCTACTGAACACCCAGAAAAGACCGCCAGCCGCTAGCAGCACGGCTACGGTCAGGGCAAAGATAGTGAGAAATAGCCCGCTGTTGCCGCCCTTCGGCGTTTGCTGCTCGTTGTTAGCATTATTGTTCATCGATTGGCTCCTGCACTAGTGGGGTTTACGGTTCGCGCTTACCCTACTATTATCGCGCAAGAGTGTTAGGGCATGATGAAGGGGGCGTAAAATCTGGGTAAATTGCTGGCTCAGACGCGCTTGCTGCTCTTTGCCGCCCTGCCCGCTAGCCGCTGGCCCTCGATAGCAAGCGGCGCAGGCAGGGAGGGCAGCATGACAGCGGGTAGGGTGACGGTGAAGGTAGTGCCACCACCAACCTCGCTACTCACTGCGATCTGGCCGCCGTGCGCGACGATCACCTCCTTGACGATGGAGAGGCCGAGACCGAGGCCGCGCCCCCTCCCGTCTTCGCCGCGCGCCCGCGACTTCTCAACCTGGTAGAACCGCTCAAAGATACGCGGCAGGTCTTGCGCTGGTATACCTTCACCACTGTCGCTAACCTTGACCAGGACGGCAGGCTGACCCGCCAGCCCCGCGCTCTCCGCTTCTACCTCGACCCAACCGCCAGCGGGGGTATGGCGGATCGCGTTGTCAACCAGGTTGGTGAACACCTGGCGTAGGCGGTCACTGTCACCGATGATCGGCGGGATAGCACGCAAGCCGCTGCTGCCGAGGCTGACATCCTTCGCGTTGGCCTGCGGCTCCAGCCCCTCCACGCTGGCGGTGAGCAGAGCGGCAAGGTCTAGCTGCTGCTTGCGTAGCTCCAAGTGGCCGGTTTGCAGGTGCGAAATCTCCAACAGGGTGTTGACCAGGCGGCTCATGCGCTGGGCCTCGTCGTTGATCACGCGGGCTGCCCCTTGCTGGCTGCGGGGGTCGGGTAGGGTGCCATCCATGATTGCCTGCGAGAAGCCCTGGATTGAGGTAAGCGGAGTCTTGAGGTCGTGCGAGATGTTGGCGAGGAAGTCACGCTGGCTCTGCTGGCCCTGTTGCACTGCCGCAGCCATCTGGTTGAAGCTGTGGCCGAGGGCCGCGAGTTCGTCACTGCCCCGCACCACAATCTGATGCTGGTAGTTGCCGCGCCCAATCTGCGCCGTCGCTTCCTTGAGTTGCAGCACAGGCCTGCTGATCGTGCGACCGAGCAGGAAGGCACCGAGGATCGATAGCAGCAATGCAATGGCCGAAGCCAGCAGCATCGGGCCAAACAGCCCACTCCAGGGGTTGAGAGCGGCCTGCATTACCACCACTGTGCCGAAGTAGGCTGTGCGCTGGCGCGCCGCTGGCCCCACCTGCACGGGCGCGATATCGGTGCTGACGTAGAGATAGGGGGTGTTTGTGCCGCTGGGCTGGTAATCAGCGTAGAAGTTGGTCTTGTTCAGCCGATCCTGATTAATCTTGGCGCGGGTAGAGAGGGGAAAGGCAGAGCCGTCCAGTGCGCCCTGGGTGTCCTTCAGCACCTGCCCTTGAGCGACGACCAGCAGCCGCACGTTGATCTTGTCCGCGTCGTCTACCAGGTCGCTCACTATCTTGTCGCGCACTGCGCCCTGCCCACCGTTGAGATAGAGGGTGAGCAGGTCGCCGTCCTTCTTCAGGGTGTTGAAGTTGCTCTGCACCTGCCCGCGCACCAGCACCGCGTAGGCTTGCAGACTACGTACCTGCGAGTCGTGCTGATATCCACGCACGATCACCCCGCTGGCGAGCGAGACGATCAGCACAGAGAAGACCGCAATCAGCACATAGCTGGCGAACAATTTGGAGCGCAAGCTAGCGAGCATCTTCTGCCCCCCCCAGCACCAGTTTGTAGCCACTACCGCGCACCGTCTGCAAGACCAGGTCGCTGCCCTCAATACGGTCGCGCAGATGAGCGATATGCACATCCACGGTGCGGGTGTCGCCGAAGTATTCGTAGCCCCAAACCAGACTGAGCAGGCGGTCGCGTTCCAGCACCAGACCGAGGTGCTGGGCAAAAGTCTTGAGCAGGTCGTATTCCTTGCTGCGAAGTTCGACCAGCCGCCCAGCGATCCTGACCTCGTGGCGGTCGTCGTCAATACTGGTGTTACCCAGGCTGATCAGTGGGGTCGCTTGCCGCCCGTTAGCAGTCGGGTTGGGCGCGGCGCGGCGCAACACGGCCTTGATACGAGCAACCAGTTCGCGGGGGTTGAAGGGCTTCGCCAGGTAGTCATCCGCGCCCAGTTCGAGGCCCACGATTTTGTCCACATCGTCGCTGCGGGCGGTGAGCATGATGATTGGCAGGTTGCTCTCGCGGCGCAGGATGCGGCACACTTCGTAGCCATCCACCTCCGGCAGGTTAATGTCGAGGACGAGCAGGGCGGGCTTGAGGCTGCGCGCCTTGCGTAGAGCCTCATTGCCACTGAGGGCAGTCTCCACCACGTAGCCCTCTTTGAGCAGGTAGAGCTTCACCAACTCTACAATATTGCGCTCATCATCGACCACCAGGATCGTCTCGCCAGCCATAGCGTGCCTCCTACCACCAAGTATGACCCTAGCGGGTTACTCCTATATTACCGCAAGGTTAAATATTTGTAAAATCGAATGCTTGTTCGCCAGGTTTGGGCTGGCTCAATTGCTCGCCAAAGATCAGACAATGGTCATGCTCGGCCTAGACAAAAGTACCATCTTGCTCCTACAAGCGGCACCCAGCAGGTAGGAGCAGCTATCAGGTTGTAGAATGTAGCCACTTGCCAAATCGAAGGGCGTATAGTACAATATGGCTATATGAAGTGGCATTGGCCCACCTGTGCTGGTTAGCACAGCCCCAACCCGTATGGTACTATCAGGTCAAAGCGATAGGGAGCAAAGAAGCAGATGGCAGCTTATACCCCACCACGGGAGAGTTTGGCAGGCGCGACCAACCGGGCGGCTGACGACTCACCCCTTGTGCAGTTGGGTCGTATCCTGGCCTTCTTGCGTCTATTCAGTGCGGTGGCGATGCTAGCTGTCTTCTTCCTGGCCCAGCGCGCCCAGCCCAACAGCCCCCTCTACGGCTGGACGGGAACGACTGGTCTGCTGCTGCTCGGCTACGCGGGGCTAGCGATCCTCTGGTTTATCCTCTACCGCCTGCGCCCACTTCGCCTCTACACCTCGGTTGGCCTGCTGCTCGACTTTGGCCTGACCGCCGCCCTTGCGCTAGCCAGCAATGGCTTGCTCTTTCCCTTCGGCAGCCTACCGGTGCTGGCAGTGGGCATCAGCGGTGGCCTCTGGCTGGGGGCATTGGCTGCCTTGCTCTACTGCGCCGCCAATTGGGTGATGCTCCTTGATCTGGCGCAGGGGATGTCAGCCGTGCCGCTGATCCCCTTTGGCGGCAGCATCTTCTTCGCCCTGCTGCTCACCGTCACCTATGGTGTCACCCTCAGTGGCAGGTTCAGCCGCCTGTCGCGCTTCGCCCACCATAGTGATGCCGCGGGCGTGCAAACCCTGCGCCAGAGCCTGCTGGCCGCCTACAAGGTCTCCAATACCCTTAGCAGTAGCCTCAACCCGGACGCGGTGCTAAGTTCGCTCTTTAGCGAGTTTGCCAAAGTGCTGCCCTACAGCGTCGGTATGGCCTTGCTCAACGACAGCACGGCCAACCTCTACGTGGCCGCCTCCGCCGGGTTGGAGCAAAACGAACTGAAGCGCACCCTCAGCGGCCAGCAAGGGGCAGTGGCGCGGGTGATGAGAACGGGTCAATCGATGATCGTCCGCAGCCACCTGCGCGAACAGGATGCCGAGTTGACTGGCACCTGGGCGCGGGTGGGTAAGTGCAAGAGCGCGCTGATCGTTCCCCTGCGGGCTGCATTCGAGATTTACGGCGTGCTGCTGATCGCCAGCCCTGAAAGCAACCTCTACGACCAGGAGCAGTTGGTGTTGCTGGAAGCTCTAGCGAACAACGCTACGGTTGCCCTCAAGAACGCGCAACTCTACGATGCTCTGCGCGAGGAGCGTGACAAGGTGATGCGGGCTGAGACTGAGGCCCGCGAGGAGCGTGACAAGGTGATCCGCGCCGAGGCCGAGGCTCGCGCCGAACGTGACAAGGTGATCCGCACTGAGGCCGAGGTACGGGCCGAACGTGACAAGGTGATGCGGACCGAAGCGGAGGTGCGTGGTGAGCGCGACCGGGTAATCAGCATCCAGGAGGAGGTACGCAAGTCGCTGGCTCGCGACCTGCACGACGGCCCAGCCCAAACGCTGGCGGCAATCACCATGAACCTGGAAGTAGTTAAGAAGATGTTGGAGAGCCGCCCCGACCCGGCCCGCGTCTTCGCCGAGTTCGACAACCTGATCCGCCTCTCGCGCAAGGCTAACCATGACGTGCGAACCACCCTGTTCGAGCTGCGCCCGCTAGTGTTGGAGACGAAGGGGTTGGTGGCCGCCCTGGAACAATATCAACAACGCTTCCTGCCTGCTGATGGCATGACAATGCTGCTGGACAGTAGCCGCTATCCCGACCGCCAGAACGAGAAGGTGGAGGCTACCATCTTCGACATTGTGCAGGAGGCGGTGGGCAACGCCAAGAAGCACGCAAAGGCGCGGAACGTGCAAGTAACGCTGGGGATAGTTGGGGGCTGGGCAATCACCACCATCCAGGATGACGGCGCGGGCTTCGACGTGGCGGCAGTGGTCAACAATTACGAGAAGCGTGGCAGCTTTGGGCTGCTCAATATGCGCGAACGCACCCAGGCTTTGGGCGGCGACCTCACCATCGAGTCGGCTCCCGGCGCAGGCGCGAAGGTGACAGTGCAGCTACCGGCTGCGTCTGGACAGCAGGGCTTATGGTAGACGGACTAAGCGAAAAAGAGGTGGAGGCGGTGCTGGGGCTAGCGGTTGGTGCCGTTGACCAGCAGCTAGCGGCCTTGCGCCAGATCAACAGTGCGGCGCGGGTGCGGCTAGAGAAGGCAAACATCGAGCAACGCCAGCTTGACCGCCTGCTGGAAGAACTGGGCTATCAGCGGCAGTTTGCTAGCATCAATAGCGGGCAGGAGCAGACTAGCCGCCAGCTACAGAGCCTCGGCAGGCGCGAGGGCGAGCTAGGCAAGCGCAGCCACAGCTTGCAGGCCACGCGCGGCAGGCTGGATCGCCTCTGCGGGCGGCTGGACCTGATGATCCGCCAGATCGAGGCTAGCGGTG
>JBBROH010000225.1:0-5751 GCA_038229595.1 Chloroflexia bacterium | reverse complement strand
TACCCCTTGCTGCGCGAGTCGCTGGATCGCCTCAAACTGAACGACGCATCGCTGGTCTACGAGCCAGAGAGCAGCGGCGCACTGGGCTTCGGCTTCCGCTGCGGCTTCCTCGGCCTGCTGCACATGGAGATCGTCCAGGAGCGGCTTGAGCGCGAGTACAACATGAACCTGATCACCACTGCCCCCAGCGTCGAGTATCACATCTACAAGACCGATGGTACTATGGTAGATATGTCTAACCCCTCGCAGATGCCCGACCTTAGCCGCATCGACCATATCGAGGAGCCGGTGGTCGAGATCAGCGTGGTGGTGCCAACCCGCTACATCGGGGTGATTATGGAACTGGTTACTGGACGGCGTGGCACCTTCAAGAAGATGGATCACCTGGACGAGCAACGGGTGATCCTCATCTACACCATGCCCCTCAGTGAGATCATCATTGACTTCTACGATCAGCTAAAGTCGCGCACCCAGGGCTATGCTTCGCTAGACTACCAGTTGATCGGCTACCAGGAGTCCGACCTGGTCAGGCTGGACATCCTGGTGAGCGGCCTGCCAGTTGACGCACTATCGCTGATCACCCACCGCGACAAAGCCTACAACCAGGCCCGCGACCTAGTGAAGCGGCTACGGAAGCTGATCCCCCGCCAGCAGTTCGAGGTGCCAATCCAGGGGGCGATTGGCAGCAAGGTGATCTCGCGCGAGACGATCACTGCTATGCGGAAGAACGTACTGGCGAAGTGCTATGGCGGCGACATCAGCCGCAAGCGCAAGCTGCTTGAGAAGCAGAAGGAGGGTAAGGCGCGCATGAAGATGGTTGGCGCGGTCGAAATCCCCCAGGAAGCCTTCCTTGCTGTTCTCAGCCTGGGCGAAGACAACGACGATTAAGAGAGATTGGCGGGAACGTTTTCGCGCTCTGGTGCGTTATTCTTAGGGGCAAGGCTGACCACAGCCCCTTCGCGGGCTTGAGCCTGGCAGCTTGCGGATGTAAACAGTCGGGGTAGGTAGTAGCCCGCCTTCTATCCCACCTTCTATAAGGAGAAGCGTAGTTTTGGCAAAGTCGAACAGCAAACCGGCGCAGCGCAAGGCTGTGAAGCAGAGCGGCGGCAACAACGGCCTGCTCTTTGGCGGCATCGTCGCTATTGTGGTCGTCGCCCTGCTAGCCGTCATCCTGCTGACCAATAATGGTGGCAGCAAGCCGACCCCGGCCAACCCCGCCATCAGCAGTAATTCCTCCAGCCCGACATCGGTCAGCCAGGTGCAGCAGCCGCCCACCCCGATCCAGCCCCAGGGCGGCAACCCCAGGGTGCCGACGGTTGACCCCAACAAGCCGCAGAATGGTGGCGTAAAGTTCGGGGCTGAGGAGGATTGCGCGGCCAACCCAGAGTATGGGCAGACTCCTGTCAGCCGCGCCCCCAGCGGCAAGATCGCCGCGACAGTCAACGGCGAGCCGGTCCCCATGGACCTCTACCTGGCCTACACCCAGAGCCAGGACGATGCCTACATCAGCCAGTTTAACATCAACCTCGGCTGCGGTATCGGGCGGCGCATGGTCGAAGTGCTACACGAAGACGCGCTGGAAGACCTGATCACCAACGAGATCGGTATTCAGCAAGGGCTGAAGGAGGGGATCAAGCCTGATGCAAGCAAGATCGATCAGCAGCTAGCCCAGCAGAAGGCTGCTGTCGAGCAGAAGATGGGCGTAGGCGGCTGGCCGAAGTTCCTCGCTCAGCAGGGCTTCACCGAAAGCGACTTCCGCAAGAACCTGGAGAAGGCTAATCTGCTTGGCAAGGTGGGCGCGGTTCACGGTATCGCCCCCCAGAATGAAACCTTGCTGGACACTGCCCACATCCTCTTTAGCGACCAGGCGACCGCCAACAAGGTCTATCAGCAGTTGCAGAGCGGCTCCGACTTTGGCGCAATGGCCCGCCAATACTCTATAGACAAGCTGACGAAGGAGAACGGCGGCAAGATCGGCACCGTCAACCCCGATGGCATAGACAAGCTGACTGGCGATCTGATCCGCAACCTCAAGGATGGTGAGTTGAGCCAGCCGTTCCTGAGCAGGCAGGGCTGGGAGGTCGTCAAGGTGCTAGGCCGCAAGCTCAACCCGATTGACCCTGCCAGCGTGCAGGAGCAGGCCAAATCGAACTTCCGCCAATGGGTGGACAGCGTGCGCCCCAGCTACAAGATCGACTACTTCATCACCTTCCAGCCGACCGTTACCCCTAACGCCCAGTACCTGTTCTCCACCCCGACCAGCGACCCACAGGCGGGTACCCCACGGGGGCTGACCGGCATGGGTGGCTTGCCACAGGGCCTGCCCTCGGCGGAGGCCACACCCTAAGCAACGAGATTGCGCCAAAAGGAAGCAATGATGCCTGACTACCAGACGATCACCCTCAAGCGGCGGCCTGGGGTTGCTACCCTGACCCTCAACCGCCCTGCCAAGCTGAACGCCCTCAACCAGCAGATGGTGCAGGAGATCGGCGCGGTCTGCGATGAACTACGCGGGGACAAGACCACGCTGGTGCTAGTAATCACTGGGGCTGAGGCAAAGGCGTTCGCGGCGGGGGCGGACATTGGCGAGTTCAGTACGATCAATAGTGCGGCAGCGGGTGAGGCTTTCGCCTTGCGTGGTCAGGCAGTCTTCAGCAAGCTGGCTGCCCTCGACCAGGTAGTGATCGCCGCGATCAACGGCTATGCCCTCGGTGGTGGCTGCGAACTGGCCCTCGCCTGCGACCTCCGCATCGCAGCAGAAAGCGCGACCTTCGGCCAGCCAGAAATCAGCCTCGGCCTGATCCCTGGCTACGGCGGCACCCAGCGGCTAACCCGCCTGGTCGGGCGCGGGCAGGCCAAGCGGTTGATGCTGACCGGCGACCGCCTGACTGCCCAGCAAGCCTACGACCTCGGCCTGGTCGAACAAGTCGTCCCGGCTGCTGAGCTAATGTCTACGGTTGACGCGCTAGCTGACCGCCTGGCTGGGCAGCCGCCGATTGCCCTGGCCCAGATCAAGCACGCGGTAGACGAGGGAGCGGACTTGCCACTGGCCGCTGCACTGGCGGTCGAAGCCGCTGCTTTCGGGCGAGCCGCCAACAGCGAAGATCGGCTGGAGGGTACGGCTGCTTTCCTGGCGAAGCGCAAGCCAAGCTGGCGGGGGCGGTGAGGGTGGACGATCTGCAAATAAGGTCGGCCACTGCTGGGGATCGGGCGGCGGTGCTAGCCTTCTGCCACCAGACCTGGAGTTGGGGCGACTACATCGAGGAGGTCTGGGCTGACTGGCTGGCCGACCCCAGCGGCAGCCTGCGGATCGGCGAAGTGGCTGGTGAGCCAGTAGCCCTCTGCAAGCTGACCATGCTCAACCCCCAGGAAGCCTGGCTGGAGGGGCTGCGGATCAGCCCCAGCCAGCGGGGGCGCGGCTACAGCTACCCACTGATCGCCGACAGCGTGGCTCTGGCCCAGGCACGGGGGGCGTGGGTGATCCGCATGGCGACGGGCAGCGGCAACCAGCCCGTCCACCGCACTGCCGCCAGCCTCGGCTTCCGTGCTGTCGCCTGCTTCACCCCCTATGAGGCGGAGGGACAGCCCGCACAGAGCGACGAGGGGCCGCTGGTCAGCTTTCGCCTGTTGCTCCCAGCCGACGAGGAGGCGACCTGGCAGTGGATCGCTACCTCACCGCTCTACAAGGCGAACGGCGGGCTGTACGGCAGCGGCTGGAGTTGGCTGGCCCTCGACCGCGCCCGCCTACGCGATCACCTGGCGAAGCGGCAGGTAGTTGCCCGCCTGCTAACCGAGGGCCAAAGCCGCCCACCCTTCTTGCACAGCATAGCCGAAACTGGCTGGCGCAAAAGCCGCAGCGATAACTCGATTGCTACCGCTGCAATCCACAGCCTGGCGATCATCACTGGGGTGGAGGCGGAGAGCGGCATGGAGGTGGGCTATGCCGATTGCATCAGCCACGAGGGGCAGGAGATCGCCGACTACGCCCTGCTCGGTACGACCCTGCGCCGCGCCACCGCCAGCCTCAGTCCGCCGCACCTCAGCATTATGCTGCCCGACGCGCCTGGAGTAGAGGCTGGCTTTGCTCGCGCAGGCTACCAGCGCGACGCAGCCGAGGGTAGCAGCCTGACCGTGTTTGAGCAGCGGCTGCTTGACCCTGACCGCAGCTAGTGGGCGGCTGTTGGCGCGCCCGTCAGCTTCTTCACCAGTTCGTCAGCCATCAGGATACTGTAGTTCTGGCCGCGGTCGTGGGGGTAGACCTGGAACATATTGGCTAGCCAGACGTTCTGCAAGGGAGTATCATGCGCCGGGATATGCCCTTCGTAGCCGACGGTGACGACTGGTTGGGCGTAGGGAGCCTGCCAGTTGTAGACTTCCTCCACCCATGAGCGGTCGAAGTTGAGGTTGAGCCGCTTGAGGTAGGGGGTATAGTCAGCTAGTATCTCCTCGCCCGACTTCTTGTAGGTTGGGTGATCCATCGGCAGGTAGTTGCCGAGGTAGAGCAGGCGGTTGCCAGCGTACTCGCTAGCTGGGATCAGGTTGGTGTGTTCAACCGCGACCAGGAAGGGATAGCCAGGGTCGGTGATGCTCAACCAATACGTCCCCTCGGTCATCAACTGCTGGTTGAGGCGCAGGATCAGGCAGTGCGCGCCGAGGGCCGTTCCCCAGCTATACTCCGCTACCTTCGCGGGGGGCAGCCCTTGTGCGACGCGGGCGAAGACGCGGCTGGGGAAGGTGCAGATCAGGCGGTCGAAGATGAACTGGCGGCCATCCTCCAACTTCACCTCCACCTTACCGTCGGGCGTGTTGGCGATGCTGCTCACCGTCTGGCCCAGCATGATCGTGCCACCCTGCGCGGTGATCATCTCTGCCAGGCGATTGTAGACCTGCTGGAAGCCGCCATGCAGGTAGCCAAGCTGGGCAGTGCGGTCGTGGATGCGCGCCCAAAGCCAGGTGGCGGTAATCTGCTCGGCGTACTGGCCGAACTTACCGCGCAGTTGCGGCTCCCAGACCACCTTGTAGACCCGCTCGCCCATCAGTTGCTTCAACCATTTGGTGGCAGTATTGCGCTCAAGGGCGGGGCTGTTGCCCACCAGCTTGATGTAGAGGCCACCTGCGCCCATCCGCAAGCGGTCGAGGAAGGGCAGCGGCTTGTAGCCCAGGATCACGAAAGGGGAGGGGGCGAGGCTGTAGTGCTTGCCATTGTTGAGGGTGGATGAGGGGGCGGTCATCCATTCCAACTTCTCCTCCAACCCCAGTTCCTTGATCAAGGCCCAGATCGTGGTATCGCTCTTGAAGATGTGGTGGTAGAACTTCTCCAGGTAGGTGCCACTATCGCCAACCAGAAAACCTGCTGCCAGGCCGCCAACTTCAGCCTCCCGCTCGATCACCGTTACCTGGTCGCCCGCTTGAGCTAGCCGATAGGCAGCAGTGAGGCCGAGTGCGCCACCGCCGAGTACGCCAGTGTTCAAAATCTCTCTCCTAGCTAATCTTTCTTGGCCGCTTTGCTGTCATGCAACATACTGTGCTGCGCTCTATCGCTTTCGCTGTCTGCCAGCATCTCGCTGACTGCGCCGAGCAGGTCGTCAATGTCGAAGGGCTTACTGACCACCTTGACATTCTTCTCGCGCAACTGGCCTTCGATCTCCTTGACCCGCTCCGTCGCAGCGGTGCAGATGATCACCGGGATTTGGCTGAGGTCGCGGGTCATCTTCAGCTTCTGCAAGGTCTGCCAGCCAACCGCCTCACCAT
>JBBROH010000224.1:0-5776 GCA_038229595.1 Chloroflexia bacterium | reverse complement strand
GCCACCTGCTGCCCCTCATCCCCGCACGCTACAGCCGCTACCTGGAGCCATTTATTGGCGGCGGTGCGCTTTACTTTGCCACGCAGCCACGGGTTGCCCTCATTGCCGACGCAAACCGCGAGTTGGTCACCACTTATGAGGTTGTGCGCGACAAGCCAGAGGCATTGGTCGCGCGGCTGGCTGAACACCGCGCCTGCCACAATCAAGATTACTACTACCAGCTACGTGCTGAACAACCCAGCACGCCGCTTGAGGTTGCAGCCCGCTTCATCTATCTGAACAAAACCTGCTTCAACGGCCTCTACCGAGTCAACCGCAGCGGCCAGTACAATGTGCCAATTGGCAGCTATAGGAACCCACAGATATTCGACCGCAACAACCTCTTTGCTTGCGCCGCTGCTCTCAAATCGGCCACTATCCGCCACGCTGATTACCGCCAGACGCTGCAAGAAGCAAAGTCAGGTGATTTCGTCTACCTTGACCCGCCATACGCTCCGCTCAGTCCTACATCTTCGTTTACCAGCTATACAAAGGACGAGTTTGGTGAGCGACAGCAGCGCGAACTGGCAGAGTGCTACCGCGAGCTAGATCGGCGAGGCTGCCAGGTGATGCTATCCAACTCGTCGGCCCGGCTAATCCTTGACATCTACAAAGGCTTTGATGTTCGGCTAGTCTCTGCAACGCGGATGATCAACAGCAAGGCGGACGGGCGTGGTACGGTGGAGGAGGTGATAGTGCTGAACTACGTACTTGGAGCGGAGCAATCTTCATTCCTTTTGTTGCCACGACAGGATAATACTGCTTTCACCATTCAGGAGGCTACCTTATGAGCAAGCTAGCTACCTTGCAGCCCTACTTCAGCACGGCTCGCGGGGATGCTTACCTCGGCGACTCGCGCAATCTGCTGCCACTAGTCGCTGACCAATCGGTTGACCTGATCTGTACCTCGCCACCCTTCGCCTTGCTCCGCAAGAAGGCTTACGGCAACGTAGATGCTGACGAGTACCTTAGCTGGTTTATGCAATTCGCGGCCCAGTTTCGCCGCGTCCTCAAGCGACGCGGTTCGCTAATCATTGACATTGGCGGGACGTGGCTCAAAGGTCAGCCGATCCGCAGCCTCTACCACTACGAGTTGCTGCTGCGACTCTGTCGGCCAGTCGAATTGGGCGGGGCGGGCTTCCAACTGGCGCAGGAACTCTATTGGTACAACCCGGCCAAGCTGCCGACCCCCGCCGAGTGGGTCACGGTGCGGCGGGAGCGGGTCAAGGATGCGGTTAATACCGTCTGGTGGTTGTCGCTCGACCCCCACCCGAAGGCCAACAACCGCCGCGTCCTCAAGCAATACAGCGAGTCGCAAGTTAAGCTGATGCGTGACGGCTACAAGCCGAAGCTGCGGCCCAGCGAACACAACATCAGCGACAAGTTTGGCCGCGACAATCAAGGTGCAATCCCACCTAACCTGATTGACGGCTACAATGAAGGTAGCATGGGCGATCCCGTGCCGGTCAACGTCATTTCCGCCGCCAACACTTCCAGCAACGACGCTTACTTGCGGCTCTGCCGCGAACAAGGCATTGACCCACATCCGGCCCGCTTCCCCCGCGCCCTGCCAGAGTTCGCGATCAACCTCTGCACCGAGCCGGACGACCTGATCCTCGATCCATTTGCCGGTTCGTGTATGACCGGCTGGGTTGCCGAGCAGGTGGGCCGCCGCTGGCTGATGCTGGAACGTGAGGAGGAGTACCTACGCGGCGGACGGCTGCGCTTTAATGCTGATGTAGACCCGCTCATAGATCAGCCACACCAGATCAGTTTGCTTGAGGGGATGGTATGAACGCTGGCAAACGCTTTACTTATGGCGCACAGTTCGATCCGCAAAAGGCACCGCTAGCTGATCTGCTGCAACTAGCTGCTGATCTCGCGCCGGATCGCTACGCCTTGCAGGAAGCAATCCGCCAACGCTACTTCCCGCAGCACGGCAAAGACCCAATGCAGCAAGCACAGAACTCCAACACAATGGCGATGAATTGCCTGCTCTCGCTCAAATCCTATCAACTGATCAGCGTCTCCGACGACGGCAAGCAGTCTCAGCTAACTGACTTGGGGCGTGAACTACTTACCTTGCGCGATGATGTAGCAATGCTACACCGCCGCTTCGCAGTTCACATCCTGACCAAGCTGGAAGGCTTGCTGCTGGCCCGCATTGTTGAGCGTATCCGGGCGCGGGGTGAGCAGGTAACGCTTGAGTATCTGGGCGAGGAGGTCAACGAAATTGGCATCCGCCTGCCAACCAACAGCACCTACATCAGTACCATGCGCCAATGGTTGGCTGAAGCGGGCGTGTTCCGCGCTACCAGCTATGAAGTTAACTGGGATGTTGCCTACGATCTGCTGGAAGTTGACGCTGATTTGATTGATCGTCTTTACAATCTTGAGCCGGAGCAGAGCTATTTCCTGCGCTCAATGCTAGACCTTGATGCCCGCGATTGGCTGCCCTCAAACAAGATAGCCAATCACACCCGCAGCATCTACAAGATAAGGCTTACAACCAAGAACCTGGTGCTGGATGTGCTAGAGCCGCTGGTAGCAGCTGGGCTGATCGAGAAGCACAAGACAACCAGCGGGCGCGGAGCCAAGCCCGATGAAGTTCGGCTTACTGCCCAAGCTACCAATCAGGTGTTGGAGCCGTTGCTTGCCAACCTCGTTGCCAAAACCCAGATGACCCTTGCTGACCTCAACCGCACGTTTGAGGATGTTGTTGTTGAACTGGATGACCCCGACAAGCACCGGCGCGGCGTTGCACTGGAACTGTTCGCCATCTGGCTGATCCGGTTGCTGGGGCTACGCTTCTCCCACTGGCGGCTGCGGGCTTATCAAGCAACCGGCGGTGGCGAAGTAGATGTCATGGCTGCTTCAGACAAGATCGTTTATAGCCGCTGGCAAATCCAGTGCAAGAACACAAAGAGCGTTGGTGTGGAAGTGATTGCCAAAGAGGTTGGCCTTACGTTCCTGACCAAAGCCGACGTAGTGATGGTGGTGACAACGGGCAAGTTCGCGCAGGATGCGGTAAACTATGCTAACCTCGTCACCGACAATTCGCGCTACTACGTGATTTTGCTGGAAGGCGACGACGTGCGCCGTATCGCCAAGGATCGCACCCGCATTGTGAACATCCTCAACATCAAAGCCCGTCGGGCCTTCGCCAAGCGTGAACTGGGCCAGAGTGCCTTCGATGAGGACGTAGAGTTGCAGGATTTGGAAGGATTGGAAACTGAAATCGAGCTTGAACAAGCCATAACGGACGTTGCCAGCTAATCAACAACTTTCTCAACGAGGAGAACCCCACCCATGACCACTGACACCCACCGCATCACCCACCTGCCCGCCGCGCACGACAGCGACGGCCCCGACGTAGCCTGGCGGCCCAGCCGCGAGTACATCGAGCGCAGCCGCCTCTACAAGCTGATGCAGCAACATGGCATTGAGAGCTACGACGAGCTATTGCAGCGCAGCGTCAACGACATCGCCTGGTGGTGGGATACCGCCGTCAAGGAGATGGGCATCGAGTTCTACACCCCTTATTCGCAGGTGCTAGACCTCAGCCGCGGCGTGCAGTGGCCGCGGTGGTTCGTCGGGGCGCAGTACAACTACGTGCATGACGCAGTGGACAAGCGCGCCGCCGCCACCCCCGACCAGCCCGCGATCATCTACGAGGGCGAGGAGGGTAGCAGCCGCACCATCAGCTATAGCCAATTGCTTGTAGAAGTCAACCGCCTGGCGAATGCGCTTAAGTCGCTCGGTGTGGTCAAGGGAGATCGCGTCGGCGTGTTCATGCCGCTTACGCCCGAAGTGGCAATTGCAACCCTGGCTTGCAGCAAGATCGGCGCAATCTTTACCCCCGTCTTCAGCGGCTACGGGGCGCAGGCGGTGGCCTCTCGCTTGCAAGACTGCGAGGCGAAAGTGCTGATCACTGCCGACGGCTTCTACCGACGCGGCAAGCTAGTGCCGATGAAGGAGACCGCCGACGAAGCTGCCTCCCTCTCACCCAGCGTGCAGCAGGTGATCGTCCACGCCCGCGCAAACCGCAGCGACCTGCCCTGGCAGGCGGGCCGCGACCATTGGTGGCACCAGATCACCGCTGCCCAGTCAGCCGAGTGCCAGACCGAGCGCACGGACGCTGAAGACCCCTATATGCTGATCTACACCAGTGGCACAACTGGCAAGCCGAAGGGCGCGCTGCACGTGCATGGCGGCTTCCCCCTAAAGGGGGCGCAGGATATGGCCCACTGCTTCGACGTGCAACCGGGCGATAGGCTATTCTGGTTCACCGACATCGGCTGGATGATGGGGCCGTGGGCGATCAGCGGCGCGCTGATCCTCGGCGCAACCGTCTTCCTCTACGACGGCACGCCCGACTTCCCCCACCCAGACCGGGTGTGGGACATGGTAGAACGCCACCAGATTACCCACCTGGGCATCTCGCCCACGGCAATCCGTGCGCTAATGGCCCAGGGCGACGACTGGGTGACACGCCACGACCGTAGCAGCCTGCGCTTCCTGGGCGGTACTGGCGAACCCTGGAACCCCGAACCCTGGCGATGGTTCTTCGACAAGGTTGGCGAAGGTCGCTGCCCGATCATCAACTACAGCGGTGGCACCGAAATTAGTGGTGGCATCCTCGGCTGCACCCCCTTGCAGCCGCTCAAGGTTTGCTCGTTCAGCGGCCCCGTGCCTGGCATGGCGGCGGATGTGAGCGACGAGGCGGGCAATCCGCTGCGCGGTGTCGTCGGTGAACTGATCATTCGCCAGCCCTGGCCGGGCATGACGCGGGGCTTCTGGCGCGACCCAGAGCGTTACATCGAGGCGTACTGGTCGCGCATCCCCGACGTGTGGGTGCATGGCGACTGGGCGCGGATCGATGCAGACGGCTACTGGTACATCCTGGGCCGCAGCGACGACACGATCAAGGTGGCTGGCAAGCGAGTTGGCCCCGCCGAAGTCGAGTCGGCGGCGGTCAGCCACCCTGCCGTGCAGGAAGCGGCGGCGGTCGGCATCCCCCACGAGATGAAGGGCGAAACCGTGGTGGTCTTTGTCATCCTCAAGCCGGGGCAGCAGGAGTCGGAGCAGCTACGCCACGAGATTGAGGGGCGCATTGCCGAACACCTGGGCAAAGCCCTCAAGCCAGAAGCGGTGCGCTTCGTCAGTGCCGTACCCAAAACGCGCAACGCCAAAATCATCCGTCGCCTGATCCGCGCCACCTACGTCGGCAGCGACAACCTCGGCGACACCAGTGCGCTGGAGAACCCCGCTGCCCTGGAGGAGATCGCGCACAGCCGATGAGCCGCCTCAGGGGACAGCTACCCTGCCAACCGATCTGTTCAGCCAGCAACCACCTCCGCATCATCCGCTACGCCAATCTGCTGCTCCTAAGGCCGTTGGCTAAGATTCTGCTGTAGCAACAGCACGACCGTTCAGCATTCATCACCCACATCTACTGCTATGCACCTGACCAACCTCAACCTGACAGACTTCCGCAGCTACGAACGGCTAGGGCTGGCCCTATCGCCGGGGATCAGCGTGCTGCTCGGCGACAACGCCAGTGGCAAGACGACTCTGCTCGAAGCGATCTACTTCCTCGCCACCACCCGTTCACATCGCTCTAGCTCCGACGCTGAGTTGATCAACCGCGCTGCCATCGCCGACATGGGCGCACCTCCCTTCAGCCGCCTGCTAGCCCAGGTAGAGCGGGCGCGGGGCGATTTGCGGGTGGAGATCG
>JBBROH010000223.1:0-5807 GCA_038229595.1 Chloroflexia bacterium | reverse complement strand
ACTTAGGGGTTTGGTACGCCGTTAGGTATGATCCATTGTAGAGTAAACGTTCCGTTGTTGCAGGCACCGCCACCGAGTTGCCTGCCTCTAGCGCGGTTGGTGGTTGGTAGGAGGGGTGACTGCCCCACGCCGCCCGCCCGTCCTCTAACCTTGCACTCCAAACCTCGTAGACCAGCCCGCCATCACGGTGCTTGAAGCTGCGTTCGAGGGTAGGCCTGCGACCCACAGCCTGTGCGCTGGCAAGGAAGATCGCCATACGGTCGGGGTGCGACGAGGCCGCTTCTGGCACGTGGAACAGGTAGAGGTTACTGGGGTTCTTCAGCGTCTCGGTCAGGGCGGCGTAGAACTCTGCTGGGGCGGGGTCGCGGTACTGGAAGATTTCCAGCGGGTTAGTGCGTCCCCCGCTGAGTACCTGCAAGTTATACTTGAAGCCCCAGTCCATTGCAATCGGCGCGCCCGCCCCTCGCGCCAGCAGGTAGTCGTTCAGCGGGTAGATCGCGTCGGAGAAAGTGACGTAGCCACCAACCTTCTGCAAGTCAGCGTGGTAGCTAGCGTCCACCGCCAAATCTGTTGCCAGCAGCGCAACCACCAGCGCAACCGCCACCCCGACCGCTAGCCACCTTCGGCCTCTACCCCCCGCACTGCTCCAGGTTGGGCTGGCTGTCCGCTTCCCGCTTGCGTAGAGGGAGGCCAGGCTGGGGGAGCGAGCCAGTACCTGCGCCAGTACCACTATGCCCACTGCCACCGTGATCATCGGGATCGGTAGCACAATCACCAGATGTGTCGGCCACAACCCACTGACCGTCACTGCGCTCTGCACCACGATCAGCCCGGCCAGCATGGTGAGGAAGACGAGGGGCCGCTGATACCAGGTATGCGCCCGCCCGACCGCCAGCCAGAGCAGCAGCCCGCCGAAGCTGGCGAAGAAAAGGATCGCCCACAGCCGCCCGCCTGCCCCCGCCGCTTGCCAGGCGAAGAAGCTGATCAGGGCGATCAGCCAGAGGATAAAGGGTGGTTTGAAGATCACAGCTTGCAGAGTACGCCGCTGCTGCCTTGCAAGCCCAGCCCCATCGCCTACGGCTGGTAGAGGGGCAACAATGCAGCCCAGCAACAGCCCCGCCAGCGCGACCAGGTAGGCCCACGGCCACAAGTGGTTGTGGTAGGGCTGGCCGCCATAAGCCTGAAACCAGAAGTAGCTACCGTCCAGCAACACGCGGTAATCACCAACTACCGTGTAGAGGTTGCCCAGCACGTCGCTATTGTTCACCCCATAGCTGGTCTTGTCCAGGTTGCTCCGCAGCACCAGGTAGGTACCGCGCGTCGTCAGGTTGTACCAGATGAAGGGGAACGCCCCGATCCCGAATGCCAGGCCCCCGATCAGCAGCCTGCGCCAGCCCCACCTGCTCCTCTCCCCTATCCTGGGTAGCAGGCTGGGGCTAAGTCTCAGCCCCCGCGCCCAACCCAACTGGCGGATACGCGGCGTGCTGAACACCAGGTAGCTGACGAGCAGGGCAACTGGCAGCCAGAGGAAAAGGAACTTGGTGCTGAAGCCGAGGCCGACCAGGAATGCGCCCGCGTACAGCCAGCGGTCACGCCCGCCCCGCCACCAGCACAGCAGGCAGAGGATGATAGCGAGGCTGATCGGCACCACCTGGGCGATCACGTAGATGCCGATCCTGCTCCAGAACACCCACGAGGGGGAGACGGCAAACAGCAGCACGGTGATCACCGCCGCTGGTCGCCCCAGCAACGTCCTGGTCAGGGCGTAGGCGAGGGCGAGGGCTAGCAGCCCCGTGCAGATGGTAAAGAGGCGGATGTTGACCACATCGAAGCCGCCGAGCAGGAAGGGCAGCACCCCGTAAGTGCCAACCACCCCCTGGTAGTCGCTGTTCATTACTGGCAGCTTGAGGCTACCGAGCGGGAAGTAGGCACCGCGCACCCCCCCGAAATCCAGCGGCAAGCCCTTGAGCAGTTGCATCGCTGGCACCACGTCCAACGCCTCATCTGCGTAGAGGCCAGGCAAGCGCAACTGGTAGCCGGTCAACAAGCTAAAGATGAGCAGGGCTGGCAGCAGATCGACCAGCAGCAGCTTGAGATTGCCGAGTCTGGATTTTGGAGCAGTGCTATCGTTCACGCGCCCATTATACCCGATCCCTTCTTTGAGGCACATACTTGCCCCTGGTAGAACGAACGGCGTTGAGCAAGGTTGCGCCGCAGCCCCGCTCAACGCAGCAGCACAGTCAGCAGGTTAGCGACCAGGATCGCCAGGATCGCCCTTACCAGCCACTCCAAGGCCTCCACCCGTGCCGCAGTTCCCGCGCAAGAGGCACAGCAGGGGTCAGGCTGCTGGCCTTCCTTTGGCCGCAAGCGGCGGCGCAGGCGGGCGACGATCTCCTCATCCTGCATAGCCAAGCTCCGCCAGGATCGTGTCTACCGCTTGCAGCAAGGTGCGCGCCTGCTCACCACTCAGTTGGCGGCGCAGGCGGGCGGCTGCAATGATCGCGTTGACGCAGCCGCTGACCCCAGCCACATCGCCCGCCCGCAATGCCTGTTGCAGGGCCAGTCGCGCCGCCCCGATCTCGACCTCTAGCCCGTCCTCGCTGCCCAGTTCATGCAACTGTGCCAACTCCTCGCTGCTAAAGAGATTAGCGAAGGGATCGCCCTTTGCTCACCGATGGACTGCACAATAACGACTGGGCGCGACCGCCCGCCGCCTGCATGGATCGCCGTTGCGGGTGTTGCCCGCGCACATCTGCTCGCTCATCTGCCCCCTCCTTCGACCGCTCAACCACAATCGCCGCCAGTAGCAGCCGCAAGGCCGCCAGTTCTACCAATGCTCCAGCCGCTAGCCCGTGCGCCAGCCGCAATGCCTGCTTCAACTCGCCCATAGTAGTCCCCCTTTCAAGCAAACAGAAGCGCGGCTCCTCCGCTCCAACTCTCGCCCGTTAGGGGAGGTCGGCAGCAGTGAGCCGCGCAGTGCTTGCTACGGTTGTTAGCTTTCTGTCGAGATTATAGCACAAATGGGTGGGCTTGTCAATAGCTAGCCACGCCGATACTCAATAGGTAGCCACGCCGACAAGGTTGGCGAAGGATGTCGCTAAGTGCCGCATCCTAACCTAGTGAGGCGCGGCACGACAATGTGGCCGCTCTCTGTGTCGCCAAAGACAGCCACCCGCTGCGCCCCCCAGTACCAGTAGTAGAAGGCAACGTAGGCACAGAGGATCGCGTCCAACCGATCCTCGTAGTCCTTGAGCTTCGCTCCCTTGAGGCTGGTCAGGTTGCTGGCGAAGGTGGCGATAGGGATGGTGAGGGTGGGTTCTGCGCTGGCGAGCGAGCGCAGGTGCGCCTCAAGCTGGCCGAAGGCGGCGTAGCGGGAGGGATAGTCGCGGCCCGGCTTCGACTTGTACTTCAGCGTCTTGGACAGGCCAAAGAGGGCGACGCTAGCGGGATGGGGGTAAACCTCAAAGCTCTGGCGGGTAGCAGTGCGGGCGGTCAGGTAGGGATAATGGCGGATCGCCTGCTGCTCAAGCAAGGCAACGATCACCTCGCCACGCACCCTGCCGCCACCGAAGCTGGTTAGCCGCTGGCGGTTGGCGGGGTGCGCGCCCGCGTCGTAGCGGCGGTAGACGGTGTTGAGGTCGCGTTCGCCAGGGCGCAGGCCGGTTTCGTTCGGCACCAATGTAGGCGCGTCAATGGCGACCAGCACTCCCCCTACGCCGCCATACTCAGCAACAAAGGCGGCTAGCTCTGCGTCGCTCTGGCGGATGCCGTTGTAGATCAGCGTGCCGCCGCTCTCGTCACCTGCGATCACCGCTACCCCAGTGGGATTGCGCGGCGACCAGGCCAGGTCGAGGCCGAGGGCGCGGATCACTGCGCCCTCACCGTCGCGCCAAGCTGCCACAACTTGCCCGCCACCTGGGTCGGCACAGCACGGAGGCTGACCTGGGCTGGTTCGTACTGCATGGTGGCTCCTCCCTCTGCTCTGTTGCTCTCTATACGTAGCCAGGACGCAGGATGTTGCAGCTAGCGAACAGCCAGCCCGCTTTGTTATAATAACCTGAACATTGTGCAAATCTGAACAAAGTAGGGAGACAGTTGATGAGGAAGATATGGTTTGACCGCACAAACAGACTGCTGCTGCCCTCTACGCTGCTGACGCTGGCCGGGGCGATCATGAACCGCCACTTCTTCGTCCGCCCTCCTCGTGCTGCGGTGGTGCGCTACGCCGACCTGCAAGCAGCAGACCAGGAGCGGCTACCCTTCATCTCGGTGATCGTGCCAGCCCGCAATGAGGAGCGCAATCTCCCCCGCCTGCTACCCTCGTTGCTGGCCCAGGACTACCCCACCGACCGCTATGAGGTGCTAGTGGTAGATGACAACTCGACCGATAGCACGCCCGCTATCCTGCGTGAGTTTGCCATTGACCCACGCATCCGGGTGGTGGCAGGCGAGCCGCTACCAGAGGGCTGGGCTGGCAAGACGCACGCCGCCTGGCAGGGGGCGGAGGCTGCCCGCACCCCCAGGGGTGGCTGGCTACTCTTTACCGACGCGGACACCGTGTTCGCCCCAGCCACGCTTACCTCGGCCTGGTACGACGCAGACCTGCACCAGACCGACCTCTATAGCATCGCGCCCTTCCTCCAACTCGGTAGCTTCTGGGAGAAGGTGATCATGCCCATCGTCGTCACCGGTATCTACGCGATCTACGCTCCCACGAAGGTCAACAACCCGCACAGCAAGACCGCCATCGCCAATGGTCAGTTCATCTTCGTCAAGCGGGTGGTCTACGAGGCAGTGGGTGGCTTCGCAGCGATCAAGGCAGAGATAGTAGAGGACTTGCGCTTCGGCCAACTGGTCAAGCACAGTGGCTACCGCCTCTGGCTGTCGGAGGGGCGCAGCCTGATGCAGGTGCGGATGTACACCAACTTTGCCGAGGTCTGGGAGGGGTGGAGCAAGAACGTAGCCTTCGGCGTGGCCGAAACCCCCGTGCAAGCGGTGCTGGGCGCAGCAGCAATGGGCGCGACTACGATAGTCGGCCCAGCACTGCCGCTCTACCTGGGCAACCGCCTGCTCCGCAACCTGCGCCGAGGCAAGGCTCAACCGGCAGAGGCACTCGCCCTCGGCCAGAGCCTACTCCAGATCGGCACCGCCGCCAGCTACCTGCGCCAGACCCAGCGCAGCTTCGACCTGCCCCGCCGCTACCTGCTGAGCGTGCCACTCGGCGCAGTAATGTTCCTGGCGATCATCATCAACTCACTCTACCGCCTGCTCAGCGGCAAGGGTGTGACCTGGAAGGGCCGAAGCTACCAGCGTAGCTTGCGAAAGTGACCTGTGCAAGGGGGTGGCAGCCCATGCCAGCGCAAGGCCAACTGCTAGCCGCACAGCAGCCCACCAACCTGCGATCATGCGTAGAGGCTGCGCCGCCGCAGCACGAAGGCCGCCGCGACGAAGACGATCACCACCAGCACCGCCCCCACCGCCAGATCGAGCAGGCCGCTGCTGAAGTTGAGCGTACCAGCGGTCGCCCCGATAGTGCCGTCGAATAGGTAGTAAGTAGGCACCAGGTGAACCAGCACGTTGACGATGCCAGTCGGCTGGAAGACACCGATCAGGCCAGGGACCAGAAAGAGGGTGATCGCCAGCCCGGCCCAGGCGTTGAGCGACTGAGCGGTATTAAAGATCGCCCCCAGCATCATGCCCAGGCCGCAGGCGAATAGAGTGCTGAGCAGGGCGAAGGCAACCACCAGCAGTGGGTTGTCAAACAGCGACCAGTTGATCGCAAAGACGATAGCCGAGATCAGCATGGT
>JBBROH010000222.1:0-5809 GCA_038229595.1 Chloroflexia bacterium | reverse complement strand
CCTGCTGTATCTGCTGCGACTGCTGGGCCTGGCTCTCCATGCTCTCCTCCTGCGGGGGATTGGGTGCTGGCTGCATTATACTGGCTGGCTGGCTGGTGGCGCAAGGCAAGCGGAAAGCCCCCACTGGCGGCGGGGGCTACGTTGTTGCGGCTGTTGCTATTTACTGGGTTGCTGTTGGCACCTCGGTGGGCAACTTATGCTATTGGTTGTCACCAGTTGGTTTAGCAACTGGTAGCGGAACATTAGTAGGCCAAGGTGGAGGTGCGGTCTCGCTTGGGAACGGCTTGCTTGGCACTGTGGGAATGACCACTCCCGGCAATGTGTCACCATAGTGGAGAGTCTTGGTTTCGTTGCTCTCTTGGCAGGGTGTTAGCTGCTGGGAGGACAACATTGCGTTTTGGCCGACGAAGTCTTCGGGTAGAGTAGGGTCGTTGAGTAGCTGCCGAAGCATTCCTCCGTGGTACGATCCAGCTGAATAAGTGGCTTCAGCAGCCCACAGATCCAACACCTGTACCTTGTAACTGGTTAGGTCCATCACTCCGTCCGGCCTGAGCTTTCCGTAGCCAAAGTTACCTCTAAGAACTACCACGGCCAGTGGTGGCTCCTCGATTGTGTCAAAGTTGATGCAAGGTAGACCCAGGGAGTTCAACTCCTCCTTCCTCACAAACCGACTAAGTAGAACCTGAGGTTCGCTACGGTCAACCGTCGCCCCTGCCTTAGCATACTGTTGAGCAAAGATGGCTATCTGCTCCGTTGATGCCCCAACCAGGTTCGTAGCCTTGTCGTACTCATAAGGCGGGCCTGCTGGGGTAGGCGAGGAGAACGGCTTGCCAGATTTGTTGGAGACAGCTTGTGCGGCTGTTGGGCTGTTGGGCTGGGTGCAGGCAGTTAGCATGAGCATGAGTGTCACCGTTGCAGTGACGACCGTTAGGAATGAAACTCTACGAAAAGCTTCCATGTTCTTTCTCCTTGTTAGCACATCTATCAGGCGAGCAGAAGTAGCCTGGTGTGCGCCATTGTTGTTCAGCGTCCAGCTTTCACCGTCCAGCTGTTGTTGCTGCACGCACTGATCACTCCAGCAGTGTTGCCTGTGCCTGTTCGCAGTGGAGGCAGGATGGTATCTGGACACCAATTATAGACGCTGCTATCTACGTTTTGAGCGAAGGCACTGCTAATCCTCTGCTCTGCGAAGATCGTCCTGAGGTCTGCTCCTTCACCCCCCGCGTAGGCAAACGGGAGTTCGGCAACTATCAGGTCAGCGGTTGTCAGTGTGTCACAAGAGGTGTAGCAGAACACAGCTTGCCAGTTGTTGCCTCCACTACTAACTACGTACACTCGGTATGGGTAGTTAACTCCAAGCTGCACACCAGTTCCGACCACATCTACTGGTGGGTTGAGACCGTTTTGGTACCTGGCAAACCTAAGACGGGTCGAGCTGCCAGCAGAGCTGCGCTTGTAGCCAACCTGAATGTAGCGGTGGTTCCAGGGGTCGCCAGCCGACACCAAGCCATAGACATCGCGGACGACATCGTTAGCATCAAGAGTAAGGTACGCTCCCACTTGGATGTATCTGTTAGCAAACACTGTTCCTTGCTCAAGGCCTCCACGTATCCCGTAGACGATGGCACGTTGTTCAAAAACAGAGAAACGCTCAAAGGCACTCTGAACAAGCACCACCACATCTCTGCGCGGTGAGTTAGCGTTGGGGGAAAAGCAGGGGGGGCCAGCTGAGCAGGTAGCAATTGCAGGGGCAGTAACACCGTGGATCACCAAACGTTCGATAAAAGTGGCAAAGACTGTACTGCCGAGATCAGAGTAGCTTGCAGCCCTGCCACTGGTGTCATCAGTGAACCCAGCAGCGGTGGCAACTATCTTTGCAACTTCACCACGCCTGATTGGGTCGTTCTTGCGAAAGCAGCGCGGTGGATCGTCAGAGATTTTGTTGTCGGGACATTCGTTAGTACCCTCGTTATACCCGTTGATAGCTCCATTGTTGTAGACAGTTTCTACTGTGTCGTAGAAGGTGTCACCAGGAGGAACGTCTCTGAAGTGAGGCCCACCTCCGTTGTTGATGGCCCATCCGAACCCCTTAACCAGTATCTTGGTGAACTCGCCTCTTAGTACACTGTTGTTGGGTCCAAATGTGCCATTGGGGTAGCCACTAACAGCCCCTCGCTCCGCCAACTGGTTGATCGAGTAACACGAGTAGTTGTCTATGAGAACGTCGCTAAAAAATCGGCAGTTTGGCACGTTGGGAATGTGTGGAGCTACCTCTGGCGAAGACTGGTTCTTCCCAGTAGATGGCTTAGACGCTGGGGGCGTGCTAAGGCCGGTTGCCTGCGGCTGTGGTGCTGTACCGGAGGCAAAGGAGTAGTCCTTCTGGGCTAGCGCACTAGGCGCAAGCGTAAGCAGAAGGATCGCAGCTACTACCAGATAGTAGTAGTGGGGGGGGTAGAAGTAGAACGCAACTTCATCGTACACCTCTCTTAGGTTGTGAGTGTAGTGAACGCAGGACCCGGTGCCGCTGCCTGCTCATTATAGCACTGCATGAGAAAAAGCGCAATAGGTTTTCCGAAAACTCATGGGCGATTGTGGGGATCGCCAAAAAGAGAATAATTGATCGTAGTTATCTATCACGGCAAAATAGAGCAAGTGGCGCAGGCATCTTCCGGTTGCCGCCCGCCTGCCTATCTTGCTATAATGCGGGTGGAGGGTAAAGATTGTGCTGAACGACGCAAACAGTGCCGATTACACCGTAGTGGTAGCCCTGGACATGGCTGCTGCCGATGCTAGTCGGGCGGCATTGCAGGTAGCGCGGGCCGTAACCAACGCGCTGGATGGGCGGCTGCTGATCGCCGCCACCGTCGAGGTGCCAGCCGGTACTTCCCTCAGCGAGGGGACGATCTCGGCCCAGCAGTTGCGCCAAGAGTTGTTCGCCATCGCTAACACCGTCGCCAGCGCAGCGGAGGGTAGCCCCGTGCAGAGCGACAGTCTGGCGGCCTATCCGCCACGTACTGCGGTGCGGGTTGGCCGCGAAAGCTGGCTGGAGGTTCGCGCCCTGGCAGTCGAGGAGCGGGCCGCCCTGCTGGTGATCGCCTTGCCGATCAGCCCCGACGAGCCGCCAGATAGCGACGTGCTAATCGGTGGCACCCCCCTGCAAACGGTGCTTGAGGAGGCTCCCTGCGACATCGCCCTGGTACGCGGTCAGTTGCAAGGGTTGGACAACCAGGGTGGTGCCGTGCTGCTGCCCGTGCGCGGGGGGCCGCAGGCCGAGCTAGCCCTCAGCCTGGCCGACGCGCTCACCGGCGGCAACGCCCAGGCTAGCATTACCGCTCTGCACGTGATCCGCCCCGACCTGCCCGCCGCCGACCAGGTGCGCGAGGAGCAGCCGTTCGCCGCCTTGCGGATGCGCCTCAATCGCCACCCCAAGGTGCGCCGGGTGACCACCGTCAGCCGCGACGTGACCGCAACCCTGCTGGCCGAGGCGAGCCGCCACGACTGGCTGCTGATGGGCGTGACTGCACAGGCCAACGCCACTTCGCCCGCATCCACCGCCGTGTTGGGTTCGATCCCGGCGGCGATCCTACGTCAGGCTCCCAGCAATGTCGTCCTGGTCAAGACGCGCGAGGCAGTGGGGCCGATAGTTAGCCGCGCCCGCAGCGGGCAGGAGGGGGTGTTCGCCCTCGACCCCGAAACCCTCAGCCTGATCGTGGACAAGTGGTTCGCGGAGAACACCTTCCACGCCAACGAGTTCAGCGACCTGGACGCACTGGTAGCCCTCAAGCGGCGGCAGGGGCTGACGATCAGCCTGGGGCTACCTGCCCTCAACGAGGAGGCGACGCTGGCTAGCGTGATCGGCACCCTGAAGGAGGCTCTGTTCGACCGCGTGCCGTTGCTCGACGAGATCGTGTTGATCGACAGCGACAGCACGGATCGTACCCGCGAGATAGCCGCCGAGTTCGGCATCCCCATCCACATCCACCAGCAGGTGTTGCCCGAAGCTGGCCCTGCCCTGCGCGGCAAGGGTGAGGCGTTGTGGAAAAGCCTGCACGTGCTGCGTGGTGACATCATCGTGTGGGTGGACACCGACATCACCAACATGACCCCACAGTTCGTCTACGGCCTGCTTGGCCCCCTCTTGCAGGAGCCGCGCATCAAGTACGTGAAGGGTTACTACCGCCGCCCGATCAAGTCTGGCGGCGTGTTGCAGGAGGAGGGCGGCGGGCGCGTCACCGAACTGACGGCCAGGCCGATGTTCAACCTGTTCTACCCCCAGCTATCGGGCCTGATCCAGCCGCTGGCGGGCGAGTACGCGGCCCGCCGCGAGGTGTTGGAGGGCATCCCCTTCTTCAGCGGCTACGGGGTGGAGACCGGCCACTTGATCGACGTGTTGGAGATGTACGGCCTCTCCGCCATCGGGCAGGTCAATCTCGGCCAGCGCATCCACCGCAACCAGCCGCTGCAAGCCCTCAGCCGAATGTCGTTTGCGATCATGCAGGTGATCCTAGAGCGGGTGCAGGAGCGGCGCGGCATTACCCTGCTAGAGGGGGCGAACCGCAGCATGAAGCAGATCGTCTTCGCCGACAACCGCCTCTCGCTCGACGTGAAGGCGGTGCGCGACACCGAACGCCCGCCGATCAGCAAGATTGAGGCTTACCGCCAGGCGCGGGCAGATCAGAAGCGGGATAGCTAGCAGCCAAAGGAGAGTGCAATGAACGAGGAGCAAGCACTCAGCGGTGATCTTTGTGGCAAAGAAGGTAGCGAAATCCTCACTGTGACAGAAGTCTATCATCTGCGCCAGTTGAGCTTGAGGCAGTTGGCGGTGCGCCTAGATCGTTAGGGTTATGCTCATGAGTGTTGGAATTGAGTTCCAGAACTCGAATGTCACTGCGCTGAGCCAGTTGATTAACAACTTTGGCGGTACCTTTTATACAAAGGCCGTTAAAAATCCAGTAAGACTCGTAGCTACTAACTTCGCCAGACAGCTTGAGCATCTCAAGCTCTGCTTTTACAGAGGTTTGTGTATGGTTGGCAACATCTTTGTACTGTCGGATAGCGTACTCCCGTGCGGTTGTCGCATCCATACCGCTGGTTTGGGTTTTGTCTATGGTGGCACGCCTTGTAAGCGTCACACAAAAATCTATTTGGCTACTGTTTTCAGCTACTGCGGTAGCCAGTGCGGTAGTGATCTTGGAGTCAGAATGTTGCTTCATTCCTATGCTCGTGTTTGTGTCGCCAGTCGGCACTGGCCCGCTCATGCTCTCGCCCGCGTTGTTGGTCGGCTGCGGGGCAGCCAGCGCGCCACTGGTGGTTGCCTGCGGCTGCACGCCGAGGCCGGTCTGCACAGGCTGGCTGGGGCGATCCGGTTGGGCGGCATTGCAGGCAGCCAACACCAGCACCAACATCACTACACTGAGGACGATCAACTTGTTCTTTATCACTCTCTCCCTCTCGATCCATTGTGCGCATCGAAGCACAAAGAAACGGTGGCTTAGCTGGGCCAGCAGCTTGGCCTCTTGAGCCGAGCTTATCATAGCACAGCTTGTATACCTCTTGTACTGTACACTGGTAGGTACTGGTTCAGCGGGCAAGCGAAAGCCCCCTGCGCTGCGGGGCGGTAGAGATGAGGAACGTACCCGCCTCAATAGTAGGGTTCAGTGGGCAAGCGAAAGCCCCCTGCGCTGCGGGGGGCTTGCGGTGTAGCCGAATGGTCAGTGGCTACTTCTCCTCGTGGCGGGTGCGGAACTCCATCTTCAGCGGCGTGCCTTCGTAGCCGAAGACCTGGCGCAGGCGGTTCTCCAGGTAGCGT
>JBBROH010000221.1:0-5821 GCA_038229595.1 Chloroflexia bacterium | reverse complement strand
TGATAAGGTAGTGCGGCGGTGAGCTAGTTCGGGAGGTCGCTGGATGCTACGGCTGAACTTACAACGCCGGGGTGAGGGACTAGAAGCAATCGCTTGCTACTGGCTAACATTGTAGCACAGTTCGCCCCAGATTGCAAGGGCTTTGTACGCGGCCTGGCTACTGCGCTCCGCCGTAAGCACGGCTCGTGTCGCCGTGGATAAAAGCATCCCGTTGGCGGGCCAGTTGCGCTTACCACCGAGGGGAGGTGGAGAGGTAAGCTATCACTCCACAGCTATCAGTTCCTCATGGGCAGAGTGATAGTTGATAGTGATAGACGGCCAGCCAGCTAAGCTAACGCTGTATGCCCTCCTCGGTCAGCGACCGCCCCCACAGGTAGTAGCTCTCATTGGTCTGGCGGAAGCTGAAGCGGGTGTAGAGCTTCTGCGACTGGTAGTTGGTAGCCTGGGTACTGAGGGTGATGCGGCTGATGCGTCGCTTCTTCATCTCCTCGATGCAGCGGGCTAGCTGGGCTGCGCCGAGACCGATGCCCTGCGCCCTGGGGTCAACCGCGATCCGATCCAGGTGGCCCCAGCGGTCGAAGGCGGTGAAGCTGAAGTAGCCGAGTGGCTGGCCCTGGTAGCGGGCAAGGAAGATTCGCACGTCGGGCAGCAGGCTGTAGTTGTCCATCTCCGCACGGCTGTTCCACCAGAGCCAGGGGAAGGCGGCGTGGTCAATGGCGATCAGGATTGCCATCTCCCCAGCTTGCAGCGGTGCAATCTCGATCTCGCTGGCGAAGGCTGGCGGCGGATGGTAGCTGTAGGCCATAGTCGGCTTCTCGAAGTAGACGATTTTCTCTACCGCCTGCCAGCCCTCGGCCTCGTAGAACTTGCGGTAGCTCTCCCAGCCCTCGTAGTTGAGGACGGCAGCCCGGTAGTCCTCGACGCGGAAGATTGCCAGCAGGCGTTCCAGCAGGGCGGCCCGGCTCGCTCCCTGCGCGGCAAGCTCGACTACGCAGCCGACATCAGTCCGCTTGCGCCAGGGTTCGCCGAGGATGTAGTCGCCAGTGTGCGGCACCCACCAGGCCATCTGCGGCTGCCGCTCGATTTGGCGGGCAAGGGAGAGGCTGTTGAAGCTGCTGTTCCAGCCCAGCCGCACTCGGCCAACGTCGGCTGGGCGCAACGGCTCAACCGACGGCTGGCTCTGCTCTGGGGTTCGGTTGTTGGGGAAGAAGCGGTTCCACATAGGCTTGTAGCTTGTAGCTTATCGTAGGCTTGCTAAGTAGTGACTTGCTCCCCTGGCTGACTATGCCGGGCGAGCGTTGGCCGAATCAGGGGTTCTTTCGCTGCAAGCGACGCAGTTCCAGCCCATAGGGGCCGAGCGGCAACCCCGCCACTCGCTCGCTGAGCAGCAGGGTTTGCGCCTGCCAAACCAGCGGCACTAGTGGCAGGTCGTTGGCGGTCGTCTCTAGCTGGCGCAAGGCTGCTGCCCGCTTGCCCACATCCGTTTCCTCATCCAGAGCAGCTAGCTGGCGGTCAACCTCGGCGTTGCTATAGCTAGTATAGTTAGCCTCCCCCTTCGTGGCAAGCAGCGGCTCAAACAGGGCGAGGCCGCTAGGGTAGGTGGGTTGGTAGTCGTCCACGAACGCCTGGTAGCTGCTGCGTTGGCGGATGAAGTCGCTGTACTCCACCGCCTGCACGCTAACCTTTAGCCCCAGGCTGTCGCTCAAAATCGCTGCGACGCTGGCTGCGAGGGGGCTACCGCTGCTGTGGATCGTAATCGGCGGCAGGTTGGCCGCCCCCTTGTAGCTACTTTCAGCCAGCAAGCGGAGGGCCGCTCCCCGGTCGAAGCGGCTGCTGCTCGTCCGCAGTAGCGGCGGTAGCAGGCTGCTGGCTGGCTGCCCTGCGCCTGCCAGCGCGTCCTGGTCGAGGCCGAGGGTGAGGGCGTGGCGCACCAAAGGGTCGTCGAACGGCTTGAGCCGCGTGTTCAGGCCAAGATAGCTGAGGCGCAGGTTGGCTGCGGTGCGTAGCTGTCCCCCATCCGGGCTAGCGGCTCCGTTGGGCGCGAGGGCAAGGTCGGCACTACCGTCGGCGAAGGCCGCCAGCCCGTCACCGTCCCTGACCGCGATGTAGTCGAGGGCGACGGCAGGGCCAGCGTAGTCGGCAAAGCGGCCCAGTTCTACCCCCTGCTGGTCGCTCTTTAGCACGAGGTAGGGGCCGCTGCCAACCGGGTTGAGCGTCCAGGTTGGGTTGCCCTCTACGAGGCTACGGTCGAGCAGCGCGTTGCTGGGCGCAGCTAGCTTGCTGAGGAAGGTGGCATCGCTGCGGTTCAGGCTGATGTTCAGGTGGCTGGCATCCAGCACCACAATGCCATCGGCCTGGTTGCTCTTGCCCGCAAGCAGGTCGGCCACCCCGCGCACGTTCGCCAGCAGGCGGGCGCAGGGTAGCGACTCGGCACTGGCAGGGGCGGCAGTGGCAGGATTGCAACTGCGTTCTATGCTGTACTTGACATCAGCGGCGGTAATCGTCCGCCCGTTGTGGAAGCTAAGGTTGTCGCGCAGGGTAAAGGCGTAGGTGCGACCATCGTCGCTGATGCTGGGCAGGCTGCTGGCGAGATCGGGCAGCGGGTTGAGCTTCGTGTCGTAGGTGAGCAGGCCGCTGTAGATCGCCTGCACCAGCATCAGGCTGGCGGGGTCATCGGCGCGGGCGGGGTCGAGTGTGCGGGCGGCCCAACCGACCAGGCGCAGACCACCGCTGCCAGCCGGAGCCGCAGCGGGTGGCTCGGCCAGCGGCCAGCAAGCAGTTAGCAGCAAACTGGCAAGCAGCAACCCCGTCAGCAGCGGCAGGCGGGCGGCAGTCAGGTAGCGGGCGGGTGCGTTCACGCTGCCCATTGTACCAGAGCAGGCGGCTGGGGCGCAACTTGGCTCAGGTCAGGCAACTTCCTGGTTGCAGTGGCGGCTTTGCTGTCAGCCGATGAACTCGCGGATGTACTGGTTGACCAACTCTGGCTCGTCGTGCATCACCCAGTGGCTTGCCCCAGCAATGCGCCGCACCTGCAAGTCGGGAACGTACTGCTCCAGGCCGTCCAGGTTGCCAGTCAGCAGGGCAGTGTCGCCCTCCGCCCAAATCACCAGGGTGGGGACGTGGACGGTCATCGCTGCTGCCTGCTCTGGGGTGAGGGTAGCATTGCCGAGGGCGCGATAGTAGTTGAGGCCGCCGGTCAGTGCGCCAGGCTGCGACCAGGCAATCTGGTAGGCGGCCTTGTCCTCGTCGCTGAACGCCCCCGCTTTGGCGGAGTCGAACGTCACCTTCGCCAGAGCCGCGTGGTTGAAGGCACTGAGTGTGGCCTCGGCGGCGGGGTGGCGGAAGGCAGCCATGTAGCCGCTTGCCTTCTGCTGGGCCGGGCTGTGGGCCAGTTCACGGGCGAAGATCGCACCATGTGGGGCGTTGAGGATTACTAGCTTCGCCAGGTATTGCGGGTAGGCGATGGCGAAGGCCCAGGCGATAATGCCACCCCAATCGTGGGCGACGAGGATCACCTGCTTGTCTGCGGCCAGGCTGTCGAGCAGGCCGCGCACGTTCTCTACGATCTGCTCAACCCGATAGGCTTCTACCGCCTGCGGCTTATCCGACAGGTTGTAGCCGGGCAGGTCTGCCGCAATCACCCGATGGTCACGGCTGAGATCGGCTAGCTGGTGCTTCCAGGCATAGAAGAACTCTGGGAAGCCGTGCAGAAAGAGGATCGTCTTGCCCTCACCCTCGCTGACATAGTGCATCCGCAGGCCATTCGCCTCGGCATAACCGTGCTGGAACATAGCGTACTCCTCTACTTACTGTTCGCGCCGGCCCCAGCGGGAACTGGTACTCTGCTATCCACGTCCGCCCGCTCACCATCGCTGCTGTCGCCGTCGAAGCGGCTGGTGGTCGCCATTGCGTCAACGGTTTCGGCTAGCAGGTTGGCAACCGCCTCCTGCCTGTTCTGCTCTGTGTTGGCGGCAACCCCCGCTCCTTCTAGCTTAAAGATACGGCTGAGGATCGCCACCGAGCAGGCGTAGGTGGAGTCCATACCCATGTAGGCCATGCTGTTCGCGCCCAGGTTCTTACCCCGTGTGTAGGGAGTGTCGGAGGCGTAGTGGAGTACGCCGAGGTCGAAGGGTAGGCGGTTGAGGTTGATGTGTTCGCTCATCGGGTAGCGATTGGAGTAGATGTGTTCGTAGAGGGCGTTGAGGTAAGGGCCAGCCTCCATCTCCACTACGGTGTAGCTCTCGCGATAATACTCGTCCAGGTAGCCTCGATTTTGCAGGTATGGACCCTTGACCGTGACCGCCTTCTGGTTGTCGAGCAGTGCGCCGTAGACCAGGTAGGGGGTGATGTCAGCAGCGGTGAAGCAGTTGTCGAGCCAGTAGGTGTTCAGCGAGTGTTCGTCGTAGACCGAGTTGCTGATCATCACGTCACCAATACTGCCGTTGAGGGTGGCGGCCTTGCCCAGGATGTAGACCCCGCGCAGGTCGGAGACGCTCTGCAACAGTTGCACCAGGGCGTAGTAGGCAGCCAGTCCGAGGGGATAGTCAATATTGATTAGCACGGCATTGCTCTGGGTCAGTGCGTCCAGGTTAGGCAGCTTCAGGCGTGGGTCGAGGTCGCCAGGGCGCAGCTTCGCCAGTTCGATGATCTGCGCGTCTACCGCCATGCCGTCGCGGGTGTGGATGTAGTGGATGCCGCGCTCACTCTCCTCCTGCTCGCGGTGTTGGAGGGTAGCTCTATTCTTTGAATAGTAACGGCGGGAGATGAAGTAGAGGAAGTTGTCGAGGTTGCTCTTGCTCTCGCCCGCCATGATGTTCTCGTACTCCTCAATTACCTCTGGGTCGCGGCTGCCCCGCACGAACTTGTCCAGTTCGCCGCGGCTACGCTGCACCCCCCCGCCGAGCATATTGGTCAGGCTGTGGGTGTTGCTGGAGACGAAGTAGACAGGGCGATCTTGCAGTCCGAGTTCGCTGAGGCGATGACCTATCGGCTGCCACCACCTGTCGGCGGCCTTGCCGTAGCCGATATGGGTGCCACCGAGCATCTGCAGGCTGATGCTCTTGTCGTGGGCAGCCATTAGCAGCAGGTTATCCCAGAAGTCCTTGCCCCAGATCGCCCGCAACCGCTCCCAATCCTCTACACTCATCATCAAGCGGCTGGTGATTACCTTGACGATTTCGTTGTAGATCGGCGAGTCCTCGTCCAAACCAGCCCGGATAATCTCAATCGTGTTGGGGTCGGCATTAAGCAGAGTATAGAGCTTGTTCCACTCGATTTGGAAGCCAACCAAAACGGGGATGATGTCGTCTACGTCGGAGGTGCTGGCGATATAGACAGCGAGGGTGTTGCGACCATCGTAGTACCAGCGGCGGCGACGACCCGTTGCGCTAACCGACTGCCACTTGGACACATCGTAGCCGTTGGCGCGGAAGATTTGCTCCGACTGACCGAGCAGCACGCGGGTGACGCGCATCGTCTCCACTGGCAGGCGTTGGCTGCTGTAGCCAAACGCGCTCAAATCTGGCTCTGGAGCATCGGCCTTGACGTGTAGACTGCTGTCACTGCTGATGTGCGCCTGTACCAGGGCTTTAATCTTAATGTCCGAGCTAGAGCGCAGCATGGTGGTGTAGGTGCGGACGTAGAGTTCTACATCCTGCTTGCCTGCGGGGTATACTTCCTGGCGATTCCTGTTGCCGTCCTCGGTAGCCCGGTTCTGTACGTTGTTCACTGTTTTCTCCTTCGGCAGCACCCTTTGTACCGCCCTGTTGTTCTTTTGTCTCACCATCCATTGTACCATATTGGGCGGCCAAACAGAAACCCC
>JBBROH010000220.1:0-5866 GCA_038229595.1 Chloroflexia bacterium | reverse complement strand
TGGGGAGGGTTGCTCCTCGCGCCTTGGTCTCTCTGATGCCCGTTCGGGTGGGGGCGGTCGCCCCATCAGTTACGTTATTGCCGGTGCATCTCGTGCTGGATGCGTGGGCGGTCGCCCGTGCCGGTCTGATTGTTTTGCTTGCAGCTACTCCTATTATAGCGTAGTTGCCCCACTTTAGCAACTAATGGGCAGGCGGGCCGCAGGGCAAACGGGGTGTGGCAATACTGGCACTCTTTCCACACTTTGCTAGCAAGACTGCGCCTGACCCGGTGCCTACCGACGATGTAGTGGATGGCAACAGTTTTGCCATCTACCAACTCCTCAACGCCGATCAGCTGCCCACACAGCCGGTTGCTGCAATGCTGCGGCTGTCCAAACTGCCTGGACTCTACGCCCGCTTTGCGGGGGGGAAACCCCGCGTTCGTCACGAGCCGTTTTATGGTAGTTGGTGTTGCCATTTTACCTCCTCCTTTCTTTCAAGTCAAGTAGCCGCTCGGATCGGCTTTAACGCTCCAAGCTGAGGCGCACGATCCGGGCGGTCGCCCCCCGACTGGCTACCTCGTTCGGTCGGAAGCAGAGGCCGACCCCACTCGTGCAATTTGCTCCACCGACGATGCCCCGGCTACTGAGGGTCTCCACCGCGTTGTAGGCAAAGTAGTTAATCGGTACGTCCTGGAAGGTTGGGGTGGTCGGGGTGGCAGGCGGGTACTGGCGCACGCGCTGGATGATCACGGCCAGTTGCCCCCGGCTGAGGCTGGTGTTAGGTTGAAAAGTGCCGTCGGGGAAGCCACCGACGATGCGGGCGTGGGCGGCGGCTTCGATGTAGAGGTAGAGCGGGTTGCTCGGCAGCACGTCGCTGAAGGTCGGTTGGCCCGGCTGGTAGGGGGCGATGCCGAAGGCGAGGTCGGCGATCTTGGCGAACTCGGCCCGCCTGACCGGGCTGTTCGGCTCGAAGCGGTAGCCGCCGCCAGGGTTGGCGTAGCCAGAGATGATCCAGTGGCAGGCCAGGAAGGTTACGTCGTACCAGAAGACGTTGCTGCTTGGCACATCACTGAAGCTCACCTGGCAGCCAGCAGGCAGGGTCGCGGTCGGGGGGGCGGGGGTGTTGGTGCTGGTACCGGTGGGGGTGGCGGTCGCTAGGGGCGTGTTGGTCACGGTCGCGGTGTTGGTCGCGGTGCTGCTGGCGGTGCTGGTGGCAGTGGCGGGTGGGCAGATTACCTCCCTGCTTTCAGCCAGGGTAGTGCGGCTGGCCGTCGCAGGGGGGGTGCTGGTGGCTGTATTGGTGGCGGTGGTCGTGCGGCTCGTGGTGGCGGTGGTCGTAGCAGTGATGGTGGTAGTGGTGAGGGTGGGGCTGGCGGTAGGGGTGGGGCTGGTGGTTGTGGTCGCGGTCAGGGTACTGGTGAGCGTCATGGTGCTGCTGGCCGTTGGGCTGGCAGTGATCGTACGGCTGGCAGTGGCAGTCGCGGTCGCGGTCGCGGTCGCGGTCGCGGTGGCGGTGGCAGTAGGCGATGGTGGGGTGCAGGTCTCAGTTGGGCTGGCGGTGTTAGTGGTGGTCGCGGTGCTGGTCGGGGTGCCAGGGCTGGTGAGCGGGGCATAGAGTACCCGGCGCACATGGGGGGCAGTGCCGACATCGCGGTAGCTGACTAGTAGCCCCAGGCCGGAATTGCTGGTGACGATCTGCTGGCTCTTGAACTGTACCTGACCGCCGAAGCTGACCAACGAACTGGCGGGGGCATCGGCGACTGCCAGGTAGAGGGTAGAGTAGGAGTTAGGCAGCCCCGCCAGGGTGGCGATGTTGTAGAGGAGTAGGCTACTCCCCCTAGCGTCCACGAACAGGCTGCTGTCCTCACAACTCTGGCCTGCGGGCAGGTCGGTCAGTCTAGTGGGGGTCAGCCAGGTGCCGGGGCGGCCAGTGACCGGCTACTGGTATATACGTCGCGGTGGTTGCTGCCCCCGATGATTTCCCAGCCACAGTAGGCTGCGAGCAGCCGGTTGCCTGCAATTGTAAAACCAGGGGTTTGCGCGCCGACCAGCCGCCCAGAAGCGATATCGGCGGGGACGGCCAGACCGTTGACAAAGCCCACCGTGCGGATTTTGGTATTGTCGCCCACGATGTCAGCGAAGGCCAGGTAACTGTCGCTGGCGGTGTAGGCCACCGCATAGCCCTGACCAGTGTGACTGATCGTGGTCAGGTTGAGGGGTGCGCTCCAGTTTGCCCCGTTGGTGGTGACTGTGACGACCTGAGCCAGGTAGCGGGTATCACCAAATAGCACGGCGCGTAGGCTACCGTCGGGCAGGGTGTGCAGGTCGGCTACCACTGTGTTGAACAGCGACGAGCCGAGGGGGTAGGTTGGTGGCGACCAACTACCACCACTGAGGCTTCGGCTTGTGTACCACAGCCGTGAACTGCCCCCACCGTTATCGCTGGCCGACCAGACAAGGTGCAGGCCTTGACTGTTGACCGTGAGGCTGGGGCTGCTGTTCAGGGCGGCCTGACCGCCCAGCTGGCTGATCTGCACCGCTGCGCTCCAGGTCAGGCCGCCATCGTCACTCTCGCTGTAGGCGACCTGGCGCAGGCTGCCCCAGCGCGAGGTAATGTAGGCCACACCGAGATGACCATTGGGCAACTCGGCGAATGCGGGCTGCTCGTCCGTGTCCGTGCCGCCGACATTCACCCAGGGGCCGAGTTGATAGGTGGGCTGGATAGCTGCGCTCGGCAGCATCCGCCCCAGCGGAGCAGCCTGCGGAGCAGCCTGCGTCACCAGGGGCAGCAACAGACCGCCCAGGGCCAACACCAACAGCAACCTAACTTGCTTCTTCATCGCTCTTTCCTTTCTCACTCACTTCCACTTCCAACATGGGGTTGTACTTGATGCCCTGGTGATCCGCCCGTTCGCGGATCGCCAGTTCTACTACGGCGGTCATATCTATGCCAGCTGTCTTGCTCATCTCCCTGAGCAGCCAGACTGCTTCCTTGCTCAGCTTGAAGTTCTTCAACTCCTTGTCCGTCTTGGTCCTAACCACGAGGTTGGCCCTCCTTTCGGGCAACCTCATTATAGCATAAAGTAAAGATAATGTAAATGCGTAATGAACATGAATTGTAGATCATTCTGCTCAATCCAGGTCTTACTCCTCGTCGTCGCCGAGTCTCAGCCTCGCCCGCAGTGGGGCGTTGTTAACGGCGGTAGCTAGCCTGCTCTGCTCGGTAGCCCTGGGGCGAACAGCGGCTCGCCACCGTCGTCTTGCACCATCACCAACTTACCGCAGTCAGCTAGGCGGTGCATCGCCTCCCCGATCTCGGCCAGCAAGCAGCCCTCGGCCACGTCGTCCGCGGCCTTGCCCTGCTCTGGTAGCGGTAGCAGGTCGCTGGCGGCTATCCTGGCGAAGCTGTTGTGTACCGTGCGCCAGCGCGCCGCCCCGCTGAGAACCAGGTAGCGGATCGCTGCCTCGCCACCCTTAGCGTGATAGTGGGCGAAGAGGGCGTGCCACTCCTCGCTCCCCTGCTCCCCCCAACGGTCGAGGTCGTCGAGCAGGCAGTCTAGCTTCGCCTGCGTCACTGCCTCGCCAAGCCCTATCCGTTGCAGGGCCAACTCTACCGCGCCTCGTGTTACAACCTGGTGAGCCTGCCGCTCGGCGGCGGCTGTCCACCAATACTCCAGCAGCCGACTATGCTCCTTGCCCCCCCTCTGGCCGTTGATGGTCAGGCTGTCGAGTAGAGCGTCCACCTCAACCTCGCCGAGGCTGCCCCCCTGGTCGAGGACGGTCATTGCCGCCGCTACCGCTGTTTGCAGGGTCGCGCCAGTGAGTAGGCGGTTGGGTCGCTGGGTTGTAGTTGCTGTGGTCACTAAGCTCCTTTTCGTCGTAGCTAGTCGTTGCTACCCACTGCACTCAAGGCGAGGCCGCTGGGCGGCGGTAGTAGCAGTTGCGCGCTTCAGGGTTCCTCGTCCACCGCTCTTTGCTACTCGCTATCCCTGCCGCCGCTCCCTGGCGCACCCTCCACCGGTGTAGAGAAAGGGCCAGGGGAACGGACGATAGTGGGTGAAGTACCCCAGCCCTAAAGGGCGGGGACTTAGCCGCCTAGAAATGTTAAGGAGAGATGTGGGCAGCCTTCCCCGCTGCCGAGGGGCTGACCTTGCTTCTGAGCGCGTAGCGTACCTTGCCGTCTTCTATTTTCACCCGCGTGATCTCGCCTTGCGCCGCCAGCCGATCCAGCACTGCCTCAGCCAAGCTGCGGGTCTCCTCGTCTAGCTGCTCCACCTCAATCGCGCCCCAGCCTGGGTAGTCTGGCTGCGTCGGCTGGCGGCAGAGTAGCTCAACGACGCTGAAGGCGTACTCCCCAGCGCGGCGCACTGCCAACTCCGCCAGCCTGACCTCGACCAGGTAGGTAGCCCAATCCTGGGGAAAGAGCCGCCGGTAGTGGGCAAAGAGGGCGGCGTACTCCGTGCTGCCGCCCAGACCCACCCCCTGCAAGGCGATAAGTAGCGTGACGAACTCAGTGCCGTCCTGTTCGTGGCGGCCTGTCGCCAACGCCGCCAGGCGGTCGTGGCTCTGCTGCTCTACTTGTTCGCGCAGTGTGATCGCGTCCTGTGGGTCCATCTTCCTCCTCCTCTTGGCTAGTGGACTGTGGCTGGCCCGGCAGCAACTGCCCGCTGCTGCTCTGCCTGCCTGCACCAGTTCAGGATGTGGTCGGCAACGACCGCCGCCTGGCCCTCGTCCTCGAAGGCGTTGTGGGGGCCAGGCATAGTTTGCAACTCGGCATGCGCCCAGCGGGCGTAGGCGTTCGTCCACGCTTTTCCTACCAGGCGGTCGTCTGCAAAGGCAAGTACCAGGTTGTGCATCGCGGCGGGGGCAGGTCTTTGCGGCAGGAGTGCGTCCCCCAGCCGGATGGTCAGTGGTTCACGTCTAAGCCTGCTCAGGCGGCGGGCCTGCTCCGCTGCGGCCAGGTGGTCTGCGTAAAGCAGCCGCCCCACCCCAGGCTCGCCCAGGGGGAAGCCACCGCCGCCGAACAGCATCCGCAACCCTTGCCGCAGACCGAGGTAGCGGATGGCCGCCGCCGCGGCAGTAAGCGAGCCAGCCAGCCCTTCCCCAACCGGGGCCAGGGCGCAGATGCCTAGCACCTGGCCCAGCTCCGCCAGGCGAGCGGCGAGCAGACCACCCAGGCTGTGGGCGACGATCAACTTGGGGCCGGGGTACAGATGCTCCAGGTAGGCGGCTGCGTCAGGCAGGCGGTGCAGGGAGGGGGGCAGGGTGACGGCCTGCCAGTCCCCCTCGCCACGAGATGCTAGCTCGTGTTGGAGGGTGTCGTAGCAGGCGGCAACGTGGCCCGCGCCTGGGATCAGCAGCTTGCTTGTTTTGGTGGTGTTCGTTTCCAATGCTGGTACTCCTTTGCAACCTTGCTGTAATTCAGCTCGAAGACGGTTCCGACGCAAGGCCATGTTACGCCCGCAATCCGCTTCCTGAGCGGGAGCATCCCTCGGTGCAAACGGCGTGGTAGTGCTGCACCTTGGACAATCAACATTGACTACAGGGGGGCGAACAAAGTAGTAGACTTCGCCGCTGGTAAGAACCAGTCCTTTACGGGTCAGGGCAAAGAAGCGATATTGACACTCATCGCAGACTACGTAGCTCTGACCGTCCTGCTTGATCGTCGCCATGCTGACCAATCTCCAGTCGTTTTAGACAAAACAAAACGGCAGCGAAGCTACCACAACCTTTATGGTTGCAGTATGCTTTCGCTGCCGTTAAAGAAAGGGCGCGTCGCCCCAGCGATATTCATTTCGCACCGGCCCATAGGCCGACAATACTGTATTATACCTCACTCATCAGCCGTTGTCAACTACCTTCGGTTGAGAACAGTGGGCCAGCC
>JBBROH010000219.1:0-5905 GCA_038229595.1 Chloroflexia bacterium | reverse complement strand
GGCTGGCCCGCGCAGCACAACCACGCCCGGGCTGCAAGAGTTCCCCGCCATCGTGCTGATCGACCGTTCGCGCAATAAGTTGGTCGCCATCGGTCAGGAAGCGGCGGAGATCGCCTCTGGCACCCTGCCCGACCACTTGGTGGCCCTGCGTCCAATCCGCCGTGGGGTGGTGGCCGAGCCAGACGCAGCCCGCATCATGCTCACCCTCTACCTGCGCCAGATGACGAAGGGGGTGGGCCGCCCACGGGTGATCGCTGGGATGCCCGCTTCGGCCACGCCCGCCGAACGGATGGTAATGATGGGGGTGATCATCGCGGCAGGGGCAGGCACCGTGCGTATCTTCCCCAGCCCGTTGGCGGTCGGTCTCGCGCTCGGTCTGCCGATCAGCAGTTCGCGCCCCCGCCTGATCATTGACGCGGGGGTGGGCGGGGTCGAAGTGGCCCTGATCGCCCTCAACCAGGTGATCTTTGCCCGCAGCCTGCCCTTCGGCGGCGATTGGCTGGACACCAGCATCGTCCGTCAGCTACGCATGGAACGCGGTGAAGTGCTGCCGCTGGACATCGCAGAGCGGGCCAAGCTCGAACTGGCCGCCCTGGACGACAGCAAGGACGATGGGGAGAAGCAGCACTTCAGTTCGCTGCGCCTGATGCACCGCACCAGCTACATCGAATTGAGTAGTGAGGAGGTGAGCAAGGCGATCCGTGCTAGCCTGCACTACCTGGTGGAGGAACTGCGCTGGCTCTGGCTGGAGTTCGACCCGCGCACCCACGACGCGGTGATCGAAGACGGCGCAACCGTGGTCGGCTCTATGGCCGAGCTACCGGGCTTCTGCGCCTTCCTCAGCAGCGAACTGGAGTTCAGGTGCCAGACCCCAGAGTTGAAGAACGCGCAGATCAACGGCCTCAGTCAGGTGGCGGCCAACCCCGCTCGCTTCAAGCTGGCCCTCGAACAACGGCAAATCACGTGAGCAAGGGGCATGACCCAAGTACTCATCCCTCGTGAGGTAGCTGATGGCGCAGCCGCTAGTCTCTGTCATAATCCCCAACTACAACGGTGTGGGCCTGATGCCCGCCTGCCTGGCCTCGCTGCGGGCGCAGAGCTTCCGCGACTTTGAAGTGATCGTGGTGGACGATGCCAGCACTGACGGCTCGCTGGCCCTGCTGGCGGGCTACCCCGAAGTGCGGGTGCTGCGGCACGAGCGCAACCGTCGCTTTGCCGTCAGCGTCAACGACGGGATCGCCACCGCCAGGGGTGAACTGATCGCCTTGTTCAACAGCGACGTGGCCGCCGAACCGGGCTGGCTGGCCGCTTTGCTCGCTGCCGCCGCTGCTTACCCGGCGGTCGGCTTGTTCGCCAGCCACATCCGCCTCTGGCCCAGCGAAGTCGCGGAGCCGCTTGACTACTATGCCGCCCAGCCGCAGGCGGCCCGGCTGCACACCACTGGCGATTACTACTCCTGGAGTGGAGTGCCGAACAGCCGCGGGGTCTGGCAGGCTGATCGCGGGCAGTTTGCGGCTGGCCCGGTGTTCGGCCCCTGCGCCGCTGCCGCCCTCTACCGCCGCTCCCTGCTTGACCTGCTGGCCCAGGACAATGCCGATGGCAGGCCATTCGATGAGCGATTGGTGATGTACTGCGAAGATGTAGACCTCAACATCCGCGCGATCCTGTACGGCGCAACCGCCCGCTACGTGCCAGAGGCGGTGATCTACCACAAGTTGAGCGCGAGCGGCGGCGGCGCGCTGGCTAGTTACTTTGTAGGCCGCAACCTGATCGCCCTGGCCGCCAAGCATTGGAGTGGCGCGATGTGGGCCGACCACTGGGGCCGCTTCGTCGGTGCGACCCTGCGCGAGAGCTTCCGCGCCCTACGCCACCTGCGTGAACCAGCAGCCCGCGCCCGACTACGCGGCCAACTGGCAGCCCTGGCCTTGCTACCCGCCTGGCTGCGCGCCCGCCCTCGCCCCTTCCCCGACCAGCAGCGGCTAATCCAGGCTATCGAGCAGTTTGGCGAGAGCATGAGAGAAGGGTTAGATATTTGCCAAAGCAGAAGGCCGGTGCTATACTACTGAGGTCAAAAGTGGCTGGTGCTACGTCCTTGTTGGCCCTGCGCCGTTGCTATGGCTGTACAGTAGTCCCCCTGGTGGGTTGTTTAAGAGAAAGGTTGATCGATGAAGCGTAGCGGTAAGATTGTGGCGGCAGTGGTCGCCCTCGGCCTGGTACTTAATCTGGCTCTGGTGTTGGTGCTGACCGGCGGGCAAGGCGACGCTGCCGGGTTCGTCAACGGTGCAGCCCCGGCACCGCAAGTGCTGGTGTTGCGTATCTACTTCAAGACGATAGAGGAGCGTAACATCCTTGCTGTGCGCTGGGATGCCATCGAGGCAAACACCCAGCATGGCTACCTGACTGTCTGGGCCAACCAGACTGCTTACGACGAAATGAAGGCCCAGGGCGTGCGGGTGGAGATTGACCAGACGACGACTGCAATGGCGAACGCTCCCAAGCAGTTGTTCGGCCAGCGCAAGGGCGACGATGTTTGCCCATTCGATGTCAACTTCTGTGGCGGCTACCGCACGGTAGAGGAGATGCAGAGCTTCTTCGACCAGCAGGTAGCCGCCCACCCCGGCCTGGTGCAGAAGGTGGACATTGGCAACTCATGGTGCAAGGATCACGCCCCCTGTGTCCCCGCCGCTGGCTATAGCAGCAACGGCTACGACCTCTGGGCGATGCACATCACTAACCAGGCGATCCCTGGCCCCAAGCCGGTCTTCTGGTACACTGCTGGCATCCACGCCCGCGAGATCGCCGTGCAGGAGATCGGTATGAACTACGTCCAGTACCTGCTGGACAACTACAACACCAACGCCGACGCACACTGGTTGGTGGACTACCACGACATCTGGGTAGTGCCGATGCTCAACCCCGACGGCCACCACCAGGTTGAGAACGGTGGCAGCCCGAACAGTGCTTACTACCAGCGCAAGAACGGCAACTACGTTTCTGGTAGCTGCACCACCTGGCCGCCGAATGCAGGTAGCCAGAAGGGGGTTGACCTCAACCGCAACTACCGCTTCCAGTGGGGGCAGCATAACGGCAGCAGCGGTGCCGTGTGCAGCCAGACCTATCGTGGCCCGGTGGCAAGCTCCGAGCCAGAGGTAATCTCCGAGACGGCTTACGTCCGCAGCCTGATCGCTGACGCGAACGGGCCGGGGACGACCGAGCCGACCGTCAACCTGGCTCCGTTGACCACCACTGGCATCTTCCAGAGTATGCACTCCAATGCCGCCCTCAACCTCTACCCCTGGGGTGGCGTTAACAGCATCACCCCCAACAACTCTGAGTTGCGGAACATCAGCAACCACATGAGCGCGGTAAACGCGGGTGGTAGCGGCTACCTCTCCGAGCAGTCTATTGGTCTCTATGCCACCGATGGTACCTCTGCCGACTGGGGTTATGGCGAACTGGGCATCCCCTCCTTCACCACCGAGGTGGACGGTGACGACTTCTTCGTTCCCTACGACTATACCCAGAATACTCTCTGGCCGGAGAACCGGGGTGCCTTGCTCTACCAGGCCAAGATCGCCCGCTATCCCTACCTGCTGGCCCACGGCCCGGACGTGACCGGCACCGCCAGTATCCCACTAACCGTCACCCAGGGGGTCAGTGCCAGCCTGCTGGCTACGATCCAGTACAACTGGACGGCCAACACCCTCAGCCAGAACGTGGGGGCCGCCGAGTATTACCTGGACACGCCACCCTGGGTTAGCGGCAGCGTGGGCATCAGCATGACGGCAGTGGATGGCAGCTTCAACAGCACCAACGAGCAGGCTCAGGCCAGCATCGCCACCAGCGGCCTCAGCTTCGGGCGGCATATTATCTTCATGCGTGGGCGCGGGGTGACTGACTACCAGGGCTTCCAGACATGGGGGCCAATCACCGCCGCCTTCCTCACCGTGGTTGACCCGAACGCCACCCCAACCGCCACCCCGGTGCAACCGACTGTCACCAGCACCGTCCCGGCTGGTAGCACCGCCACCAGCACGGCCCCGGCTGGTAGCACCGCCACCAGCACGGCCCCGGCTGGCAGCACTGCGACCAGCACCGTTCCCGCTGGCAGCACTGCCACTAACACCGCCCCGGCTGGCAGCACTGCCACCAGCACGGCGGTAGTCAGCCCCATGGCCACCACCTGCGCGATCAGCTTCACCGACGTGCCGACCAGCAACATCTTCTATGGCGACATCACCTTCCTGGCCTGTCGTGGGGTGATCAACGGCTTCCCTGGCGGCAGCTTCCAGCCGAACGCCAACACCAGTCGCGGTCAGTTCGCCAAGATCGCTACGCTCGGCTTTGGCCTGCCCGCCTTCACCCCGACCAGCCCGACCTTCAGCGACGTGCCAGCTACCTACACCTTCTACCAGTATGTCGAGGCTGCTGCCCACGCAGGGGCGATCAGCGGCTTCCCTGGCGGCACCTTCCGGCCCAACGCCAACATCAGCCGGGTGGAGACCGTGGTGATAGTGCAACGCATCCGCAACTACATGGCTTTCACCCCGACCAGCCCGACCTTCAGCGACGTGCCAGCTACTGCCTTTGGCTACCAGCAGATCGAGACGCTGGCCCATGTGGGCATAATCAGGGGGGCGACCTGCGCTGGTGGTAGCGGCACCTGCTTCCGCCCCAACGCCAGCATCGCCCGTGGCGAACTGAGCAAGGTTGTTCACCAGGCGATCACGACCACGCCTTTAGAGCTACGGTTAGCGAAGTCCCCGCTTCCAGATGGAGGCGGGGACTTTTGTTTGCTGAAGCTCGCTACACCGCGCTCAATCCTCGGCAAGCTCCGTCACCCGGCCCGCCTCCACCCGGTAGCGGGTAGCATCTTGCAGGAAGCCCGGCTCAAAGTCGGCGGCGGCGGTGCCAGTGATCAACACCTGGCGGGGGTTGGCGCGCACAGTGTCGAGCAGGAACTGACGACGGCCTGCGTCCAGTTCGCTAAGGATGTCGTCGAGCAGCAGGATCGGACGGTCGCCCACCTCCTGCTCCATCAGGGCGAGTTCGGCTAGCTTCAGGGCAAGGATCGCGCTGCGTTGCTGCCCACGACTACCGTAGACCGCGAGGGGAGAAGCCTGGGGGCCGTCGCCCAGGCTGAAGCTGAAGTCGTCGCGGTGGGGGCCGATCAGCGACACGCCGCGCCGGGCCTCTTCCTGGCGAGCGGCCTCCAACTGGGCGGCGAACTCAGTCTGCACCTGCTCGGTGAGGCGGTGTACCTGGGGGATGCCCGCTGCTAGCTCTGGGGTGGCAGGCGGGCGGGGTGCCGCCAGGGTGGGCGCAAGATTGGCCCGCACGTTGGGGGCGACCGCGCTGCTGTAGAGCAGGCAGAGCGGCGCGCCTCCCCCTACTAGTTGCTCATGCAGCGGTTCGGCTAGGGCAGAGAGGCGCAGCAGGAAGTCCTGTCGGCGTAGGCTGACATAGGCCCCCGCCTGGGCCAGTTCGCCATTCCAGTAGACCATCTCCTCACGCACTGCCGGGCTGCTGGGGTTGCGGCCCCGGTCGCGGATGTCACGCAGCAGGGCGTTACGTTGCAGCAGCACCTTGTTGTACTGGGCTAGCGAGAGCATATAGCGGTGGTCTACCTGCGAGATGGTCATGTCCAGGTAGCGGCGGCGGGCTGCCGGGGCAGTAGTGACGAGGGCCATATCCTCTGGCGCAAACATGACCACGTTGACCTGGCCGATCAGGTCGGCGGCGCGGCGAGCTACCCCGTTGATCTTCACCTGCTTGCGGGCGAGGCCGCTAACCTGCTGGTTAATTTCGCGCTCGGCATCGCGAGCGATCACGATCTCCACGCGCAAATCGCCCCGCGCCCGCTCTACCAGGGCTAGCAGGCGGCTGAAGGGGGGTGCGCCCATGT
>JBBROH010000218.1:0-5907 GCA_038229595.1 Chloroflexia bacterium | reverse complement strand
TCGTCTTCCTGCTCGACCGCTCGGACAGCCTCCCGGCGGCAGCCCAGGCTCAACAACTGGTCTTCCTCAATCGGGCAATGGCCCAACTCAGCCCAGCAGACCGCGCCGCCGTTGTCGTCTTCGCCCAGGAGGCGATGGTTGAACGCCCGCTGATCGCCCCCGCCCCGCTGGAGGAGGTCAAGAGCCAGCCTCATCCTTACTACACCGACCTTGCCGCTGCCGTGCGCCTCGGCACCGCCCTGTTCCCCGCCGCCAGCCAAAAGCGGATCGTCGTCCTCAGCGACGGCAACGAGAACCTGGATAGCACGTTGGAGGCCGCCCAGCTTGCGGCCAGCAACGGCATCGCCTTCAGCGCGGTCAACTTCGCCCCACAGCGTAGCGCAGACAGCAGCGAAGTGTCGGTTGAAGACCTGACAGCCCCGCCAAGCGTGCGCCAGGGCGAGCAGTTCAGCCTTAATATTGTGGTCAACAGCACGCGCAAGCAGCCCGCCCGCCTCTCCATCCTGCGTGGCGAGCAACTAATTCGGGTCAGCCCGGTTGAACTCAATGTGGGCCGCAACACCTTTCGCCAGGAAGTGACGGTCGCGGAGAAGGGGCTGGCGACCTTCCGCGTGCAGATCGCCACCGACGCGGGCGGCGACAGTGTGGCCCAAAACAACAGCTACTCTGCCTTCAGCTTTGTGCAGGGCAACCCCAGCGTGCTGGTGGTCAGCAATCAGGCCAGCCAGTCGCGCCCGCTGCTGGTGGCCCTCCGTGAGGCTGGCATCGAGGCGAAGGCGGTCTCAGCGGCCTTCTGCCCGCCAACCGTGACCGAACTCGCCAGTTTCGACGCGGTGGTGCTGGACAATGTGGCCGCCGACACCCTGCCCGCTGGCGCAGCAGAGGCGATCCAGAGCTATGTGCGCGATCTAGGGCGTGGCCTGATCGCCCTCGGTGGCAACGAGAGTTTCGCCCTCGGCGGCTACTTCCGCACCCCGCTGGAGGACACGCTGCCGATCAACATGAACCTGCCCAATCGGATGTCCGAAGCCAATACCGCTGTGATGTTGGTGATCGACCACTCTGGTAGCATGGATGAGCGGACGACGACCGGCGCACGCAAGATGGACCTTGCTATCGAGGCAGCCAAGCAAGCGGTTGCCAACCTCGGTGTGGATGATGTGCTGGGGGTGATCGCCTTCGACAACGACCACTACACTGTTGTGCGCCTGCGCCCAGTAGATGACGCAGTGGCGATCCAGCAAGCGATCAGCACGATTAACATCGCTGGTGGCACCAATATGTGGGGCGCACTCAACCCGGCGATTGACGCTCTTGGCGAGGCCGCTGCCAAGTCCAAGACGATCATCCTGCTGACCGACGGCATCTCCGACCCCGGCGACGTTGCGGTGACTGGCAAGGCAGCCTTCGACGCGAACATCACGATCACCACCATCGGCCTGGGTGACTTCATCGACAAGCCAACCCTGGAAGAACTGTCGCGGCGCACGGGTGGTCGCTTCTACCAGTCTACTAGCGGCAACGATCTGCCCAAAATCTTCACCAAAGAGACCCGCATGGCCGCCCGCAGCTACCTGAACGAGCGGCCCTTCACCCCCGCCCTGGTCGGGGTCAGCCCTATCATGCGTGGATTGACCGGCCAGCCGCTGCCCCGGCTCTACGGCTACGTGGGTAGCAGTGTCAAGCCACTCGCCAGCCTAATCCTCGCCTCGGACAATGGCGACCCAATCCTGGCCGCCTGGCAGTATGGCTTGGGTCGCGCTGTGGCCTGGACGAGCGACGGGCATGGGCAGTGGGCAGCAGACTGGGTGACGTGGCCGCAGTTCAGTACCTTCTGGTCGCAGGCGGTGCGCTGGACGATGCCGGGTCAGGCGGCTACCTCCCTCCAACCGCTGGTTGCTATCAACGACAACAGCGGCCATGTGCAGGTTGATGCGTTGGGTGGCACAGGCTACCTCAACAACCTTGAGGTGAACGCTAGCATAGTTGGCCCCGACCGCCTGACCGACACCGTGACCTTGCGCCAGAGTGCGCCGGGCCGTTACGAAGCGGACTTCCCCTTGCGAGGCGAAGGGGTCTACCTGGTAGGCGTGCGAGCGGGCGGCATCGTTGCCAGCAGCGTGACAGTTAGTGGCACGCAGGTGCAGCGCAATACGGCCTTCAGCGAGACCCAGACTCTCGGCCTCGCCGTCCCCTACTCACCCGAATACCGCCAGAGCAGCGGCAACGAGAGCTTCTTGCGCCGCCTGATCAGCCTCGGCCTGCCCAACCTGCAAGCGGGCGCGCCCAGTCAACTGCTGCTCAACCCCAGCGACAACCCCGCCCCCCTTGCCGCTCACAACCTGAAGGCGCAGGCTAGCAGCAGCGACCTTTGGCCCTACACTCTTGCTGCCGCTATCCTGCTGCTGCCGCTCGACGTGGGGGTACGCCGCGTGGCGGTCGGCCTCAGCGAACTTGAAAACTGGTTCAACCGCCGTCGCCGCCGTCGCCAGCCAGTCACAGCTGGGGTCAGCGACGGCACCGCCCTCTTTGCGGCCAAGCAAAGAGCAGAGCAGCGCACCCGCGTCGGCAGCCCCAGCAGCACCGCGCGACCCCTGCCTACCAATTTGGTGGAAAGAGCCAATCTGCCGCTTGACAAGGATAGTACAATAAGGCCAGCGAACCAGTCCGGCAACGCTGCGCCCCCCGCTGCCAGTGGGGAGAGCCTGAGCAGCCAACTGCTCCGCAATCAGCAGGAGCGACGGCGGGATTGAGAGCAGGCTCGCTGAAAACGGGGAAGGAAGAGGCATAGATGGCCGGTCCAAAGGTAGGCGAACGTTACGAGTTGCGACGACGACTGGATCAGCGGGAGGGGATCGTCGTCTTTGAGGGCTGGGATGAGCAGCAGAGTAAGCCAGTTCAGGCTCTCCTGTTGCGCGTCAGCGGATCGGGCAGTGGCGAGGAGCAGACCCGCCTGCTCCAATTCGCCCGCCTGGCTGGGCAGGTGGGGACAATGCCGCCACCTGTCCTGCCCGCTTTGCTCGACAGCGGCAGCAGTTCCACCCCCGACAACGCGGGCGAGACCCTCTACTATCTGATCGCTGATTGGGTAGAAGGGCAGAACCTTGAGGGGCAACTGCCGCTTGAGCCAGAGCGGGCGGTGACGATTGTTACCACCCTGGCCGAGGGGCTGAAGTGGGCGCGTGGTCGCTTTGGCAGTGGCGCGCCGCGCTACGACCTCGACCCGACCAGCCTTGTTAGCGACGAGGACGGTAGCGTGCGGGTCAGCAGCTTTTCTCCTCCTGGCATCGGCGGCGAAGGTGACAGCGAGCAGGGCGACATTGCCATCCTCGGCAATCTGCTACGTAGCTTGCTGGCGGGTGGGGCTAGCGAGGCGACCCGCAAATTGAGTGCGGCCCAGGCTCTAGCTCTGGCCCAGGTGATCGGGCGTTCGACTGCGCCGCTGGGCAACCGCTATCCTACCTTCGACCAGTTCCTGGATGCTTTGCAGCAAGCATTGGCGGGCAAGACCACCCCGGCCCCGGTTGCGGCCAACCGCCCGGTCAGCGACAGCCTACGCCGTCCGCCAGCGGAGGAAGCGGTAGAGTTCCAGAACTTCAGCGACGAGCCACCGCCATCGCCTGCGCCCGCCCTCGTCGCCCCACCACCCCCTTCGCTGTTTGCCGCCCCACCGCCAGTGACCCTGCCGCCGCTAGACGTGCCAGACCTTGAGCCGTTCAGCCCCGATGATGCGTTCGGCCCGGCCCCCTTCGAGGACGCGCCGCCGCTGGAGGCCCGCGAGGGTACTGGCCCGCAGATACTACCCGGTGACAACAACCGCAATACCAGCAACCTGGTAGCAGCCGCCAACTTTACCCCGCCCGACCAGAACGCCCCACCGCCCAGCCAGGCCAAGCGCGTGACCGTTGTCACTGCCGCCGACTTCGACAAGAGCCAGCCGATAGCGACCGGCACCCGCGCCACTAGCTTCGGCGACGACCGCTTTGGGCCACCTGCTGAATTGAATGAGACGGGGCAGCCAGCCTCCAGCCCGGCCCGCGATGTATACCGCGACAACTACGCTTCTGGCGAACCAGCCCGCCGCAGTGGCAGCCTGGGTGGGTCGCCACGCCTGGCTGGCCGCCCGACCGACGCGGATAGCCGCCCGCGCACTGGCGAGATCATCGTAGCGAAGACCCGCCCTCACACCCGCACCGCTGGGCTACGCAACACCTTTGAAGCGAACCGCCTGCCCTGGCTGGTGGGCGGGGGCATCGCAGTGCTGCTGCTGCTGCTGGTGATCGTCACCCGCAATCCTGGCATTGCCGCCCAACCTGCCGTCACCGCTGGGCAAATCACCGCCACCGCCAGTGCCGCCAGCAGCAGCACTGCCCTGGCGATCCTGGTCAGCCCGACCAGCCCGATCAGCGTCACCGGCATCGCATTCGTCGCGCCAACAGCCACGGCCCTGCCGCTACCGACTGACACTGTGTTGCCAGCAGTGCCAGCCGCCCCGACTGCCACCCCCTGCGCCCTGCGCTTCAGCGACGTGCCGCAGGGCGATGACGACTACACGCCGATTATGGATGTTGCCTGTCGCGGGGTGGTTTTTGCCCCCAACGGCGGCGCGTTTGAGAAGGAACGCCCTGTCACCCGCGCTGAGATGGCCCACGCCCTGGTTACTGCCCTCGACCTGCCGCCGGGCAATCCAGCAGTGCTGGCTGGCAGCGTTGGCGACGTGAGCGAAACCACACCCTACTACAGCGATGTCGTGGCTATGGTCTCCAACGGCGGGATGAGTGGGGCGGGTGGTCGCTTCAACCCCAACCAGACCTTGACCCGCATCCAGGCCATCGCCGCTATCGTCCGCACCAACCAGTGGCAGGACGAACCAGGGCCAGGCGCGCCCCACTACAGCGACGTGCAATCCAACGACCTGCTCTACAAGCAGGTAGAGCGCGCCTACAGCCGTAACGTGATCGGCGGCGGAGGGGAGCTACGCAAGAATGCTCCTGCCACCCGCAAGGACGTAGCCCTGATGATCTTCAATATGCTCCAGAGTGCCAACCAATGATCAAGGCAGTAATCTTCGACATGGACGGCCTGCTGCTGGACTCCGAACTCTACTGGGACGAGGCGCGGCACGGCTACGTTCAGCAACAGGGCGGGCTGTGGAGCAAGCAGGACAGCGTCAACGTGATCGGCCACAACTCGGCGCAATGGGCGCGCTACATCCAGGAGCAGTTTGGCATCCAGCAACCAGCAGAGGAGATCATTGCTGCCGTGGTCGCCAGCATGGAGCAACTCTACGCTCAAGAGCTACCCTGGCTGCCGGGGGCGCAGGATGCAGTGCGGCTGCTGGCTAGCCGCTACCCACTCGCGGTCGCCTCGGCCTCGCACCGCACCCTGATCGACCTGGTGCTGAACGTCAGTGGCCTCGGTCTGTTCTTCCAGAGCGTGACCAGTGCCGATGAGGTGACGCACGGCAAGCCTGCTCCTGATGTGTATCTGCTAGCCGCCTCGCGCCTGGGAGTGGAAGCCGCAGCCTGCGTCGCCTTTGAGGACAGCAGCAATGGCATCCTCTCTGCTGCCGCCAGCGGCGCACGGGTGATCGCCGTCCCCAACCTGCACTTCCCGCCCACTGCTGCTGCGCTGGCCCAGGCGACGCTGGTACTGCCCAGCCTGGCGCAGTTGACGGTGGTGATGGTCGAAGGGCTGGGTAGCTAGATGGTTGCCGTTCAACAAACAGCCCTGCAATCGCAGGTTAGTGGCCGCACCGCTGCCCGTGAGGAGTTGGAGCAGCGTTACCGCCCGCACTTCAGCGAGGACTTCAGCTACGGTCAGCTAGTTACCTTTGTGGCGAACAAGAAGCTGCCGCTGCATCGCTGGTTCAAGTATCCGCAAGGCTTCTCCCCACAACTGGTGCAG
>JBBROH010000217.1:0-5919 GCA_038229595.1 Chloroflexia bacterium | reverse complement strand
GAGCTACTCTCCACAAGCTGTACCATCTATTTCGCCCAGGTTGTCCGCCAGCAGGCGCAGGGTAGCCCGCATCTGCTCCATCTCGGCGCGGCTGATCCCATTGCTGGCCTTTTGCCACATGGCGATCATCCGCTGCGGCATTTCCTCACCCAGCTTGCGCCCTTGCGCGGTCAGGCGGATCACAGTGTAGCGGTTGTCGTTCGGGTCGCTTTCGCGCCTGATCCAGCCGTCCTGCTCAAGCTGCTTGGCCGTGCGCGTAATCCCTGCTGCGTCTACGCCGAGCATCTCCTGAATGCGTCGCTGGCTGAGGCCAGGGTGCGCCTCGCTCTTGAACTTCTGCATGAAGCTGGTTTCGTCTTGCAGCTTGCTGTGCAATTCTTGCTCCAACTCACCGTCCTCCACCCCTTCGTGGCGTAGCAGGATCGAGATCATCCGCCACTGCGCACTAGTCAGGCCAGTAGTAACGTGGGCCGCCCGATGGAAGCTGTACATCACCCTGCCCATGTCCGTCACCAGGTTGTCCATCCCCCACTCGCCCGTCCAACCCAGCAGCCCACCGCCCGTTGTTGGCAGCGGGTTAGCACGCCCAGGCTCCTCATTTTCAGCCACTACTTGCTTCGCCATTGCTGCCACCCTCCGCTCTTTGCCGCTACAACCCTTGCCCCCGCAATGCTTGCACCATCAACCGTTGCTAGGGCAAGTATAGCCGAAAATGGTTGCAGTGTCAAGGGTTTTCTGGCAGATGACTGGTCAGGGCTAGACCGCAACTGTCTTTCTAACGGATCAGAACAGCGATCTTGGCGAATTAGAACAGATTTGCCAAAATCGGGGCCAAAAGGTATTGACAAGAACGGCAGTTCTGAGTACAATAGTTTTGCACAGATGTTCTAGCAAGGCAGTAGCAAACAACGGCATACATCCCCGCCTGCGGGCGGACACGGGAAGTGAGAGGGCAGGCTTGATGGCAAGCGCACATCTACCGAAGCGGCAAAGGGCCGTCTGGCAGTACATCGCCAAGTGGTCTTACGACAAGGGCTACCCGCCGACCTACCGCGAGATCGCAGAGGGGTTGAAGATGGCTTCGGTTAGCACCGTCGTCTATCACCTGGATGCCTTGCAGCGCAAGGGCTACATCCGCCGCACCGACAACGCTGCCCGCAGCATCGAAGTGCTGATTGCCCCGCCCCCGCCACCCACCCTGCGCCTGATCGAAAGCGAGCGCAAGGAGGAGCGGCCAGCAGTGCGCGTGCCGATCATCGGCGAGATCGCCGCCAGCCCCCCGATCCAGGCCAACCCAGAGAGTGGCAGCCTCGACCTCCCCGCCGCTATGTTGCAGCACCACCCGGATGCTTACATCCTCAAGGTGCGCGGCAACAGCATGACCGGGGCCGGCATTGGCGACGGCGATTTCGTCCTGGTGCAGCCGAGTGACACCGCCAGCAACGGCGAGATCGTGGTCGCCTGCCTGGACGATAACACCGTCACCCTCAAGCACTTCTACCACGAAGGTGCAACTGTCCGTTTGGCCCCCGCCAACCCGGCCTACACACCGATCTTCGTCCCCAGTGCCGAGGTGCGCGTGCAGGCTCGCCTGCTCTACGTGATCCGCCGCTTCGCCGAGAACTAAGCAGCACCCAACCAGATTGCGGGGTATCGCAAACGGCGGTACCCCGGCTCAAAAGCCAGTGTGTTCTAGTACACATACTGGAACAAACCAGGAGGAGGAAGCAAGATGGCTAGCCAGGCCCAGCGTCAGTTTCAGGAGGAGCGCAGCAGCCGCAATACCGGCTGGAGCCAACTCGTCAACCGTAATCTGGACTTCATGGATGACAGCGCGACCGAGGAGATGCCCGCTGCCAGCGCACCCGGCCCCCGCATCGTCCGCACCGCCGAGCGGCAGGCGACCGGCGACCTGCGCCGCCCCAGCACCAGTACCTACGCTGCCCCCACTCAGCAGGTGAGCAAGCCGCGCCCCAGCTTCGACCTGGGCGGCAAGTTCGCGGGGGCTGGCGACCGCTTCGGGCAGGCCAAGCCGATCATGCTGGCGGGCGGCTTCGCGGTCGCGGTGATCGTTGCCTACCTGCTGATCAGCAGCGCAGTCGGCTTCATGGGCAGCCGCATGGATAACCTCGGCTACCTCTGCGACCAGGCCTGCACCACCCACGTCGAGGCTTTTGTCGGCCATGAGAGTAGCGGCCTGCCCAGCCACTTCCTGGCGATCAACCTGCATGGGCAGATCACGGTGGTCGAGTTCCCTGGCAGCGACCCCAGCAAGGCGATGACGATCACCGGCCCTTACCTGTTCGGCAAGGGCGAAGACAAGGTGCCGGTGCAGCTTGAGATCAGCGACCTGAACGGTGATGGCAAGTCCGATCTGGTGATTTCGGCGAAGGGCGCACAGACTGCCTCTATTAACGACGGCACCGCCTTCCGCGCCATGAAGCCGGAGGAGAGGGCTAGCGTCGAGCGCGCGCTCGGCAATGCTAGCAGCACGGCGGCAGCCCAGCCCGTCAGCGGCAGTGCGGCAGCCCCTGCCAAGTAGTTCGGCTTTCGGCGCAGGGCTGGCCCGTCCAGCCCCACTTGCAAGGTGGGTACGTTGCATGGCCGTAACGTACTCACCTTTGCAGGTTGCTACCTGTTCGCATGGCCCATTTGCCGAAGGTTAACTACGTCCCCCGCCCAGTTAGCGCAAAGGAAAAGCACCGTGAGCAAGGCGATCAGGTTCGAGCAGTGGCTTGAGCAGGAAGGTAGTTACGTGGCTGGCAGCTTCCAGCGCGCCGCCCCTACCCCAGCCGCCCCCACAGCCAGCCCCGCGAAGGGCAAGCGCGGCTACTCCACCCCTCTGCCCCCCACCGCCCGCAAGACCCCGCTAGTAGATGTTGAAGCAGCAGCCTACCGGGAGACCTACACCCGTGCCTGGCAGCGTGAACCCGCTTCCTTCCAGCCAGAGCAGAGCAAGCCTGCCAAGCAGCCACCCCCTGCCTCGCCCGTGCCACCCCCGCCCGCCCGCAGCAAGGGCTTGCCGCCAGCGACCCCGCCAGCATATCCGGCAGAGATGTTCAGCGCAGACTACGAGGATGTGCAGGCTGTGGTGCAGGCGAAGGGTGGGCGCAAGGCTACCTCTTTCCTGGCCGCCACTGGCGCGGCACTCTTGCTCAGTGCTACCCTGATCTTCGGTAGCGGCCACTTTATCGCCAGCAACCTGGGCGCGGTCAGCTTCAGCGGCGGGGCAGCAATGGCGACCGGCCAACTGGTGCAGGAACAGCTAACTGGCAGCCAGCCCCCCCAGCCCCAGCAACCTGCCCTGCCTCAGCAACCCCCAGTCGGCAACGGCCTGGCGATGCGGCACCCTGGCTCCGATGCCCACGACCTGCGCGGCCTACCCAGCATCAGCGTCGCCACCATAGAGCGCGTGCTGAAGGACTACAGTTCGCCAGCCCAGGGCAAGGGTCAGGTACTCTACGACCTTGGCCTCAAGTATGGCATTGACCCGGCTTACCCCCTGGCCTTCTTCATCCACGAAAGTAGTGCTGGCACTAAGGGCATGGCTACGATTACGCACTCCTGGGGCAACATCCGCTGTGTGACAGAGTACAAGTGCTACAAAGTCAATGGGGGTTACGCTCTGTACGACAACTACGACCAGTCCATAGAACATTGGTACAAGCTGCTCACCAGCAGCCTCTACATCGGTGACGGGCTGGTTACGCCAGAGCAGATCACCACCCGCTACGCCCCATCGGGCGACTCGAACGACCCCAACGGTTACGCCAACGTGGTCAACAGCCTCGTTGCCCAGTGGCGGGCCGCCGAACAGTAGTTGCCTGCGGCCAAACTGACGGTATATAATTGCGGCGGCGTGATCTGGCACGATCTCTGCGGCACGGTTGGTTAATCTTTGTGGCGAAGGTGGGTTGATGCTCCTCTCGATCCTCAGCACTGATTTCGATAGTCGGGCGTTGGAAAGACGGCTCGGCTTCACCGATCTCTACGCCGTCACCAACGACGCGGGCGTAGAGCGGTTTGGTGCGCTGCAACTGACCGGTGGCGGGCTAACTGGCCTACTACAACTGCGTGGCCTCAACTACTGGCTGGCAGCACGGGAGCGCGAGCAGGGCGTGCTGCAAACCTTGCAGCAGCATCTGCCAGAGTTCCCAGTGCAGTTCATCTTGCAGCGGCGGTTGCTCGACGTGGATCGCTACGTGGCCCGCTGGCGCAAGCGGATCGCCCGCCGCTTTGTCCACTCGGCGGCGACCGGGGAGCAACTGTGGGCTGACTTCAGCGGGCAGGTGCGCCGTTGGCACGAGCATGGCGCGGCGGAGGTCTGGTGTGGGCTGGCGGTCAGCGGCAGCAGCGAGAGCGAATTGGCCGCTCGCCTGGCCCAACTCTACGCCAGCCTGCCCTTTGAGTGCAGCACCCTCGGCAGCAACGAGATCGCGGAACGGCTGCTGGCCTGGTTGCGCCCCGCCAGCGACCTGAGCGAGGATGAGCGGGCGCGCCTGACCGACAGCCCCTTCAGCGTGATCAGCCCCGCCTCCTCCTACCTCACCGCCGACAGCATCTTGCTAGAAAAGCAGACCAGCGTCAGCTTCTACTGCGCCCAGCCGCCCAGCCCTGCCGCCCCCGCTGGCGAGTGGCTTTGGCCGGTCTTGCGGAGTGCTGCGCTCGCGGGTTATGAGTACGATGTCACAGTCCACCTGCAACCGGCCCGCTACGAGGTTGAGATGCTCAAGGTGCTGGAACGTCGCCTGACCCACATTGATGCGCGCCTGGCCGAACTGGTTGCCCCCGATGAGGCGGAGCAGCCGCGGGATCGCTTCCGCACTCCCCTGCCCGATGGCCCAATCACTGGCCCCCACCTGGTCTACAGCCAGCCGACCACCCCCGCTGCCCTCACCGAGCGTGCCAACCTGGAGATCGAGCGCGGCGAGGTGGAGAAGCGGCTGCACCAGATGCGGCAAGGCGAAGACCGGCTGAAGGAGTTGAGCCTGCTGTTTGCTCTGCGTGCGCCGCAGGGACACGCCGCTAGCCAGCAGACCCGCTTCGCTGGCGAACTGGAACGGCTCGGCTTTGCGCCCACGCTCATGCGCGGGCGCAGCGATGTTGAGCGCGGGCTACGCACCAGCCTACCGCTTAACCGCAACCAGTGTGGCCGCCACTTCACCCTCAATGCGGCAGCCGTCGCCCCGCTCACCTGGCTGGCCTGCGCCACGCCGCCGCCCGACCTCACCTACCCCCCGCTCGGCCTCGCCCGCGACCGCACGGTTGTGACCTTCGCCCCCGAAGCAGCCGCCGCCCCCGGCCACCGCACGATCAGCGGCGGCAAGCCAGAGTACCTCCACAAGCTCGCCCAGCAGTGGGCCGTCCTCAGTTACCTGGCTAGCTTCGACCTCTACGGCTACGACCCCGAAGGCCGCTGGCGCATCTTCGCCGAGCAGCTTGGCGGTCACTACTTGCTGCCTGGTGCCGAGGACGAGCAAGGCGGTAATCTCAACCTGCTGGCGACCACTTACGCCGAACTGGACGACCCGGCCCGCTTTGAGCAGTGGATTGCGGAGTCGGCAGACCTGCTTACCCTGCTGGCTGGCGGCCTGGACGAGGAGCAAGCCAGCCACCTGAAGGCGGCCCTGTTCCAACTGGGCCTCAACCACCTGGAACGGCGGCAACCCCTCAGCCTCAAGCTGTTGGCAGGCACCCTGAACGCGGGCGGGTACCGCCAGCTTGGTCACGCCCTGCTCACCCTCAGTCGTGGTCGCTGGCGCAGGCTGTTTGTAGATCAGGAAGATAGCATGCTGGGCAAGGTGGAGCGCGAAGCAGAGCCTGCCGCCAGCATCTTGCTTGTCGGCCACGCCCACCCGACCGAGGTGCCAGAGCCACTCGCCGCCTACCTGGCGAAGCTGACGGTCAGCCGCCTGCTGG
>JBBROH010000216.1:0-6180 GCA_038229595.1 Chloroflexia bacterium | reverse complement strand
CGCGGTGAAGGTCAGCAACTCGCTCTCTGCCAACAGGTGAACGGGGTAGTGGATGCGTGGTGGGCGTTCGGGATAGAAGTGCTGCGGGCGCAGGCCGTCATAACAGCCGAGGCAGAGGCTGGTGAACTGCGTCCGCAGGATGAACTTCAGCTCAGGGTGCTGCTTGTAGACGGCATCCTCGTCGCCAGTGCCATCACCCTTGCGCCTGCTATCGCCCAACCGCTCGGTATGCAGGCTGTAGAGCAGGCCCACCACCCCATCGGCGATCACCAGACCGCCCAGCGGGGGAGCCTGGTTCAACTCGAAGCTCTCGGCGCAGAAGTTGTTGTACTCGGCGGTCACTATCTCGCCAACTGTTGTGCGTATGCTCACACGTTCCTCCCACTGTTCTGCTTATCTTTACTCTTGAGCGAGGGCGGCTTGAGCAAGCCCTCATTCTCTAGCAAAGCGAAGTACGTCTCGCGGTCGCCCCCCCGCGTAAGGAAGGCGTAGCGGTCGGCCAGGTTCAGCACAGGCGGGTAGCCATTGCCCAGGCTGCACTGGCTGACCAGTACCTGCTGGATCGCATCCAGTTGCGGGCCGAAGTCGGCCAGGGTGTCGATCCGCTCCACGCCGGTAGCCGCCCCGTCGCCAACGCCCAGGTAGAAGCTGATGATTGGGATGCGGTTCTCGCTCAAGTCCTTGCGCTTGTTCTTGGCTGGCTGCCAGGCAGTGAAGGCCAGCGACCGTTCGCCGGGGGCCAGCAACACGCTAAAGAGGTCGCCATCGTCCAGGTAGCCGAGGGCGGATTTGAGCAGGTGATCCTCCGCGTCGCTCAGGTCGCTGAAGAAGCCCGCGTTGATCGCTTCCTCCAAAGAGCGGATCACCAGATCAGACTTAGTGCGGCTGTTGTAGCCAACTATCGGGGTGTGTAGCTGGCGGGCGAAGTCCTTAACTGTGTCGTCGAAGCCCGTCAACAGGTCGTTCAACTCTTTGTCGCCGCCAGAGTCGGACTTGCTCTCGGCACCATTGAGGCGGGCGAGGGTCTGATTGAGTGGGCCGTCAAAGATCGCCAGGCTGAGGTCGTCATAACTCTCGGCCATCGCGTAGAGGGCTTTGATCTCATGGGCGGCGCACTGCACCTGCATCACGCGCTCTGGATCGACGCGGCGGCGCGCTCGCGGCAGCAGATAGTCCGGATAGTGGTGGGGGATCGCCTCGACCAGGGCTTCCTGTTCGTCGCCATACTTGATCATCGCCTGCGCGACGTTGATCAGGTGGCAGAATGCCCCCCGATGCTTGTCGGCTTCGATGAACGACGAGTCGGTGGCAACGACCCGGTAGCCTGGCGCATCGAACGGAGGTTGGAGGGGGTAGTCAAAGGCGTTGGGGCTGGTTGTCTGCACTGGCAAAGCATAGCTGCTGTAGGTGTGCTGCTCGGCCTGGATTACGGCTTCGCTCCACTCAGCCAGCCTGTCGCTACTCTCGCTGGCAGCGATGTAGAGGCGCGCAACCAGCAAGCGGGCCTGCTCCTGCTCGGCCAACTTGCCCCGTGCTTCCTCGGCGGTCTTGTTGATTTTGGTGGCAACGGTACCTGCATCGAAGGGCATGGCCCGCCCTCCTTCCTGTTAGCGGATCAGCCCAGCTTCTCGACGCGGGCGATCCACGCTTCGTGATCCTTCAGTTCGGCGGTGGTGGGGATGTACTCTGGGCCGCGCCAGATGCGGGGGGCGAAGGCCGGGCCGCGACTCTCGACTACGTGGTTGATGAAGGCTTCGCCAAGCGCGTACTGCTCCATCTTCAGAGCCATGCCAGTCACGCGCATGAACAGCCGCTCGACCACCCGGCGGTTGCCCTGGCGGTGTTCAACCCGCTCGTGGATGAACTCGTAGCTGGGCAGCAGGCGCGCCCCGACGCTGTTCATCACGTAGTTGCCGTAGCCCTCGACCATGGTCATCAACGACTGCATCCGCTGAAAGAGGTCGCGTTGCGGCGGGGTCATTACTGCTTCCAGCCAGCCACGCCCCTCATCGCGCCCTTCGCGCACACGGCCCACGATATTGCCGAGGCTGAAGCCACTATCACGCATTGCGCCGAGGTCGCCCTTGAGGTGATCGAAGTATTCGCCAAGCAAGCCGTCGAAGTAGGGACGCAGCCACGGGTGCGCCTCAAACTGGTAGGCGTGCGTAACCTCGTGCAAGGCAATCCAGAGGCGGAAGTCGTCGGCATCCAGCCCCAACTGCTGCTGGGTAGCCGCGATGTTCGGCTCAACGAAGAACAGCTTGCCGCGATCCGCCTCCGCTCCCAGTAGGCTGATATCGTACTGGCCCAGCACGTGCTTGCTGAGGTAGCCCAGCAGGGTGCCAAGTTCGGCACTAAGTACTAGCTGGTTGAGGCTGCCCACTACCAGGTTCGGTAGGCTGCCCGCTGCACCCGATTGCTGCAAGCTCTCCAGGTGGAACTGGTCGATTGGGTCGAACAGGTTGCGGAAGCTGTGGATGTTAGCCGCTACCCACTGCGCCCTGCTGACCGCCGCTACTTGCAAGCTGGGTACTGCCACCTTGCTGCCAATTGCCTCGGCAACCAGAGGGGCGGCCTGTTTGACTAGCTGGGCGTAATAACGGGTAAACTCTGCCTTCGGCTGGTTGGCAAAGGGATCGTCGCGGTTGAGCAGGGCGGCGACCTGCCTGGCCCGCTGCCAGTTGATCAGCGTAGGGGTACCAATCTTGCGCTGGCCGCTGCGCGTGGCCGAAACCAGTGCGCCCACCGTTGCCCCCGCCGCCAAACCCGCACCCAGCATCGTGCGGGTGGTCATTACATTCTTGCTCCGTGCCATTGTCGCTCCTCATCTAGTTGCGAACAGAAGTTTGGCCTATTATACACCATTGCAGCGCAAGAGGGTAGGCGATGGGTGCTGTCAAACCGGGCAAAATGAAGGGCGGGCAGCGCGTTTGTGGTCGCACTTACCCGCCGTATCTTTAGCTTTAGCTAAGGGGTTGAACTAGCCGTTCTGCACATCGTCGTAGGCGGTACGGACTTCCTCGCGGAGCCGCTTCCACTCATCGTTGCTGCTGTCACCGTAGTAGGTGGAGCGGATGTCGCTCTCAACCTCGTTGAACTTGCGGCCCTTGTTGCGGGCATCACGGGCGGCGGTGTAGCCAACCTGGAAGTTCGGCTCAGCCTCGCTGAAGGAGGTGCTGGCGTACTGGCCCTGGTTCGCCTCGAACTGCTGCTCGTAGCGGTTGCGGTACTGGGTGTAGTTGTTATCCACGTCCACGCGCACCCGACGCACGGTGTCGGTAATCTGCTGCCGCTCGCTGGTCTGCGTCTTGTTGATCACGACTTCACCAGTAACAACCGCCTCCTTAGCAACGACGGCCTCCTCCTGGCGCACTGGCACACGGATCACACCCTCCTGGAAGGCACTTGCGGCCTCCTCGGCGGTGAGCGCGCGGTTCAGTTCGTTGGTCTGGACGTTGACTTCCTCGCGCATCAGGTCAATCGGCACCGTCTGTTCCTCGCTGGTTACGGTCTTGCGGATCTCGGCAGCCCCGGCCTCGACCATGCGCTTGCCAACCGTCAACCGCTCCTCGATGATCGGCACCCGCAGCACGCCGTCCTGGAGATAGTCAGCCCCGGCTACCTGGAGGTAGACGCGCTTGTTCTCTACGCGGGCGATAGCGGCGGTGGCGATACGCTGGCCGTTAACCTGGATACCATCGCTCAGTACCTTCTCCACGGTGCCGAACGTCTGGTTGTCCATGCCATATACTTCGTAGCCGGTCTTGATCTCATTCAAGTTGGTGAACGTGGAACCGCTGTTCGTATCCGAGTTCTTGTGGGTGTTGTCGCTCATCTCTGTCATCTCCTATAGTTCTGGTGCTGCACCAGGCAGCGGCTGCCATAGCTTGTTCGCGGTGGTAGCCCTCGTGGGCTTGTTGGCTATAATGCAAATGCCGTGCCACAATCACTAGTACCAGTGGCCTTATGGCAAACTTCGATAAGAGGATTTGAGCGATTAGGAGGTGGCAAAAACAGGTATAGCAGTAGCACTCTTGTACAGACAAGGGGCGGATCAGCCAGCCAGCAGCACCCCTGCCGCCCGCAATTCGTCAGCCGTGACTGCCCCAGCACGGAGCAGGCGGGGATGCTCGCCGCTCAGGTCAAGGACGCTGCTTTCCAGGCTCGCAGGCTGTCTGCCACCATCAAGGATCATCTCCAACCGGCCATCCAGGCTGGCGAGGGCGGCTTCAGCACTGTTTGGGCTGGGGTGGCCGCTCTGGTTCGCACTCGTCACTGCCAACGCCCCACCACACTGTTCCAGGATGGTCAAGGCAATCGGGTGGTTTGGCATCCGTACGCCCACCGTCGCGCCACCACTGATCATCTTCGCTGGCACGGTTGGTTGAGCGGGGAGAACCAGAGTAAGACCGCCGGGCCAGAAGCGGGCGATCAGCAAGTCGCACAGGGCGCGGTGGTCGGGGCTAAGTTGGTCGAGGTCTGCCACCTGCGCCAGAGCCTGGGGGCGGGCGATCAGCGCGGCAATCGGCTTGTCGAAGGCCCGGCCCTTCACCGCATACAGCTTCGCCACCGCCTCCTCGTCGATCAGTGCGCCAAGACCATAGACCGTGTCAGTGGGGATGACTAGCGGCTCGCCCAGCTTGAGCAAGCGGATGGCCTGGCTGATCGAATAGCCGTTGCTACGAACAAGCTGGGTCTTCATCCCCCGTCCGCCTCCACGTCCTCCGCCGAGTAGCTGCCCACTTCTGCGCCCAGCCCAGGTTCGCCACCCTCTGCCTGCTCACCGCCCTCGCTACCCGTGGCGATCTCGCCGTCAGCATAGGCGGCATCAGCGGCGGCCCACTCACTACCGTTGGCGGCCAGATAGTCTTCGCTCTCTGCCTCGCTCTGGTCAATACCAGAGTCGCCCACATCCTGAGCCAGGTCGTAGGTCAGGTCGTGTTCTACGTCGCCCATCGCTAGCTCTCCTTCTTGTAGTCCCCACCATCGTAGCTGTCGGGGTCGTTGCCCAGCGGATCACCGCTGGGCTGGTAGCCCTCGCCCTCAAGCGGCGGCTCTTGATGCTCCCCCGGCTCGTTGGCCTCAACATCGGTATGCTCACCGCTGCCGCCCTGCAAGTCGGCCAGCACCGCCGTACGCTCGGCACTGCCTTCCTCCACGTTGGCGGCCAGGTTGATCAGGCCACCCTCGGCACCGCCCGTATTGCTGCCACCCTGCTGTAGGTTCTGGATCGTCTGTTCGCGCTCATCCATCGTTGCCCCTCCTCTGCTTGTTGTCTAAGCCGCCTGCCTAATTTCAGCAAGCAGTGGGCCACCAGCCAATCAGTAGCCATGCTCGTGCAGACTCGCGCTCAAGACTGCCTGCGCCTTGCTCACGTCGATCTCCGCTGGCACAAGGTCGAGGGTATCCAACATCAGGCGAAAGAGGGCTGCCAGTTGCGCCGTCGGCTGGTTGGCGGTCAGGATGCGCTCTATACGCTGCAACATCTGCTGCGGGGCAACAGAGAGGCGGCCACTCAGTTGGGGCAGCCACTTGTAGGCAGGCTCCCACTCGTGGCTGATCGCAAAGAGAATGCTAAGGGTACTGTTCAGCAAGCTAACGACCTGCTCGGTGAAGGCTAGCTGCTGCCGCCGTTGGGCCACAGCCCAACGAGCCTCGGCGTAGAGCGGGTGCGTCCAGTCGGCGGTGCGGCTCTCGATCACCTGCCGCTGCACTGCGGTTGGGTAGTGCGCCAGCAGCCCATGCCAGGCAGCCAACTTACCCTCAGTGCGGAGCGGCAGGGCGTGGGTGACGGCCTCGGCCAGTTGTAGGCTGCCACTCTGCACGTCTGCGCCCACCAGCAGAGCAGCAAACAGGCGATCCACCGGCGTAATCGGCTGCCAGGCGAGTTCGATCCACACCCCCTGGTAACGACAGATTGAGTTGACCATCTCTGGAGCCAGAGACAGCACATCTAGTTCCACGTTGCTGTCAGCAACCTCGTGCAACCACGCGTTGCGCTCAGCCACGTCTGGCACGCGCTCTGCCCAGAGGTTAATCTCCAGATCGCTGTACGGGTCGGCCACGCCCCGCGCCACCGAGCCACTAACGGCGATCTCGGTCGCCAGCGCGACTGGGCAGCAGGCGGCAAGCTCCTGGGCGAGGGCTAGCAGTTCGCGGCTGCGCCCACTAGCAGCGGCG
>JBBROH010000215.1:0-6222 GCA_038229595.1 Chloroflexia bacterium | reverse complement strand
GGGGCCGCCGCCGAGTCGCCCAGCAGACAGAAGCTCTTGCCCGCGATGTTCTCTGCCACGTCCTTGAGCAGATCGATGTCCTCCAGCCGCCCGCCACCATGCATCATCCGCTCCAGGATCTCGACCATCCAGTACGTTCCCTCACGGCAAGGGGTGCATTTGCCGCACGACTCCTCTTTGTAGAACTCGACCATCCGCAGCACGGCAGCTACCATGTCGGTCGTCTCATCCATGATGATGATCGCGGCAGAACCGAGCATCGAACCCGCCTTCGCCACACTATCAAAGTCCAAAACCAGGTCTACTGCCGAGGCGGGCAGGATGGGGGCGGAGCTACCACCAGGGATGATCGCCTTGAGCGCGTTGCCATTGCGTACTCCCCCCGCGTAGTCGTAGATCAGGGCGCGCATGGTCAGGCCCATGGGGGCTTCGTAGTTGCCAGGGCGTTCGACGTGACCAGAGATAGAGTAGATGCAAGGGCCGCTGCTCTTTTCCGTGCCTATCGCCTTGTACCAGTCGGCTCCCCGCCGCAGGATTGGGCCAACGTTGGCGAGGGTGCCAATGTTGTTGATCACCGTTGGCGACTTGTAGAGGCCGGAGACGGCGGGGAAGGGTGGCCGTAGGCGAGGGTAGCCACGCCGTCCCTCCAACGACTCTAGTAGCGCGCTCTCCTCACCGCAGATGTAGGCACCTGCGCCACGATGTACGGTAATCTCCAGGTCGTAGCCGCTGCCGAGGATGTCCTTGCCGAGGAAGCCCTGCGCCCGCGCTTCGTCCACCGCCCGCGCCAGCCGCTCTGCACCGAGGGCGAACTCACCACGCACGTAGATGAAGGCGTGGTGGACGCTGGTGGCGTAGCTGCTGATGATGATGCCCTCGACCGCTAGATGGGGGTTATCCTCAATGATCTCGTGGTCGTGGAAGGTGCCAGGCTCGCTCTCGTCACAGTTGACGACCAGGTAGCGCGGTTTGTCGCCGAGGGGAGGCAAGAAGCTCCACTTGCGGCCAGCCGGGAAGCCCGCACCGCCGCGCCCACGCAAGCCCGCGTTCAGCACCTCCTCGCCCACTGCCTTTGGCTCCAGGCTCAGCGCACGACGCAGCCCCTCGTAGCCGCCGTCGCTGATGTAGACGGCAACCTCGCGGATGTTCTCGATCATGCGATTGCGGAGCAGCACTGGCTCGTAGGTCGTTGGCGTAACTGGGGCAACAAGCGTATCCATCGGCACTCCTCCCTTGCAGAAGGCGCGACTTTTCGCGCCCCGGTGCTGCGTCAGCTTGCAAGGGCGCAGCACTGAACCCCTGCCAACCTTGTTGATGTATGGTGCGTCGCCTGGGACTCGAACCCAGAACTCACGGATTAAAAGTCCGTTACTCTGCCATTGAGTTAGCGACGCAGAATGATGGTTAGTAGCTACGCTGTGAAGCTACAGACTCGTCCGCTTCAGTTACGCCAGTCTGCGAGCGAAGATAGCTGACCAGCAGATGTTGCGCCACTATTATACCATACCATGCGCCATTGTACCATATTGCACAAACTGAAAACAGCTACTTCGGCAAGCGCAGGCGGGCAAACAGCAGCGGGGGCGCATCGAAGTTTGCCCAGTCCAGGGGCCGCTCAGGCACTAGCGGGCCAGGCGCAGGCGGTTCTTCCAGGCGATCCAACACCAGGCCAACCGCGAAGGCTGCGTTTAGCAACGTATGCAGGGGGCGGTGCCAGTAGTATTGAGGCTGGGGCTGGCTCCTGATCGCCAGGCCGGTGGTCAGGCCGGGGTTGAGGTAGCAGGCGACTTTGATCGCGTAGGTTGGCTCCGCCTCGTAATCAGCTAGCTCGATCACCTTCGCTATGTGCGCCCCGTTGAAGACCGGGTGCATGACCGAGAAGACGAAGCGGCCACCCGGCTTGAGCAGCCTGCTCACGGCACGGAACAGCGGCGCAATCTCTGGCATATCCATGATCGCGTTGTTGCAGGCCGCTGCGTCAAAGCTGGCCGCTTCACCGAGGGCGAGCAACTCCAGCTCGCTGGTTGCATCAGCTACCAGGTAGCGGATGCTGCTACCGGGCGGGGTGCGTTGCTGCGCCAATTCGATCAGCCTGGGGCTGAAGTCGGAGGCGACCACGTTCGCGCCGAGGCTGGCAAGATGACGGCTGAAGATGCCGTTGCCGCAGGCGATATCCAGTACGCGCTGGCCCGGCTGGATGTCCAGCATCTCGCTGACGGTCGGCTGGATCAGGGTTACCTGCCAGGAGTTGCCGCCGTCGTTCATGCGGCTGTCCCAGGCTTCGGCGTTCGCGTCCCAGATTTGGCGTGACTGCTCGTTCAGGTCGGCACTCTGCTGCTCGGTAACCATGCGTTCTGCTCCTTCGCTAAGCGGCTAATCGCTGAAGCTGACAACAAACCCAGTAGCATCGTCCGCGATGAAGCGCAGCAACCGCTCCCCCTCCTCGGCCAAAGTGCGGCGGTCTGGCTCGGCCAGCGGCACGAAGGGTTCGATCAGCAGGCGCGCTTCCTTCTTCTTACGCTCGCTTCTCCAAGTGCCAGCCACAAAGCCGTCGAGCAGGAAGGTAGCCCGCACTCGCGCAGCGGTGAGGAACACCTTCTTGCGGTGAGCGTCTGGCACGAAGCGGCGGCGGTCGCTGTGCGCGAGGATCAGGTTGTCATAATCGGGCAGGAAGCGTGGCGGCGCGGGAGTATCGGCTGGCGGTAGGGGGCCAGCTGGCAGGTCGAACAACTGCTTGCCAGCCTCGTCGCGGAAGGTAGTTAGGGTAGGCTGCAAGGCCTTAACCGCCGCTTGCAGCCCGCTGAGGCCCGACCAGGTTTGCAGGTCGGCGACAGTGGCTGGGCCGAAGGCAGCCAGGTAGCGGCGGATCAGCTCTGGCAGGTTATCGCTAGCAGAGAGTGGCTGGGCCAGCCACTGCTCGGCGACAGCGTAGGTGGTGGTGCCACCGACTGCCCAGCTACCGCCGGGGTAAACCTGCACGATAGGCAGGTGGGTACGCATTACGGTGTAGGCAAGGGCAGCAGGGTCGCGCTCTGGCTCGTGCAGCAGCAGCAGCTTACCCAGTTCAGTGTAACTGCGCGGCTGCTGGTCGAAATAGTGGCGGGCGGTGGCGACCACGCTCTCTACGTCCAGCCCTACAACGTCCTTACCGTGGAAGGCTCGCCAGGCGCGTTCGAGGGCGGGTTGCAATGTGGGGCGGAAGCGCAAATAGTCGGCAGCGGTGAACAGGTGGAGGGTGCCGCGCAGCAACGTTGCGCGCACCACCTGCCGTTCTACGAGCAGGCGAGTAAGTTGCTCGCGCTCAAAGCCGCGCAACCGCGACCAGAGGCCAATGTAGGGCGGATTCTGCAACTGCGCCTGCAAGCCTGCCACCTGCTCCATGGCTACAAGCACAGGCAAATCAGCCCGTCCCAGCAGCAATTGGCGAGCGAGGGTGGCGCGGTTAAGTTCACGTAGGCTGAGGACGCGCTCTGGCACGGCTGCTTAAGCCCCCCTGCAACTCCTGCACCAACTCTATCACCCGCTGCGGAGTTAGCTTGCCGAGGAACAGGTCGTTTAGCTGGGCAGTAGGCCCTTCGCCGCAAGCAGCCAGGCATTCTGCGCGTTCGAGGCGGATGTTGCCATCTGCAGTGTTCTCACCCGCTTTGATGCCTAGCCGCTGCTCAAGCTCGGCCACCACCTGGTCGCTGCCAACGAGATAGCAGCAGATGCTGGTGCAGACCTTGAGGATGTTACGACCGACCGGCTTGAAGTAGTACATGGTGTAGAAGCTGGCGACCTCCTCCACCTCAGCCGGGCTGATGCCAACCGCCTCAGCTACCACCTGCATCGCCTGGGCAGTCAGGTAGCCTGCATCAGCCTGGGCAAGATAGAGAGCGGGCATGATCGCACTGCGCGGAGAGGGGTAGCGGCGCACCACCTGCCCAATCTGCTCTATCGTCTCTGGCGAAAGCTGCTTCGTCACGCTGTCTTGCTCTGCCACTAGCGGTCTACCTCTCCGAGGATGAAGTCCATGCTGGCAAGGTTGGCTACTACGTCAGCCAGCATCCCCCCCTGCATTAGCAGCGGTAGAGCCTGCACGTTGACGAAGCTGGGGCCGCGCACATGCATCCGATAGGGGCGCGGGCCGCCATCGCTGACGATATAGAAGCCTAGCATCCCTCGCGGCGACTCGATGCGCTGGTAGACTTCGCCCGCTTCGGGGCGGAAGCCACCAGTGAACAGCTTGAAGTGGTGGATCAGAGCTTCCATGCTGGTGCCGATCTCGTGCTTGGGCGGGGGAACGATCTTGGGGTCGTCCACGCGCCAGGGGCCGCCGGGTAGAGCGTGCAAGGCTTGCTGTACGATCTTGTGGCTCTCAGTCAGTTCGTCCATACGGATGCGATAGCGGGCGTACACGTCGCCCTCAGTGCGGGTCGGCACGTTGAAGCTGTAGCGGTCATAACCGCAGTAAGGCATATCGCGGCGCAAATCCCAGTCCAGGCCGCTGGCGCGCGCGATTGGCCCAGCCAGGCAGTAGTCGATCACCTGCTGTTGGCTAAGGATGCCCACCCCTATGGTGCGCTCCTTCCAGATTTCATTGTCCGTCAGCAAGTTGTGGTACTCCTGGATGCGGGCAGGGAAGTGGTCTACAAACTGCTGGACCTTCGTCACGAACTCTGCTGGCAGGTCGGCAGCGAGGCCGCCAATGGCAATGTAGCTAGTCATCAGGCGCACGCCGCTGACTAGCTCAAAGATGTCGAGGATCATTTCGCGGTCTTGCATACAGTAGAGGAAGACGCTCATTGCGCCGAGGTCGAGTGCGCTACTGCCCAACCACACCAGGTGGCTGGCGATCCGCTGCAACTCTACCAGCACCACGCGGCCAACTACAGCCCGCTCCGGTATCTTCTCGGTCATGCCCAGTAGCTTCTCCACCGCGAGCGAGTAGCCGAGGTTGTTGGAGAGCGGGGCGAGGTAGTCCATGCGATCGGTGAGGGTAAGAGCCTGGTGGTAGGTCTTGAACTCTGCCGTCTTCTCAATGCCAGTGTGCAGGAAACCGACATCTGGCACGCACTCCAACACCGTCTCGCCCTCCAGGGTGAGGATCAGGCGCAACACCCCGTGCGTACTGGGGTGCTGGGGGCCGAGGTTGATTTTGGTGATCCGACGCGGGTCGCCACCATCACCGTAGGGCTGGCCGCTCTGCACCGTTAGCTGTTCGCTAGCTACCTCAATTGCCATCTGTCACCTCCCTGATTGGCCCACTGCGGCTCCACTAATCTCCCTGTCCCGACTGGCTGGCGCGCTCGTCGCCTTCGCGGTTGATCTCTTTGGCGCGGGTGCCAGCAGCAGGGGCGATAGCCAGCGGCGACCAGCCCGCGTTGTTGTTCGCGCCCGGTCCCTGGTCGGGGCGGCTGCCGTACTGGTGGACCACCGGCGGGTTCGCTCCGCTGCCGCTACCACGCTCGTAGCCGGTGATTGGGTAGTCCTTACGCAGGGGATAGCCCTGCCAGCCTTCGGGCATGAACAGACGGCGGGGGTCGGGGTGGCCGCTAAACTCAATGCCGAGTAGGTCGCTGATCTCGCGCTCAAACCAGTTGGCTCCCGGCCAGATGCCTGTGATGGTGGGGGCTGGCTCGTCCTCGGCCACCTGGGTTTTGAGGCGGATCGTCTGCCGCGAGGCGAGGGAGAGCAGTTGGTACACCAGATCGAAGCGGCCGCCCTGCTCCCGCTCCGGCCAGTCTACAGCAGTCAGGTCTTCCAGGTAGTTGTAGCCGTGTTCCTTGAGGTGGGCCAGCACTGCTAGTAGGCTGTCTAGCGCAACGACGACAGTCGCCTCAGCCCGAAAGCTGGCAGTCGCCTGTACCGCAGCGGGAAAGAGGTCGCGCAGGTCATCGAGGATGGTGCGCGGGAGCGGCTCTGGCTGTTGTTCTTCCACTGTAGTCTGCTCTGTCATCTTCGTTTCCTGCTGGGTGGCTAGGCGCGGCTGGGGTCGAGCGGGGCGGGATCGAGCGGCGGGGTGGGGTTGCGCTTGATCTTCTCCTGCAACATCTGGAGGCCGTGCATCAGGGCTTCGGGTGTGGGTGGGCAACCAGCAATGTACACGTCCACCGGCACGACCCGATCAACCCCCTGGATGATCGCGTAGTTGTCGAAGATACCACCGCTGCTAGCACAGGCACCCATCGAGATTACCCACTTAGGGTCGGGCATCTGGTCGTAGATTTGGCGCAGCACCGG
>JBBROH010000214.1:0-6413 GCA_038229595.1 Chloroflexia bacterium | reverse complement strand
GTAGCCTTGCTGCCCAGCAACCGACCCGCTACTGAGGCTAAGATAGCGAGTGGTGGAGCCACCACCCTGCTCTACCACCAACACCCCCGCCAGCAAACCAGGCACTAGCTTCGGCAGCAAGTCGGTTAGCAACAGGCCAGTGGTCAGCCCCACCAGGAGTAGGTTAGCCTGACGGTTATAGCTCTGCACCCGCAGATCGTGATCACAGTAGATCAGCGCAACCGGCGCACTCTCGAACAAGGCGGCGGCAAGGTCAACGGCTGGTTGGCTCATCGTACTTCTCCTCTGACTGCGCTGGTACTGGTTGCCGAGCCGAGGGGCTGGTTAATCCCCCATGGTTAATCCCCCATGCAGGGTAATAACACTATAGAGCTTCTAGCTAACTATGTCAACCGCTTTGGCTGAGATCACGCCGTGAATGTACCACAGGTTGTAGCAGCAAGATTGGGGCCTGCTCTACGGCTGCTGAGAGCAGGGTGCTTACGTCAGAGTTGGGGCGTGGCCGCGCCTTTGGGCTAGCGCAGGTTGCTGCAAGGGCCACCATCGGCGGCGCAGGAGAGGTAGAGAACCTTGCACAGTTCGTCGCGGCGTAGGTAGTCGTTAGGGCGGAAGCGGCCTTCGTTGCCGCTGATCACCCGATAGCGATTGGCCTTCTCGACGTAGGGGTAGGCCCAGTGGCTGGGCGGCACATCGCTGTAGCTGGGAATCGGCGGCCAGCCAGTGTCGGGCCAGCTTCGCGCCCGAACGACCATCACTGCCAGTTCTGCCCTCCGCATTGGCTCGTTCGGCAAGAAGCAGCTACGCCCGGCTGGCAGGCCACGCCCCGCGCAGGTGGTGGCTGGGTAGCCGCGCAAGGCCTCGCCAGTATAGGCCGTCTCGATGAACACATAGGCCCAGTGCGTGGTCGCCACATCGCTATAGCTAGGCGTGAGCGGGGTCTGGCGCGGGAGATTGAAGGTGAGGACGAAGATTTTGGCGATCTCGGCCCGCGTCACGTTGTAGCCAGGGTGGAAGCGGCCATCCAGGTAGCCGCTAACGGAGCCGTAGCAGGTGAGCAGGCGGATATAGTCGTAGAACACGCTGCTGGCTGGCACGTCGCTGAAGTTGGCGCAGGGGGTGCCGGTTGCTGGCACGGGCGCAGTAAAGGTCGCAGCGGGCGGCTCGGTAGCGGTTGGTGAGCCGATAGTCGGCGTGCTAGCAGGGGTGCGGGTGCCAGTCGGCAAGGGATTGGCTGTCGCGGATGCGGTTGGCGCGTTGTTGGTCGGCGTGCTAGAAGCTAGCGGGCTGGCGGTCGCCGAAGTGGGCGGCAGGCTGCTGGTTGGCGTACTGGCGGCTGGGGGAGTGCTGCTCGGCGTGGCGGTAGGGCAGGCGGTACGCAGGCTGAGGGTAGAGTTGGTCAGACCAGCATCGGTCGCGCCACCACTGACCAGCACGCGGTCGGCCAGGGTCGCCTGCGAGTGGAAGATGCGCGGGCCAGGTAGCGGCGGGCCAACCGTCCAACTATCACTCGCCGGGTCGTAGAGGTAGGTGCCAACCAGCCGACTACCATTGTAGCCGCCAGTATAGAGCAACCTGCCATTGTAGATCGACAGCGCACCACGCGCAATGGTAAGCGGCATACTAGCCCGCACCTGCCAGCCGCCCGCCCCATTATAGGCGTAGAGGCTGTTCAGGTAGCCAGTCGCGTTCTGCCCCCCTGCGACATAGATGGTATCGCTGAGGGTGGCCGCTGCGGCATAGCTGAGGGCGACCGGCAGGGCAGGGCCGCTCGACCAGAGGGCGTTAGCGTAACTATAGACGTAGGTGCTGGTGCTGAAGCCACTACCGCTGGCGTGATAGCCACCGAGCAAGTAGAAGTTGTCAGCGAGGTTAGCTGCCGCCGCGCCGCCGGTCGGCTCTGGCAGAGCGGTCGTCGTGTACCACTGGTCGCTAGCCACTGTGTAGGCATGAACGTCGGTCAGCACGCCACTCGCATTGCGCCCACCAGCCACGAAAATGGAACCCGCGACCAGGGCAGAGCCGAACTCGCTGCGCGCCAGGGGTAGCGATTGCCCAGTCAGCCAGCTAGCCACTGGGCCGCTCAAGTCCAGGTAAGTGGTGCTGGTAAGGAAGCTATTGCCGACCCCCGCGCCGCCAATGTAGTAGAACCTGTTAGCAGCAATGGAGGCTGCTGCGCCACCGAGGTAGCGCAGTGGCCCATAGGCTGGCTCATCCTGCCAGCCGAGCGCGCACGCTGCCGGGCTGGGTGGCGGCAAGCTGCCTCTAGCAGGTTCGGCACCTACCTGCCCGCCCAGCGCAAGTAGCAGGGCAGCAGCAACCACGATCAACAGTAGGGTTCTCTTTAGCATAACGCACCTCGTTGGCCCCAGTCTAAAGGAAAGAGGGGTAGAGCGTCAAGGCCGGGCTGCGCTATGCCCTCCAGGCGGCTACTTGCTACCCTCTAAGCCAGCAGCAAATGTGATATAATGCAGTGTCCACAACGAGGTGGAGCCAACTTCACCCCCTCACGCGTGGGTGAGCGAAACAAGAGAGGAGCAACAAAGACGTTATGCAAGTGCAGAACTACATCAACGGTAGGTGGGTAGCCGCCCGCAAGGGCCACACCTTCGAGAGCCTCAACCCTGCGACTGGCGAGGTTCTGGCCGAGGTCGCCAAGTCCACTACTGACGATGTGCAAGATGCGGTTGCGGCAGCAAAGGCTGCCTACCCCAAGTGGCGCGCCCTACCCGCCCCCAAGCGCGGCGAAATCCTTTTCCGCATTGGCGAACTGCTGGTGCAGCGCAAGGAAGAACTGAGCCGCCTGGTGACGACCGAGATGGGCAAGGTACTGGCCGAGGGTCGCGGCGACGTGCAAGAAGCGATTGACATGACCTACTACATGGCTGCCGAGGGGCGGCGTTCTTTCGGCCAGACCGTGCCGAGCGAACTGCCCAACAAGTTCGCCATGTCCATCCGCGACTCTGTTGGCGTGGTTGCGGCGATCACCCCCTGGAACTTCCCGGTGGCGATCCCCTCCTGGAAGATCACTGCTGCCCTGATCATGGGTAACACAGTGGTGTTCAAGCCCGCCAGCGACACCCCCGCTCTAGCCGCTGCCTTCGTCCGCATCTTTGAGGAAGCAGGATTGCCCGCTGGTGTACTCAACCTGATCACTGGCCCCGGCGGTGAAGTGGGTAACGCCCTGGTTGACCACGATGATGTCAAGGTCATCTCCTTCACCGGCTCGACGGAGGCTGGCGTGGCCGTGACCAAGCGTGGGGCCGACAAGCTCAAGCGCATCAGCCTCGAACTGGGCGGCAAGAACGCCGTGATCGTGATGGACGACGCTGATCTCGACCTCGCGGTTGAGGGCATCGTCTGGAGCGCGTTCGGCACCAGCGGCCAGCGTTGCACCGCCGCCAGTCGCGTGATAGTGCATCGCGCTGTGCGTCAGCAACTTGCGGACAAGCTGGTTGCCCGCATCAACAAGCTGCGCCTCGGCGACGGCCTGCTCGCCACCACCGACGTTGGCCCTGTGATCAACAGCAAGCAACTTGACCGCATCCACAGCTACATGGCGCGGGCGAAGAAGGACGGCAACGAAATCCTCACTGGCGGCGAACCCTATAAGGGCCAGGGTGCGGGCGGTGGCTTCTTCTACAGCCCCACCCTGATCGGCAGCGTCAAGCGCAACGACGTGGTGGCCCAGGAGGAAATCTTCGGCCCGGTCACTGCGATGATCGAAGTCGGCTCACTCGACGAGGCGATTGAGGTGAACAACGACACCGCCTTCGGCCTCAGCAGCAGCATCTACACCGCCAACGTCAACAACGCCTTCAAGGCGATGCGTGATGTTACCACTGGCATCCTCTATGTCAACGCTGGCACCATCGGCGCAGAGGTTCACTTGCCCTTTGGTGGCACCCGCGGCACCGGCAACGGCCACCGCGAGGGCGGCCAGACCGTACTGGACACCTTTAGCGAGTGGAAGACGCTCTACATCGACTACAGTGGCAAGCTCCAGCGCGCCCAGATCGACGAAATATAGCTCACCTGGCGGCCAGAAACGGGGAGCGGTGAAGGCCAAGCCCCAGGCCAGAACGTCAGGATGAACACCAGCTGGAGCAGAGAAACCAGCCCTGGTTAGCCCGCAGTCAAGACTAACCAGGCTGGGCCGAACGGCAGTACCGGCTAATGCTGGTGCTGCCGTCCCTATTAGCCCAGCTTCAGCCCATACCGAGCGGCAGTGGGGGCGGTCAGTAGAGCAGTGGCTCTGGCAGGCTCAACCCTGCCGCTCGTTGGCGAGTGCCGCCCGCGTCTGGTCGTCGCGCCACTGCTTGAGGGCGGCGTGCAGGGTGCCGAGGGCAAGGGTGGCACAACGCGGGCGGCTGTTCACCACATCGCGGCCCAGTTCGTTCATCAGTTGCTCGGCGTGGATGTCGTCCACTTCGCTCAACTTGCGGCCAGCCACCTCGTCGGTGATGTAGCTGCTGCCCGCCCGACTGATCGTGCAACTCTCAGCCACCATCTCGAAGCTGATGTCCTCGATCTCCTGGGTCTCTGGGTTGAGCTTGAGAAAGAGGGTAACAACGTCGCCGCAGCCGGGATTGCCGCCGCTAAAGGTAAGGTTAGCATCGGGCAACTGGTAGTTGTGGGTGGGATTGTTAGCGAGGTCAAGTACGTACTCAAGTTGTTCCTGGCGGCTGGGCATGGGTGCTGCTACTCCTGTTCTTTGAGCCAACTCTAAGCCAAATGGTAGCTAGATCATACCAATGCAGAGCCGCACTTGTCAACTGTCTTGACGCAGATCGAACGGTGTGCTAACCTGGCAGCAACTACAGGGGCTGGGGAGGGATGATGGACAAGGTACCACGAGCGCGGGTGGAGAACATGGTTGTATTGGCGACCGCTGTGGGCGAAGACGGAGTGACTGCGGTGGGCATTGGCCCAGGAGAGCAGTGGCTACGCCCGGTGCGGGGTAGCGGCAAGCTACAACTAACAGACCTTTGCTACCCAAATAACACTGTCCTGCGCGCCTTTGACATTGCTCAGCTAGCGATAGTGCAGCGGCAACCTGCGCCCCCCTATGTGGAGAATGCAATTGCCGACTTCGACTATGCCCGCCCACGCCTGGCAGGGCAGGTCGCTCCCAGCCAACGGGCTGCCTGGCTAGCAGCCCACGCCGAACCAGCAGCCCCGGCGGTGGCGGCGATCTACCAGCGGCAGGAACGCTCGCTGGCCCTGATCGAGGTGACGGCAGTCTATTGCACCGTGCGGCGCGACCCGAAGGGGGGGCTGGTGACGAAGGTGTGGGCCGAGGAGTTGCAGCAGCCGCGCCCTATCCCCTGCACTGGCGTGCATTGGCGGGCAGTCGCGCGCCGCCTGTTGGGCGAGGAGACCGCCCGCAACTTCGAGTGGCCGCAGTTGCGCGCCCTGCTCGGCTGCCAGCGCGCCTACCTGCTGATCAGCCTGAGCAACCCCCACCCTGGCGAGTATTGGCCGACAGTGCTTAGCCTGGAGACCAGCCCCGGTTACGATGCGACCATAGACTACCGCAATCTGTGAGCCGGGCGCGAATCTAACGCTCAACCAATTGACGGCTAGCAGGCTTATGTGATATAGTTATAGCCACAAGCTGCCAGACCAGGCGGCTTAGGGTCGTTGCTGCACCGGTGACGACTGTCTACGCAGATAGGTTGGGGGCGCAATCTTTGCGCCCGCTGTTGCAAACAGGAGGCTTAGTCATCGGTAAGAACCTGCGGGTAAATGAGCGCATCCGCGTCCGCGAGGTGCGGGTAATTGACGAGAACAACAACCAGCTAGGGATCATGCAGACCCGCGAGGCCCAGACGATGGCTCGTGAGCGGGGGCTGGACCTGGTTGAGGTCGCACCGACGGCGGTGCCACCAGTCTGCCGCATGATGGATTACGGCAAGTTCCGCTACGACCAGGATAAGCGGGATCGTGAGGCGCGCAAGACGCAGAAGATCACCACGATCAAGGAAGTGCGCCTGTCGCCGATCATGGATGACCACGATATTGATGTGAAGACCAACATGGTACACCGCTTCCTGGAGCAGGGCTACAAGGTCAAGCTGACCGTGCAGTTCAAGGGGCGGCAGATTACCCATCAAGAGCTTGGCCGCCAGGTACTCGACCGCATGAGCGAACACCTGCGCGAGGTCGGCACCCCGGAGCAGCTATCGAAGATGGAGGGGCGTAACATGACGATGGTCTTTGCCCCGCGTGCGGATCGCGCTCGTACTACCCCGCGCCCACCCCGCGAACAGCCCGCAACTGGGCAGCCGGGGGCTAGCGATGGCGAGCCAACAGCAGGTAGCACCGCAATGGCTGATGCACTCAATGCGGCGGGGGCCAGCCAGCTAGTCGGCGGTGAGCAACCCAGCGAGGGCGGTCAGTCCGCTGCCGAGCAG
>JBBROH010000213.1:0-6489 GCA_038229595.1 Chloroflexia bacterium | reverse complement strand
GCGCGGCAGAGAGTCTACGGGGCTTTGCCGAAACAAGGCTAGCCGCTGGCCGGTTGAATCAGTTGGTAGCCGAGGCTTTCGTCACTGCTGGTTTGCCCGCTGTCTCCTTCCAACCCTCAGCCTCCGCGGTGGCAGCGGACGGCCAGCTAACTAGCCTTGACCGCGCCCCCCTGCTCACTAGCCTGGCCCTCGGCTGCCTGCCCCTAGTCTACGGCGACGCAATATTGGACACCGTGCGCGACTACACCGTGATTAGCACGGAGCAACTGTTCTTCTACCTCGCGCAGGCAGAACCAGCCCTGCGCCCGCAGCGAGTGATCCTGGTCGGCGAAGTGGACGGCGTGTTCACCGCCGACCCGCTCAAGGACGAGGGTGCGACCTTGATCGAGCGGATCAACGGTGGCAATATCGATGTGGTGCGCGGGCAACTGGGTGGCAGCTACGGGGTGGACGTAACCGGCGGGATGCTGACCAAAATCGCCGAGATGTACGCCCTCTGCCAGCAGGTGGCGGGGCTGCAAGTGCTGTTGCTCAACGGCAACACGCCCGGTCTGTTGCAACGCGCCTTGCTTGGCGAACCAGTGCGCGGCACGGTTATTGAAGGTTAAACAACACATCCAACTTACTAATTCGGTTCACTACAAAGGCTAACCCAATGCGTCGCATTATGCAACCGCAGTATCTCCGCAGGCTTTTTGGCGTGTTCATCCTCTACACCGCCTCCATCTATCTGTTCTACTACTTTGCCAGCACCACGCCTAATCGGCTGGAAAGCTGGCTGCCGCTTGCCAGCCTGGTATCGGTCGTTTCGTTCGTGCTGATCATCGCGTTGGTCAACTTCGGCCCCCTGCTGTTCACTACCTCGCGGCTGGCCCAGAAGGCGCAGGAGGCAGCCCAGCACGGCGACCACCGCCTGGCGGCCCAGTATTACAACGAGGCTTTGCAGCACAAGCCTGGCCACGCCGACTACCTGTATGGGCGTGGTCAGGCGCGGGCAATGCAAGGCGACAGGGCGGGTGCGCTGGCCGACTACACCGCCGCTATCGAGGCGACCCTGCTGTTCATCCCCTCCTCGCCCAGCGTCGCCTACGATGCCTATCTTGCTCGCGCCAACGCTTACGCCGACGACAACGACTACGCAAGGGCGGCGCAGGAGGCAACTGGCGCAGTCAAGATGTACCCCTTGCGTGAAGATGCCTACCTCTACCGCGCCCTCTGCTACCGGGTGCTGGGTCGCTACGACCGGGCCTACGCCGACCTCAGTCAGGTAGTCGGCTTCAACCCCCAATCACCCATCGCCTACAACAATCGCGGCTACCTGTCCTACCTGGCGGGCAACTACCCGCTGGCAGCCACCGACTTGCAGAAGGCGATCACCCTCGCCCCCAGCCTCTGGCAGGCCCACTACCACCTGGCGCAGGTGCAGGCCGCCCTCGGTCAGAACTGGCAGGCGGTCGCCAGTCTGCGGCAGGCGGGTTCGCTCAATCGCCAGCCGCTGGTTCAGGCGCAGGCAGATGCAGCGTTCGCCCCACTTCAGGTGATGACTGAGTTTCAGCGGTTGGTGGGCGGCTATACTGGCCCCGGCCTGCGCCCTCCCCCCCCGACCGAGCAGCCGCAGGCGTAGGCAGCCCACCGAAGCCGCGCCACTCGCGCCGTCGCGTCCATTCGTGCGAGTACGGCCCCTCGCGGCTATCCACCCCCCACCGCCAGACCGCGTAATCAAGGGCTAGCAGCAGCAGCAAAGCAATTAGCATCTCCATCTTAGACCTTCTTCTTTGAGAACGAAGCACGAAGGAAACGATTGGTGGCTGGCACGACGGGTTCTTGGGCAATTACTAGCCTGCTCGCTAGCCCTTCCGCCGTGCTGCCCACTGCACGAAGGCAACGCTGGCGACGACAAGCAAGGAGGCGAGGATCGTTTGCAGTTTGAGTGGCTCGCCGATCAGCAAGGCCGCCCAGAGGATGGTTAGCACTGGTTGGAGCAACTGTAGCTGGCCCACGCGGGCGACCCCACCCAGGGCCAGGCCGCGATACCAGGCGAAGAAGGCGAGGAACATACTGACTGTCGAGACGTAGGCGAAGCCCAGCCACGCCTCCGTGTGGATTGGCGGGAAGTTGTGGCCGACCACCGCCAGCGCGACTGGCACCACCAGGAAGGGGGCGGCGAACAACAAGGCCCAGCAGATCACCCGCCACCCGCCCAGTTCCCGCGAGATGCGCCCGCCCTCTGCGTAGCCAAGCCCGGCGAGGACAACTGCGATCAGCATCAAGATGTCACCCGCCTGCAACGAGCCTGCTCCCTCTGCGATGGCGAAGACCAGCACCGCCGCCACCCCAGCCCGACCCCCAGCCAGAAGATGTGCGGTGGTCGCTCTCCCGCTCGCAGGAAGGCCATTACTGCCGTTGCTGCTGGCAGCAGGCCGGTGACGACGGCCCCGTGCGAGGCTGGCACGCTCTGCAAGGCGAGGGCGGAGAACAGGGGGAAGCCCAGCACCACCCCGAAGGCTACCACTGCCAGCCCCGGCCAGTACTTGCGGGCTGGCAGCCGTTCGCGGCGGGCCAGCAGCAGGATCGCCGCCAGCGTAGCCGCTATCAGGGCGCGGCCCAGGCCAACCACCGTGCTGCCCAGGTCTGGCAGGGCGGCGCGGGCGGCGGGCAGAGTCACGCTGAAGCACAACACGCCCAATGCGCCAAACGCCAGCCCCTCGAACCGTCGCCAGTCGGCTGGCTGCTGCTCTACTTTCGCGCTCATGCCTGCTCCTTTGGACTGCGTTCGCGGGCGAACATGATCAGCGCGACCCCGCTGAGGATCACTGGTAGGGCGAGCAGGCCGAAGATGGTGATCTTTTCGCTAGCGAACCAGACCCCCAGGCCGATGGCGACTACCGGGTTGACGTAGGCATAGCTGGTCGCCAGGGCGGGCCGCACATGGCTGAGCAGGTAGTTGTAGGCAAGGAAGGCGATCAGTGAACCAAAGACGATCAGGTAGCCGACCGCCCAGATCGCGTCGCCGTTCGGCACCCGCGTCAGGCGTTCGCCGATGATGGGGCTGAGGATTGCCAGCAACGCGCCTCCGCCCAGCATCTCTACTGCGCTAACCATTGGGCCGTCGGGCAAAGTCAGGCGGCGGCTGAGGGCCGAGCCGAAGGCCCAACTGATTGGTGAGATGATCAGCAGCACAGCACCGAGTGGGTTGGCCCGAATCTCGCCCTCGAAGTTGAGAATCACGATCCCTGCCAGGCCCACAAAGAGGCCGACCCATTCCAGCCGATTTGAGCGGTAGCCCCACAGTCGGGTAAATAGCACCGTCCAGAGCGGCATGGTAGAGACGGCCAGGGCCGCCAGCCCCGACCCCACCCACTGCTCGGCCAGGGTGACGCTGCCCAGGCCGCCAACCAACATGAAGGCACCAAGCGCAGCCCCCGCCTTCCACTGAGCGAAGGACGGGTGCGGCACACCGCGCAGCCGCAGGAAGCCGTAGAGCAGGCCGCCCGCCACCAGGAAGCGGGTCGCCAGCATCAGATAGGGTGGGAAGCCGCCCAGGATCGCGTTCTTGATCGCAAAGTAGGTCGAACCCCAGATCAGGCAGACGGCCACGAAGGAGAGGATGATCGCCAGGCGGTTGTCGATCACCGTTGCCCTGGGTTGTGCTATGCTGCTCACCTCTGCGCTAGCCCGTGCGATTGTGTTGTTCTCTACGGCCACTTTAGCCCTCCTTCTTCTTACTGCTGCGGGCGAAGATCACGATGGCGACCCCGCTCAGGATCACTGGCATGGCGTAGAGGGCAAACTCACTCACCTTGTCGCCCCCGATCAGCGCACCGAGCAGCACGGCCACTACTGGGTTGACGTAGGCGTAGCTGGTTGCCAGGGCGGGGCGGGTGTGCATCAGCAAATAGTTGAAGGCGGTGAAGCCGAGCAACGAGCCAACTAGCACGAGGTAGAGCCAGCCAAAGATCGCATCGTTCGTCGGCACGCGAGTGAACCACTCGCCCCGCGCCAGGCCCATTGCCAGCAGTACGCCGCCGCCCGCCAACATCTCTGCTGCCGTAAACATCATGCCGCTGGGCAGGGTCAGGCGGCGACTCCAGACCGTACCAAAGGCCCAACTCATTGCCGCGATGATCAGCAGCAAGGCACCGCCGGGGTTGGTTCGCATATCGCCGCCGAGGTTGAGGATTACCACCCCGGCGAAGCCAACCAGCAGCCCCAGCCACTCAAAGCGGCTAGAGCGATAGCCCCAGACGCGGGCGAACACTGTCGTCCAGAGCGGCACGGTTGCCACCATCAGCGCGGCCAAACCGCTGGCGACCGAGATTTCGGCAATGGAGACCAGGCCGTTGCCGCCAGCGAGCAGCAATGCGCCCATGATCGCCGCCCCGCTCCACTCTTTGCGCGTAGGATTTGGCGCACCGCGCAGGCGCAGGAAAGCGTACATCCCACCGCCCGCCACGATGAAGCGCAGGCCAGCCGATAGCAGCGGCGGCAAACCCCCGACCACCACGTAGTGGATCGCCAGGTAGGTCGAACCCCAGATCACGTAGACCCCGATCAGGGCGAGGATCACTGGCAAGCTGAGGCTTGCCGCCTGCTCCCTCCCCTTCGCCTGCTCAACCGGCTGCTCCCGACTTGCTTCGATCACCTTGCTCATCGCAAACTCCTTGCACCGTCTAAGTTTTGACTTGCCAAACGGTGCGACGTTGCACCCTTGCCACCCCACGGGCTAGCTAACCTTGCGCTGACCGCCTGCTCCTGGGCCAGCAGTTGCTCCTTGCGCTCAATGCCCCAGCGGTAGCCGCCCAGATTGCCGTTCTCGCGCACCACCCGATGGCAGGGGATCACCAGGGCGACAGGGTTGCTGCCACAGGCGTTGGCGACTGCCCGCGCTGCCGTCGGCTGCCCAATGCTGGCGGCTACTTCGCTGTAGCTGCGGGTGCTGCCGTAAGGGATCGCCTTCAAGGCTTGCCAGACGCGCTGCTGGAAGGCGGTCGCTTGCACATCGAGCGGAAGATCAAGGCAACCCTGCTCTCCTTCCAGGTAGGCCAGCACTGGGCCGACCCAGCGTTGCAGCCCGCCCACTTCGCGCTGCAAGTCGGCGGCGGGGAACTCGCGGCGCAGCCCGGCGGCCAGGGCTACCGGGTCGTCGCCCAACTTCACGGCGCAGACCCCGCGCTCCGTCGCGGCCACCAACAGGCTACCGAGGGTGCAGTCCACAACCGCATAGCTGACCTTCAGCCCCGCCCCGCCACGCTTGTAGGTCGCTGGGGTCATACCAAAGTCATCACAGTAGGGGCGGCTGCTAGAGCCGTAGCCAGCGGCGTAGGTGGCACTGGTCACGCTCTCGCCACCGCGCAGTTCCTCCTTAAAGGCTTGCTGGCGCAGGGCCGCCACGTACTGGCGAGGACTGACCGCCATTACCCGCTTGAACACCCGTTGCAGGTGGGTGGGGCTGACTGCCACCGCGCGGCCCAGGGCTGCGAGGCTGAGATCGCCTTCGATATCGGCTGCGATGTACTGGCAGACTTGCGCCGCCAGTTGCTTGGCCGGGGTGAGCGGATACTGTGGCAGGCAGCGTTTGCAGGCGCGGAAGCCAGCTGCTTCGGCCTGCGCTGCCGTAGTGCAGAAGCTGACGTTCTGCCGCTTCGGTGGGTGGGTGGGGCAGGTGGGGCGGCAGTAGATGCCGGTGGTGTGGACGCAGGTGACGAACTGGCCGTCGAACCGCTCGTCCCTGTTCAGTACCGCCTGCCAGCGTTCGTCGTCGCTGACGCTGGTGGGTTGCTCGGTTTCGATAAGCATGGTAGACATTGCTGCACCTCCTCGGTTGTTTGTCCCTATCATAAGGCTAAACCCGCCAACCCCGCTATCCGTTTCTTGCGCTCAGTGTCCGCTGCTTTGCCCCAGGCTGACCAGGCCAAAGATGACGATGATCGCCCCCGACCCGACGTTGATCGCCCGCATTAGTGGTGGGCTAATCCACCCCCGTGCCAGGCTGACTGCGCTGCTCAGTAGCAGCCACCAGCCCGCCAGGGTGCGGCGGATGCAGAGTAGCCCAATCGGGCCGACTGGCGCGGCGATGGAGAGGCCGAGGATAATCCCTTTGAGCAGCAGACCACTGTCCACAACCACACCTCCAACTAAGCGTCTGATGTCCTCGATGTTTAGCGGGCCGATTGCGCTTTTCTCGAAGGCGTTGCTGATCGCCAGACTGGTGCGCGTCTGCTCGACCAGCCCCGTCTCGCGCAGGCTAACGATCAGATCGTTGATCGCCGCCAGGTCGGGGGCGACCACGCGGGCCATGTAGCAGTCGTCACCGCTGACGTGGTAGCACTCGCGCACCCAGGGACAAACCTGGGCGATGGCGATGATGCGGTGATCGTCGTCCAGGCTACAACCAGGGCGCATCCGGATCGCAATAATCGCCCGCGTCTTCAAGCCCAGTGCGTCTTCATCTACCAGCACAGTGTAGCCGCGGATTACCTGCTCCCGCTC
>JBBROH010000212.1:0-6527 GCA_038229595.1 Chloroflexia bacterium | reverse complement strand
CTCGTTCTGGCGCAGACTCTTGGCTAGGCCACCCAGGTAGCGGATCGTGCGTTCACGGATCGCCGCCACCTCGTCGCTGTCGTACAGCCCCCCAATGCTGGCGTGGGCCTCCACCGCGATTTCTTGGGCCAGACCCTCTAGTGCGCCGCTGATCAAGTCGGCTAGCTTCTGTTCGGCAAGCATGATGTTGTTTCCTGATGCTTTGCTAGCTAGCAGCCAGCCCGCTGTCGGCCACTGGCTTCCCGCTCTTTGTTCAAGTGGGGATGATTGTGTTATTATAAGCCAACTATTCAGGGAAAGCAAGGGGGGCAGGCTGATGGCGAAGAAGGGGTCGGTGCATTTCGATCTGCTAGAGTTGTTCAAGGGGGAGACCTGCCCCGTCTGTCGGCTAGCCAGCCGCCACGTTGCCCGCTATCTAGACACGATCTCCTACGAGGCGGTCAATGACGTTCAGACCCGCGACAAGCTGCGCGCTGCCCTAGGCTTCTGCCCCACCCACGCCTGGCACTGGCTCAACCTGCACAACGCGCTCGGCACTGCGATCATCTACAAGGACGTGTTGACCGAACTGATCCGCCGCCTGGACAGCCTCAGCCCGCCAAAGGTCGGCGGCTTCTTCGCCGCACGGGGCCGCAAGAACGAGCCAGACATTGGCCTCTCGCCCAGCGGCCCCTGCCCCGCCTGCGAGGTGCGCGACGAATCTTTTGAGCGTAGCCTGGACACCTTCACTAGCCTGCTGGGCGACAGCGATTTCGTCGAGGAGTACCAGAAAAGTCGGGCTGGTCTCTGCCTCAGCCACCTGCGCGCCGTCCTCAGCCACAGCCAGGAGCCGCACTTCAGCCGCCTGGTGGCAATTGAGAAGGCGCGCCTGGAGTTCACCGTCGGCCAATTGGACGAACTGATCCGCAAGTACGACTATCGCTTCCGCGAGGAGGCGGTGGGCGACGAGGCTGGCGCACCGACCCGCGCCGTCAAGCGGCTGGCGGGCATGGAGAAGCTGTTACCCTCGGCCACTCCACTGGCGAAAGCAGATTGGGCGCAACGAATCAGCCCCGGCTGCGTATTATATCAAGGGAGTTATGCTATAATAGGCCCGCAGGCGGCATGGCCTGCCCCAACTTTAGCCACTCGTTTGGAGGAGAACAACCGATGCCCCTGCGCCTCAACCCTGGCCGTCTCGCCCTCCTGCTGGTCGTTGCTGCCTACCTTCTCAGCTTCGCTAGCTCTAGCTACGCCCAGACCACAGCCGAGGTCAACGCCGACGTGGTCAAAGGCCTGACCAACGACAACGCCTACGTCTCGCCCGGCAGTGCAGCGATTATGAAGGATAGCAACGCCACTGCCACCCTGCAAAAAGTGAGTAACGACCTTAAGGGCAAGGGTTACACCGTGCGGATCGCGGTGCTGGACGATGTGATCCGCATCAGTGGGGGTCGCTACAGAGACGCAACTACCTACGCTGACTATTTGCAGAACTACATGGGCCTCGGCCCAAACCCAGTAATTGTGCTGGACACCGCAGCCAGCCGGGTGGCGGTGCGCTCCAACAAGCTGAGTACCGATGAGGTGCAGAAGATCACCAATGATGCCCGTGCTACCATCAGCGCACAGGGCTCTATAGCTGGGGTGCGGAAGATCGCCGAAGACACAGTGCAGAAGCTCAACGACAAGGACAGCAGCAGCCGCAACACCACGGTTGTGATCATCATCGTGGTGATCGCCGCGATCTTGCTCGCTGCCTTCCTGACCATTGGCAACCTCAACCGCAAGTGGGCCGACCGCCAGGCGAAGGCGCGTAGCCTCAGCCAGCAGCTAACCACCCAGGTGCTGGACATCAGCGACAAGATCAGCTTCCTGCGGGTGCAGAACGCCAGCCTCGGTGAACAGGCGCAGCAGTCGCTCAACGCGGGCAACCAGTCGCTCTCCACGGCCAACCAGCAACTCAGTACCCTCAAGTCGCCCGGCTTCCTGCCTCTCGCCTTCCAGTACGGCAACCTTGATCACCAACTTAGCGACGTGGAGAACCTGTTGGAGGATGCCAACAGCAACATCGGCAATGCCCAGCGCATCCTGGACGCGAACTGGTCGAGCGACACTAGCAAGGGGGAGACGGCGCGTGCGCGTAATCTCTAGCCAGCCAGCCTCCCTGCGCCTGCTAGCCCTGCTGTTGCTAGCGGTGCTGCTGCTCGCTGGGCAACCGGCGGCGGCCACCAGCGACGTGCAGGTGATCAACAAGGGCAATCCCTTGAGCAGCGACGAGGTGAACCGCATCACCGCTGTTGCTCGGCGGCTGCCGATCCCGGTGATCGTCTATGTCAGCAACGACTTTAGCGGGGCGAAGGTGGACTTCAGCCGCATCATCGCCAAATACGTGACCCAGGATAACGTGGTGATCGGTGTCAACCTGCTCAAGCGCAGCGAGAGCGAGAACTACCGCTATCGGCTGGTGGGGGCAGGGCCAAAGAGCGGCCTCAGTGCTACTGAAATTAACGCAGCCCAAGACGCAGGAGATCGCTACCTGCGGGCTAGCGGCGGCCCCCAGGCAAGCGACGCGGTGCAAGCCATCCTCACCTCTATTGGCGGTTCGCTAGGCAGCAGCGGCGGCGTGACTAACCCAGATACGGTGGACGACAGTACAGCACCCGCGCCCAGTGGTGGCGGCCTCAACTGGGGCTTGATTATCACAGTGCTGCTGGTGGTGGCTCTCCTATTCTTCCTTGTTCGCTGGCTACTCGGTCGGCGGCAGCAGGATAGGGCGCAGGCAGAGCAGAGTGCGGGCTATCCTGCTCAGGGCAAGGATGTAGACGAGGAGCAGCGGCGGCGCAGAGGCGACGGCTACGATCCCTCCTACGGCGGCGGGGGTGGCACCTTCATCTGGCTGGGTGGCCCTGGCTACGGCGGTGGCAACTACGGCGGCAATGGTGGCGGCAACTACAGCGGTGGCACAACCACTACCCCGCCTGCCAACGTTGGTGGCAGCAGCTTCGATGCACCCGGTGGCAATGGTGGCGACGTGATGGCTGGGGTTCTCCAGGGGGGGCGCAGCGATGGTGGCAGCGACAGCAGGGGCGGCAGCAGCTTCGACGCACCCTCTGGCAGTGGTGGTAACGCAATGTCGGGCAACATCAGCAGCGCAGGCACCTTCGCTGGCATCGCTGGGGTCAATGCAGCCAGCGGTGGCAGCAGCTTTGATGCGGCCAGCGTCGCTGGGGATGCAGCCAGTAACGTAGGTGGTGCAGCCGCAGGTCAGGCAGCGGGCGCAATCGCCGAGGTTGCGATCAACATCCTCGGCGGTATCGTCGGTGCGATCTTCTCTGGCGGCAGCAGTGGCAGCGGCCCGGACTTCTAGACGCACGGAGGCAGTTCTTCGTTAGCTTGAGCCGCAACAGCAGGCGGCTGGTTGTCCAGCCACCCACCGCGACAATGATAGCCGCAATTAGCGCGCAAAGAGGAGAGCAACAATGCAGAAGTTTAGACGAATGCGGTTGGCCGCCAGCCTGCTCAGTGTGGTCTTGTTCCTTGCCCTGCTGGTCGCCCCCGCCCTCGCCAGCAATGCCAACGTGCAGGACACTGGCAAGCTGTTCGAGAGCGCACAGAGCAGCAGCCTGCAACGCTTCGCCAATGCGATGAGTGTGCCAGTGACGATCTACACCCAAACCGACTGGCAGGGATCGAAGCAGGCGTTCACCGACTTCGCCAACAACCTGCTCCAGAACCGCAGCGGGGTGGCAATTGCGATCACCAGCAGCCCCGGCCCACGCTACCGGGTGGTCGTGCAGCGCGGCAGCAACCTGAGCAGTAACGACCTCACCAACGCGACCTCGGCAGGTGACGACTTCCTGCGCGTCAACCAGTATGCCCCGGCGGTCTACAAGATGCTCTACTCGCTCGACGAGTCGCTGGGTGGGCAGGCGGCCCGCAGCCTCAATGCTGGCCCTGGCCCCAGCATCCCTGGTGGAGTGTACGAGAACCCCAGTGGCAGCACCAGCAGCGGTAGCGGCGGTAGCGGCGGCGGCATCGGCAGCACTGGCAGCAGCGGTAGCAGTGGCGGCCCCGTAACCACCACGGGGGGTGGGGGCGGCTTCGACTTTACCTTCTGCCTCTGTGGTATCATGATCCTGATCGTGGGCATCGCTATCTTCAGCAGTGTGTTCCGCAACAACCGGCGCGTGCAGCAGCGGTCGGGCAACTGGGGGGGCTACGGTGGTGGCGGTGGTGGCGGTGGCTTCTTTGGTGGCGGCGGCGGCTTCTTTGGTGGCGGCCCCCCGATCATCATTAACAACAGCGGCAACAGCTATGGCGGCAACGACCGCGGCGGCCAGTCCAACCAATCCAACCAGCGCGGCCCTGACGACATAACCGGCGACATCTTCAGCAACCGGGGTGGCGGCAACAGTGGCGGCGGTGGTGGCGTAGACCTCGGCAGCATCTTTGGTGGTAGCGGTGACAGCGGCAGCGGCGGCTTTAGCGGCGGTAGCAGCTTCGACGCGCCTTCCGGTGGTGGCGGCAGCAGCGGCGGCAGCAGCAGCGGCAGCAGCGGTGGTAGTAGCGGCAACGACTTCTAGCCGTAACCAGCAGCTCCCGCGCTCGTCTTATTGGCAGAACAGCCGCTCTGGCTAGAGCTAGCTGTGGGGCGGGTAGCCTGCCTCCCCTTCGCTTGGCAAGATGGAGAGCGCATGGCCGCTGTGACCCCAACCAACACTGTCTCTCGGCTCCCGCGCAGGTGGCTGCGGCGGCTGTTGCTCACTGGGGGTGGCTTGCTGTTGCTGCTGCTCGTTGTTGGCCTCGCCGCCTACTGGTACGTCGCCCGCGACCTTCCTTCGGTGGAGACGCTCGACCAGCCGCCCGCACAGAGTACGCGCATCTACGACCGTGATGGCCGCCTGCTCTACCAGATCGGGGCCGAGGGCCGCCAACGCGTGGTCATCCCCTTCGCCCAGATGCCTGCCAACCTGCGCCACGCCACTATTGCTACCGAGGATGCCGACTTCTACAATAACCCCGGCTACGACGCAGGCGCACTAGTCCGCGCCCTCTGGCAGAACCTTAGCAGTGGCGAAGTGGTCTCTGGCGGCTCGACTATCACCCAGCAGCTAGCTCGCACCGCTCTGCTGACCGACCAGGAGCGGGTTGAGCGCAGCTACTATCGCAAGGCCCGCGAAGTGGTACTCGCTGCCCGCATCACCAGCCGCTACAGCAAAGACGAAATCCTCGCCCTTTATCTAAACCATGTCTACTACGGCAATCTTGCCTATGGGGTGGAGGCGGCAGCACGGGCCTACTTTGGCAAGAGTGTGGGCGACCTCGACCTTGCTGAAGCCGCCCTGCTGGCCGGTCTGCCGCAGTCGCCCACTACCTACAACCCGCTGACCAACCCCTCGGCGGCACGGGCGCGCCAGAAAATCGTCCTCAATCTGATGGTCAAGCGCGGCTACCTCAACCAGGCGCAGGCTGATGCTGCCGCCAGCGAGGATATTGGCTACGTCAGCAATCGCTATCCAATCCAGGCTCCACACTTCGTCATGTACGTGCGCGACCTGTTGGTAGCAGAGTATGGCCGGGAGATAGTAGAGCAGGGCGGCCTCAAGGTCTATACTACCCTCAGTCTGCCGCTGCAAGAGCAGACCCAGGCGATAGTGCAGGCCCACCTTGCCACCCTGCGCGATAAGCACGTGACCAACGCGGCGGTGGTGGTGGCAGAGCCAGCCAGCGGCCAGATACTGGCTATGCTGGGCAGTGCCGACTACTTCGACAAGGCGATTGACGGCGAGGTGAACGTCGCGCTTGCCCCACGCCAGCCGGGGAGCAGTATCAAGCCGCTGATCTACGCCGCCGCGCTGATCAATGGCCTCACCCCCGCCACCTTGCTGCCCGATATCAAGACGACCTACGCCGACAAGGATGGTTCGCTCTATATGCCGCGCAACTACGACGGCCAGTGGCATGGGCCGGTGATCCTGCGGAAGGCTCTGGCGAACTCCTACAACGTTGCCTCGGTCGCCTTGCTCGACAAGGTGGGGGTGAAGGAGGCCGCCAGCGTCGCCCGCGACCTCGGCCTGACCACCCTCGACGCGGACAAGCTGGGCCTCAGCCTCACCCTCGGCGGTGGCGAAGTGCGGCTGCTGGACATGGTGGCCGCCTATGCTGTCCTGCATAACGGCGGCAATTACCTACCGCCCGTTGCTATCCTGCGCGTGGAGGGGGCGGACGGCAAGCTACTGACCGAGTTCAAGGGGGCGACCCCCCGCCCTGTGCTAGGGCCGAACGGCCCACAGGCCAGCTACCAGCTTACCAGCATCCTTAGCGACGACGCGGCCCGCATCCCAGCCTTTGGCCGCGACAGCATCCTTAGCCTCGGTCGCCGCCCGGCTGCCGTCAAAACCGGCACTACTACTGACTACCACGACAATTGGACGCTGGGTTACACCACCGATTACGTGGTCGGGGTATGGGCGGGCAACAGTGATAACAGCGCGATGCGCGATAGCAGCGGCGTGACCGGGGCCGCCCCGATCTGGCACGAGGTG
>JBBROH010000211.1:0-6796 GCA_038229595.1 Chloroflexia bacterium | reverse complement strand
GAAGAAAGGGGACTGCGGCGGGAGTTGCAGGCGTTGCGGGTTAGACTGCGAAGCAGCAAGCTGGAGAGCCGTTACACTAAACCTAATAGCTATCAACTGCTGCTTACAGTTGCCAGTAGTCCTTAGCTTGATGCCTATGGGAGGCCGCGTGCCTGCCCCCTCTGCGTTGCCCACCGTCGCCTGGCAGTAGCTTGCCAGCCTCTGCGCTTTGTGTTAACCTTGTCACTGGCGGTTGCGGACTGGGCAAAGGAGGGTGGCATGGCTAAGTGGCGGGGGTGGCTGGTGGCTGCTAAGCTGGCGGTGGTTGCTCTGCTGCTGGCTGGTAGCGGGCGGGCAGCCGAGGAGATCGTCTACCGGCCAGTGCCGCTGGCTCCAGTGCAAGGCGGCTTGGTCGTCGGTGAGGTAATCGTCGCGCTAAAGGGCAGCAGCACGATGGAGGTGAGCCAGGCGGAGGCGACCGCTGGGCAGATGGCTGCCAGCCTGGGGGCGAGGGTTGGCCGCCACGTGATTGGCTCTGGCAGCGACTTCTTCCTCTTGCAGGTGGCGGCGGGGCAGGAGCAGGCAGCAGCCCTCCGCCTGCGGGCCGATGACCGTGTGCAGGCCGCCGACCCCAACTTCCTGGCCTACGCCTTCACCACACCGAACGACACCCTCTACAGCCGCTTCCAATGGAACCTGCCACGGATCAACGCCCCAGCAGCCTGGGACTTGCAAGGCGGATCGAGCGTCAAGGTGGCGGTGATCGACACTGGGATTGATCTCGGCCACCCAGACCTCAGCGGCAGCGTTGTCGGCGGGGTGGACTTCAGCGGTGACGGCAGTGCGGGAGGGCAGGACAACGCTGGTCATGGCACGCACGTGGCGGGCATCATTGGGGCGATCACCAACAACGGGGCGGGCGTGGCCGGGGTGGGCTGGAACGTGCCACTGCTGGCCGCGAAGGTGCTGAACCACACGGGCGTAGGCAGCTACGCCGCGATCATCCAGGCGATTGACTGGGCGCGCAGCCAGGGTGCCTACGTGATCAACCTCAGCCTGGGCGGGAGCGACTACTCGCAGGCCATGCAGGAGGCGATCAACCGCGCTTATGAGGCGGGGGTGGTCGTCGTTGCCGCAGCTGGCAATAATGGGCAGTATGGTAGCTACAGCAGCTATCCCTGCGCCATGCAACACGTCCTCTGCGTGGGAGCGACTGGCTATAACGACGCGGTAGCCAGCTACTCCAACCACAACATCTACGTGGGTGTTGTGGCACCGGGTGGCGACCCGCAGCGCAACGGCAGCAACGAGACCAGCTACATTATGAGTACCTGGTGGCGGGCCGACCCGACCGCTGGTGACTACCTGGGGCTGGATGGCACCTCCATGGCCGCGCCGCACGTAGCGGGGCTGGCAGCACTGTTGATCGCCCACTACCCAAGTGCGTCGGCAGACTGGATCGTGCAGCGCATCGAACACAGTACGGTAGACTACGGCCAGCCTGGGCGCGACGACTACTACGGCTGGGGGCGGGTGGATGCCGCCTGCGCCTTGCGGATGAGCTTCAACGATGTTGGCTGCAACCACTGGGCCTTCAGCTTCGTGGGCTGGCTGGCGGCCCAGGGGATCAGCAGCGGCGACGCGGCTGGCAACTTCAACCCCAACGCACCCACCCGTCGCGACGAGTTCGCCAAGCTGATCGTCAAGGCGGCTGGCTGGCCGCTGACCAGCCCCTTGACTGCTACCTTCGGCGACGTGCTGCCCAGCCAGCCGCTTTATTCTTACATCGAAACGGCGGCGGCGCACGGCGCGATCAGCGGCAGCGGTGGCAACTTCAACCCCACCGTCGCCGTGCGCCGCGACGAGATGGCGAAGATAATCGTCAGGGCGCAGGGCTGGCCGCTGCTCAACCCCGCCAGCCCGACCTTCAGCGACTTGCCGCCCGACCATCCTCTCTACCGCTACGTAGAAACCGCCTACGCCCACAACATCGTTGATGGCAACGGGGGTCGCTACAACCCCTCGGCTGGCAGCACGCGGGCGCAGATCAGCAAGGTACTCTACCTGGGCTACCGCTTACTAGCCAGCAGTTGCGGCAGGCCGCTGCTTTGTGTTATAATACAGCCAGCGCACCACATAAGTGGCTTATCGTGATTGACGAACTTAGATTGCAGGCAGGCGACCGCCGAGCCTGTTTTTCGCGCTTAGACCAAAGCGGGAGGGGGTGATTAGCCAATGCACGTAGACCAGAAGGAAGGGGAGTCGTTCGAGTCCCTACTGCGTCGCTTCAGCAGCAAGGTCAAGCAGGACGGCCTGCTCGCCGAGTATCGCCGCCGCCGCTTCTTCGAGTCCAAGAGTGTCACCGAGCGTCGCTCCAAGGCGCGGGTGATCCGCAAGGCCCAACTCAAGAGTGCCGAGCGCATTCGCAACGCCCGCCGCGACTAAGGCTGGCTGAGGGGCAGGTGGGGCAGGCGCAACGCTTGCCCCACCTTTTCTTTGCCCCGCGCTAGCCAGCGAGGAACGAAAACTGCTATTTGACTCTGCTGCCCCGCGTGCTATAGAATTGCGATTACCCGAACTGGCCGCCGTGCTGGACGGGTTGCAGCAGCAGAAATGTTGCAGATTGTTGAAACATTAGAGCCGCTAGCTGCGTATAAGGGTTGAGCATAGAGAAAACAGACGTGATGAGTGAACAGGCTGGTGCTTCTACCGAGGCACCTTCTCCTAACCTGAGGGTGGCGGCTGAGGCGCAAGCGCAACGGGCGGCCACTACCGCCAGCAATGATGCTGAAGACAAGCTGCTCGTCCGCCGGGTGTTGGCTGGCGATCAGCAGGCTTTTGCTACCTTGCTGGAACGCTACCGGGCCGCCGTCTACAATCTCTGCTATCGGATGCTGAACAACGGTAGCGACGCAGAGGATGCTGGGCAGGAGGCTTTCTTGCGGGCCTATACCCAGATGCATACCTACCACCCGGATCGCCGTTTCGCCACCTGGCTGCTATCCATTGCGGCCCACCTCTGCATCGATATGCTGCGGCGGCGCAGGCGACCGATCATCGCCCTTGATGCTATTGAGTTGTGGAAGAAAAGTGACGAGCCAGAGCCGGAGGAAGCTGCCCTCGACGTAGAGATGCGCGAGGAGGTGCGCGAACTGCTCGACCATCTGCCAGAGAAGTACCGCCTTGTCACAGTGCTACGCTACTGGCACGACCTCTCCTATGCAGAGATCGCGGAGGTTACGGACCTGAGCGAGAGCGCGGTTAAGACGCAACTGCACCGCGCCCGCAAGATGCTGGCCGACGAGATAACTAAACGAAAGGGGGCGAAAGATAATGGCCTGCGACGCTTGCACTGAATTGCTGTCTAGCAAGCTGGACGGCAGCCTGAGCCTGGTTCAGGCCCAGAAGCTAGAGAAGATGCTGGTGGATTGCCCCGACTGCCAGCAGACCTGGAGCGGGATGCGCGAAGCTGACCGCCTGCTCAAGAGCGCAGGGATCGCCGACCCCGGCCCTGCCAACCCCCGCGCCTTCAGTGCTGCGGTGCTGGGGCGGATCGCTGCCTCCGGCCTTACGCCGCAGGCCGATCCCGCCGACCGCAGCCTGAAGCTACCCGACTACCCCTGGTCGCCACGGGTGGTGTGGGCCAGCCGCCTGCTTTGGGGCAATGTGATCGGCAGCGCAATCCTCTCCTTCGCCCTGATCGCCTGGCTCTGGCTGACCGAGACGCTGCTGACCGACAGCGGCGCGACTACCAGCCGCCTCCAACTGGTGCAGCACAGCTTCGGCCAACTGGTTAGCGCGGTGCAGTTCTCCACCATCCTTAGCCTGGTAGTCTTTGCGGCTGCGCTGGCGGCCTTCTGGTACATGGTTGTTCACGTCGTGCGCCACCGCGTCGGTGAGTGGGAAGCGTCAGAATAGTTATGCCCAAACCCGCCGCCACCCTGCTAGCCCTACTCCTGCTCCTTTTTGCCGCCAGCCCTGCCTTTGCCCAGCGTAGCTCGGCGGGCGACCAGACCACTATTGGCAAGCAGGTGATCGTGGCGGCGGGGCAGACGGTAGAGGGCGACCTAACCGTGTTCGGCGGCGGCGCACAAATCTCAGGATTGGTGCGCGGGCGCGTGACGGTGATCGGCGGCAAGCTAGAGATCGTTGGCGGGCAGGTGGGCGGCAATGTGACCGCTATTGGCGGCGACATCAGCCTGCAAGGCAAGGCAAACGCCAGCCATGACGTTACCGCCCTCGGTGGCGGGGTGTCGAAGGGCAACGAAGCGGTCGTTGGCGGCCACCTCTCCGCTGGCGGGGTTGAGTGGCTGGCGTTCTTGCGCGATTACGCGGGCCTGGGCAGCGACAACTTCGGCGACCGCCTCGCAGGGCTGGGGCCGATGCTTCTCTACCATGTCTACTGGGTGGTAGCTGTCTTCCTCTTTGGCCTGCTGCTCCTCCGCCTTGCTGCCCGCTCGATAGACAATACCAGCATCACCCTCGATTACGCCCCAGCCTGGGCCTTGCTAGTGGGCTTCGTCACCAGCGTGACCATCCCTGCCGTGCTGCTTGCCCTCTTTAGCCTGCTGCTAGCCAGCTTCGTTGGTGTGCTGGCGGTGCCAGTCGTCCTCGCAGTAGTTGCGCTGGCGGTTGGCTACAGCCTGGTCGTCGTCGCCCTCTGGCTGGGCGAGCGCATCACCGGCTTGCTGGGCGAGCCAAACTACTCGGATGCGCGCCGCCAGGTTGTGCCGCTGCTGATCGGCCTGCTGGTCGTCCTCAGCCTGACCATCCTGCTTGGCCTGGTTTCGCCACTACTGGGCGGGGCGTTCAACCTGCTGACCATCAGTTTCGGCCTCGGCGCGGCAGTTCTCAGCCGCTTCGGGTTGATGCGTCCAGCCCGCGCCCCACGCCCCATCTACCGCTAGCCCGCGCAAGAGGCGCGCATGGATCGAAGTAGGCTCTGCTACTGCTCTGTGCTGGGTTCGCCCAGCCGCGCTACGCAGCTAGCTGCCCCAGCAGCCTCGCACAGCCGCCATAGTCCGCTCAGGCTTGCAACCACGATCCCGCTTGTTGTACAATAGAGCCACCAACACACCATCATGGGCGCGAGGAGTTCGCGCCTTTTGCATAGGGGAGGGCCGATGGGCGCACACAACCTGCTGGACGATATTGAGCGCGTGCTGATCAGTGCCGAGCAGTTGCAGGTGCGAGTAGCCGAGATGGGCCGCCAGATTCGGAACGACTACGATGGGCGTGAGGGCGAACTGATCCTCGTCGGTGTCCTCAAAGGCGCGCTGATGTTCATGGTGGATATTGCCCGCCACATAGACTTGCCGCTCAGTATTGACTTCATGGCGGTCAGCAGCTATGGGGCTTCGACCGAGAGTAGCGGCATCGTTCGCATCCTCAAGGATTTGGACAGCAGCATCGAAGGCAAGCACGTGCTGGTGATCGAAGATATCATAGACAGCGGCCTGACCCTCAGCTATATGTTGGACAACCTGCGTAGCCGCAACCCCGCCACCCTCACTGTCTGCGCGCTGCTCGACAAGAAAGAGCGGCGCACGGCGGAAGTGACAGTGGATTACGTCGGCTTCGTTGTCCCCGACGAGTTCGTGGTTGGCTACGGCCTCGACTACAACCAGCTATACCGCAACCTGCCCTTCATCGGCGTACTCAAACCAGAGTTGTACAGCAGTTAGCTGAAACATCCAGCCTCCCGCCTGCGTATTATCTGGCAATAGGAGGCTCTGCTGGATGGGTACTCGCGTCGCCAATCGCTTTCTGCTTATTGCTGCCATCGTCGGCTTGAGCGTGCTGCTTGTCTACAGCCTCTTGCCTTACAGTGGCACTGCCAGCCAGCCAGCCACTATCCCGGTCAGCCAGGTGGTAGAGGCAGCAAAGCAGAAGCAGATCGCCACGATCAGCTACAAAGCGGAGAGCAGCGACACGATGACGGTTGTCTACCGCGATGGTAGCATTAGGATCGCCGCCCGCCAGCCCTACAGCAATGTCGCGCAGTACCTGCTGGATCAGGGAGTGTCTGCCGCCATCCTGCCCGTCGTCGGCCTGGAGGCGCAATCTAGCACGCGGTCGCCCCTACTGGGACTGCTGCTGTTCCTTGCTCTGCTCAGTGGGCTATTTAGACTGCTGCTGTTCCTTGCTCTGCTCAGTGGGCTATTGAGATGGTTTGGCTTCTTCCTGGGCAAGGGTGGCCGCTCGCGGCGGAGTTGAGAGCAACCGCGAAACGTTCTTGCCCACCAAACTGTTACATTAGGAGAGAGGTGTCGCGTCATGAATAGGAATCCACAGGAGAGAGGTGTCGCGTCATGAATAGGAATCCACTCCCCTTCGTCCTTGGCCTCCTCGTGCTGCTGGTTGTGGCTTTTGCCGCAGTGTTCGTCTTCTTCAGTCGCCCCGAAGGGCGGAACGTCACGATCAGCCAGGTGGTGAATGACGTAAAGAAGGGTGATGTTGTCAAGATCAGCTACCACCCCGATGACGGGGTGGTGGTGACCATCCTCTATCGGGACGGCCAAAAAGCAAGCACCAGCCGCGAACCCAACAAGAGCGTAGCCGAATATCTGCTGTCGCAAGGCGTGCCACAAGACAAGTTGCCTGCAATCGAGGTGCTGGAGCCATCGCTGAGTAGTAGCTTGTTGGCAGCAGTAGGCTTGCTGCTGGGGGCAGGGCTGATCTTCGCGCTCGGCTTCGGGCTAGGGCGCGCCAGCGGGGACAGTAAGCAGCGGGGCTGAGTACGCATTAGATTCGTATGAGACAAGCCAGCCCCGGCCACCAACACGCATCTTCCAGGCGCAAAACGACGTTATATAAG
>JBBROH010000210.1:0-6874 GCA_038229595.1 Chloroflexia bacterium | reverse complement strand
AGCCGTGCTATGCTGGTCGTAGCGGTCAGCGGGGCTGCCGCTGAGTGCGAGATCAGGGCCAGGGATCGCGCTCTGCACCCAGTTGAAGAGGCTGACAGCCACCCTTGAGCGCAGAGGAGAGAATCAGAGAATGCTGCAACAAATCGAGATGATGGAGCAGAATAGACAGGCAGAGTGGGTAGCCGTTTATCGTCGCCGCCACCCTGCCGCCGACCGCTGGGCGACTGGCTTTGGCATGATCGAACATACACCACAGACCCAGGCCCGCGTCTTTGCTCTGGCCGAGACGCTGGCAATCAACGAGCAGGTGGGTGACGGCCTGCCATTCTTCGACCTGCTGGCCGCCGCCGACGTACTAACTAACGCCGCGATGTGGCTGGTCGTCCACCAGACTTACGCACACAACGTCTACGGTGATGGCCGCGACCTCGCTGCTGCCGACTTCAAGGTTGACCCGGAGGGTCATACTGGCGGCGCACTCAATATGGTGCCTGGCTACATCGGCTACCTGACCGCCAACGTGGTCAGCGGCTTTACCCGCGCGTGGGTGATGGGCCAGGGCCACTGCGTAGCCGCGATTGACAGCACCAACCTGCTGGTTGGCAACCTTAGCCCCGTCCACGCCGCCCGCTACGACCTGACCGACGCTGGTCTCAGCCGCTACGTCAATGACTATTACGCCTATGCGGTGGGCGCAGACGGCAGACCGGCCAGCCCTCTTGGTAGCCATGTCAACGTCTACACTGCGGGCGGCACGGTTGAGGGCGGCTACCTGGGCTTCACCGAGCTTCAGTACGTGCATATGCCCCTGCCCGGTGAGCGGCTGGTCGCCTTCCTTAGTGATGGCGCGTTCGAGGAGCAACGCGGCAGCGACTGGGCGGGCCGCTGGTGGCGACCGGAGGATTGTGGCCTCGTCACCCCGATCATGATCAACAACGGGCGGCGGATCGACCAACGCACCACCATGAACCAGGAAGGTGGCACCGCCTGGTTCGAGCAACACCTACGGCTCAACGGCTTCGACCCGCTCACCTTCGATGGCACCGACCCCGCTGCTTACCTGTGGGCGATCATCGAGATGGAAGCTCGCCTGACGAGCAACGCCGTTGTTGACCGGGATATTGAGGGTAGCATCAACATCCCCCTGCCCTACGGCATCGCGGTTGCGCCGAAAGGGGCGGGCTTCTACGGCGCAGGCACTAACCAGGCCCACAACCTGCCGTTGGGCGACAACCCCCACAGCAATCCGCTGGCCGCCCGCCACTTCAACGATAGTGCGCGCCGCCTGTGGGTACCCCCCGCCGAGTTGCAAACTGCGATCAGCCAGTTTCAGCAGCACGCCCACAGCGGACGCGTGCCAGAGCGCAACCACCCGCTCACCAGCCGTAATGTGCGCCTCAAGGAGCAGCCCGCCCCCAACTACAGGCTGCTGACCAGCAACCTCGCGGAGCCAGAGACGTGGACACACGCCTCACCGATGGCGGCGGTAGATGATATGTTTCTGCGGACGGTGCAGGCCAATCCCCAGCTACGCCCCCGCGTCGGCAACCCCGATGAGATGCGCTCCAACCGAATGCAGCGCACCCTTGACACGCTCAAGTTCCGCGTCACCGCCCCCGAACTGGGCTTGCCCGAATCGCTGCATGGCGCAGTGATCACCGCCCTGAATGAGGAGGCGGTAGTCAGTGCGGCCCTCGGCAACAAGGGCGGCATCAATATAGTAGTCAGCTACGAAGCGTTCGCAGCCAAAATGCAGGGTGCTTTGCGCCAGGAGGTCATCTTTGCTGGTCATCAGCGTGCCGCTGGGCAGCAACCAGGTTGGCTCTCGGTGCCAGTCGTACTCACCTCGCACACCTGGGAGAACGGCAAGAACGAGCAGTCCCATCAAGACCCGGCTCTGGCCGAGGCGATGCTAGGCGAAGCCAGCGATGGCTCGCGGGTGCTGTTCGCTGCCGACTACAACACAGCCGCCGCTACTACGCAGGCCGTCTACCAGAGCCAGGGCCAGATTTGGACGCTGGTGGTGCCGAAGGGCATTGTTGCCGACCTGTTCAGTGCCGAGGCCGCCGCCCAACTGCTGGCTGATGGGGCAGCCTGCCTGGATTGGGCGGGCTACCAACCCGATCAAGCAAAGCTGGTGCTGACCGCCGTCGGTGCCTACCAGCTTGCAGAGGTGCTGAAAGCCTCCCGTCGCCTCGCTGCCGCCACCGTAGCCCACAGCGTCGTCTACATGATCGAGCCAGGCCGCTTCCGCCAGCCGCGCAGCCAGGGTGAACAGGCCCAGGCTGCCAGCGATGCAGTACGTAGTAGTCTCTACCCCCATACGGCCCAGGCACGCCTGTTTGTTGTCCACACCCGGCCAGAGCCGCTGCTCGGCACGCTCTGGCCGCTGCTTGCAGGCCAGACAGCCGCACTGGGCTACATCAACCGGGGCGGTACGTTGGACACCGAAGGGATGCTCTACACCAACCGCTGCTCGTGGGCGCACATCCTGGCCGAGGCTGCCCGTCTGCTGGGGCTGGCCGAAGCAGGCCTGCTGAACGACGACGAACGCGCTGCTCTGGCTGGCGAGCGCAGCCCCGAAGGGATCATCCTGCACCAGTAGCTGTGCCTGCAACGAGAACAATCCTATGTCCAGTGAGATGTAAAAGTGGAGGGCGTGTGTACGCCCTCCGCTTGTACTTCCTGGGGGTTGGCTGTCTACTTGCAGCGCGCTACCCCTGATGTGCAAGTGGTAGATGCACCGATCAGCCGCACCGCTAAACGGCTGCTGGTGGCGCGGGTCAACACTGCCCGCATCATTAGTGGCGTAACCTGCGCCAGCAAGCTATGCTACTACCCCAATGCGCCAATCAGCCCTGGTGAACTGAGCAAGCTGGTGCATCGCTCCCTTGAGGCTGGCACTGGCAGCCGGTAGCTCCGCTCCGTCCCGGTCAGAAGCGCAACGTGTGTATGCTAGAAACTACTTCCCCGGCCTATTGACTTTTCCAACGTTAAGTTATATAATAACGTTAGACAAAAGTTGAAATGCTAGGAGGTGCGTTATGGGCAATGACGATCTGGCTTACCTGCCGCTCAAGCCTGAGGGAGAGCTTGTGATCAATACACCAGAGATGCTCAAGGTTATTGCCGACCCTGTGCGGCTGCGAATCGTTGATCTGCTAACCCGTACACCGCTCACGGTCAAGCAGGTTGGTAACGAGCTTGGCATCGCTCTAAGTAAGATGTACTACCACATCAATCTGCTAGAGGAACATGGTTTCATCCGTATCATTAGCACCCGCCTGGTGTCGAACCTGGTCGAGAAGCTGTATCAGGCAACTGCCTACAGCTACAACGTAGATAAATCTCTGCTCACTTTCAGCAATGGCGAGGCCAGCAGTGGTGATGTGCTGATGTCCACCATGTTCGACATGGTAAAAAGCGAGGTCAAGCACAGCGTAGAGGTAGGGCTGATCGATAATGCCGCAGATGCACCCCTGCACCGAAGCTTGCGCTTTAGTATGGCCGAAACCCGGCTACATCCCACCCAGGCTGCCGCGTTCTACACTCGCTTTAAGGCACTGACCGATGAGTTTGAGCAGGCCAAAGCTGCCGACGACGATTCAGCAGCGGACAACTATGCGCTCCTGACGGTCATCTTCCCGACCGCCAGTCAGCCAAGCACTGCTGCTGACGTAGTGGATGAGGTTTAGCCAGACACACACGATTGGCTGCAAACGCAGCCCCAACCAACAGCTACACCAGCAGGTTTAACAGGAGGCACCAAATGACTCAACCACAGACGCTGACCACCCCGCTAGAGAGGCTGGCAGCACTGGTCGCCTGCCTCGTAGTAGGCAATCGCGTCCAGGACAGACGCTGACCACCCCGCTAGAGAGGCTGGCAGCACTCTACTTCGACACCTTCTTTCGGCACATTCCGGCGATGGCAACCCAGCTTGGCATTCATGCGTACGACCACCTGCTTGGTGACCTATCAGCGGCAGGCGTTCGTGAACTGACCGTCCAGACGCGTCAGTTCCAGGAGCAGCTAGCCCTGATCAACCCCGCCGACCTGGGCTTGCGCGAGCGCACTGATTACCAGTTGCTTAACACTTTCATGGCCGACAACCTGTTGGAGCTAGAGGAGGTACGAGGCTGGCAACGCGGCCCCGACCTCCACATGGAGTTTGCAATGACCGCTATCTTCTTTCTGCTGGTGCGCGATTTCGCCCCTTTGCCAGAGCGGATGAAGAACGCTGCCAGCCGGATGCGCCAGTTGCCCGCTTACCTCACTACTGCCCGCGTTCAGTTGGTCAACCCTGCTCGGATTGCCACCGAGACGGCTATTGAGATGAGCAGAGGCAGCATGGGCATCTTCGCCCAGCTTGCCCCGATGCTGGCACAGCAACTTGATGACCTCGACCTGCGGGCTGAAGTGGTCGCCGCCGCTGCTGCGGCAACTGCCGCCACCGAGGAGTTTACCACCTGGCTAGAAGACGACCTGCTGCCGCGCTCCAATGGTGACTTCAGGATGGGGGCCGACCTTTATACCCGCAAGGTGCTGCGCCTGAGCTATATGCTGGAGGCGACCCCGACCCAGGTGCTGGCCCTTGGGCAGCAGATGTTTGCTGCTACCCTCCAGGAACTCGAATCGCTGGCTGAGGAGATCGCCCCTGGTCAGGGTTGGCAAAGCATCGTTGAGGCGGCAAAAGATGAACACCCCAGTGCTGGGGAATTGCTTGCCTACTACGAGCAGGAGAGTGCCAGCCTTCGTCAGTTCTTGATCGATCATCGCATCCTCACCCTGCCAGTGGGCGAGCATATGGAAGTGCGAGAAACGCCGCCCTTCTTGCGCCCGCTAGCACCCGCTGCCGCCTACTCTGTGCCAGGTCCCTACGACCTTGACCAATTGGGTCAGTTCTGGGTTACGTCACCTGACCCCAGCACCACTGCCGCACAGCAAGCAGCGCAACTGCGCGAACACTCAATCTACTTCGTACCCAGCCGCAGTGCGCACGAGGGCTATCCCGGCCATCATGTGCAACTCACCACTGCCGGGCAGGTAGGCAGCTACATCCGCAACCACGTTGGCTACAACATCTTGTTCGTCGAAGGTTGGGGGCTGTACTGCGAACAACTGCTGGATGAGGTTGGCTACTATAAGGACAAGCGCACCAAGCTGTTCCAGTTGAAGGAACAACTGAAGCGGGCTGCCCGCATCATCGTGAACATTGGCATCCACTGCGGCGCGATGACTGTTGACGAAGCGGTTCGCTTCATGGTAGACAAGGTGAGGTTGAGCGAAGCTGGCGCAAGCGGCGAGGTCAAGATGCACTGCGCTGCACCCGGTCAGAAGATTAGCTACCAGCTAGGCAAGGCCATGATCCTCAACCTGCGCGAGGAGGCTGTTCGCAAGTGGGGTGCCGCGTTCAGCCTGCAACGCTTCCATGACCGCTTGCTGCGTAGCGGTGGCATCCCAATGAAGCTGATCGCCGAGGAGTTCTGGGCCACAGCCGAGTAGTTGGGCGAGTCTGTTTGCATCAGCTAGTGCAGGTTCCTCCTCAATCATCTTGCGGATGTTTAGGCCTACGGTACGATAGTCATGACCAGAACCCTTGCCAGAGCAGGCAAGCAATCGTAGTGTATACCTCTTGGGTGTCCAGAGTCCTCCCGCTTGCAGTGTGAGCAGCTACATCCAAGCGGTGCTGAGTGGTTGGTTGTGCGTCTGCTGGTACATTGACACTCACGTTAAAGGAGTAGCTCTCACCAGCATGAAGGTGTACTGATGCGGGTACACTATAGCTGGCCCAACCTGCCGGTGTGGAGGAGACGTTAAGATAGTAGTCAGTTTCCTCTGTACCCTGGTTAGTTACTGTGACTTGGTAGGTTGTGCTGCTGCCCGCGTTGACTACTTGACCATCAGGCGCGGACACTGACACCTTGTACTTGCTAGGCATTGCAGCCGCTTCCGCCTGGCTTAGTTCTGCGTCTTCACTAGTAGGTTCTTGTTGCATTGTTCGAGTGGGAAGAGCAGCGGTTTCAGTTGCTCCGTAACCTGTTGTCTTAACACTGCTTTGCACAGGTATTACTGTGGTAGCGGGCATCTCCTGCCCTGTCATGCCCGCAATCATCAGGTCGGTGTCGTAGCGCATCATCCCCAGGTAGGTACCACCAGGGCTGTCGGTGGGGCCGAGCGTGTCGCCGTAGAGTGCGCCATCTACCACCTTCACGCCAGCGTCCTTCGCAATCTGCTGCGAGACCTGTGGGTTGATACTGCTCTCCAGGAAGATAGCCTTTACCCCAGAGGACTTGATTTTGTCTACCAGGCTAGCCAACTCCTGGGCCGAGGGCTGGTAGTTGGTGTCAATCGAGGGGATTATGCTGCCGACAAAGCTCAGCTTGTAGCGGTCGGTGTAGTAGCCGAAAGCGTCATGATTGGTCACCAGCTTGCGGTCAGCCGGGTTGGGGATTTTGCTGTTCCACTGCTGCTGGATGTACTGGTCGAGTGCTTCGATTTTGGCTTTGTACGCCTCGGCACTGGCCTTGATCACGCTGGCTCCAGCGGTGTCCTTCTCGCTGACGGCGTTGGCGATGTTGTCCACCATGAGCTTGGCGTTCTGCGGGTTGAACCAGACGTGCGGGTTGCCCGAAGGCTCATCGGGGCCTGCAGCAAGCAGGATGATGCCCTTGCTGCAATCCACGCTGCTCGCTTTGCTGCCAGAGCTAGCAATCAGCTTGTCCATCCACTTCTCAAGCTCTACCCCGTTGCGGAGGATAATGTCTGCGTCGGCCAACTTACGCACGTCGTCGGCGGTCGGCTCGTACTCGTGGGGGTCAGCGTCGGCGGTGAGGATGCCGATCAACTCCACGTTGTCGCCCAGGGCGTTCTT
>JBBROH010000209.1:0-6907 GCA_038229595.1 Chloroflexia bacterium | reverse complement strand
TCGGTTAGCAACTGCAAAGCCGCCTGGTAGAGTGTCGCTGGTCTGCCGACCAGGTTTAGGTCAGAGGTTAGCGTTGCGTTCTGATTGCGTAGGGCAGGAGTGAGGAAGGCAGTTGTACTGTTGCAGGGCAGCTGATGAGCAAAAATGAAGGGAGTAAGGTAACGTTCGTCATAAGTTCGTCCGGAGAACACATCGGGCGTGCCTATCTCAGTATACGGCTTGCGGATGTCCACCTCTGGGCGATGTACTTTAGCCAAAGCGCAGGCCAGCACCAGGCGCACGGCAGCGCGGTTCTGCGGATTGCGGCTTACCAGTTCGATGCGGCTTATCACCGCAGGCTGCTCGATCAGTGGTGTAGCCAGGCTTGCATTTGCTCGTTGTAGGGCTTGCTCAAGTATCTCTGGTGGAGTTGGCATCAGTAGGCTTCTTTGCTCAGGTCAGTGAACTGAAGCTGGCTCGCTGGCGGGTAGTTCGTCCACAGCACCTCGCTACGCTGCTGTTTGACGCTGTGAACGGTGCGGGCAGGCAGTTCGGTGCAATACCAACCAGCATAGAGTTCGCCATACAAGGGGCCAGCATAACCGGAGAGCGCGACCTTGCCGCTAACCTCGTTCAAGGTGATGGCAAGGTTACGATGATCAGCGTCGGTCATTTCATAGGCGTAGGCATAAGAGTCGCCCCGCGTTGCATGAACGTAAGGAGGATCGCAGTAGAAAAGCGTTTCTGGCGAGTCGTAGCGGGCGATGACTTCCAACGCAGCAGCGTTCTCGATCTGCACCCGCAGCAGCCTTTGGGCGATCAGCGACAAGTCTTCCACGCCGCCGAGCCAGCGGGAGACGGCCCCGGCCATCCCTGCCCTACTGGTAAGCAGGCAGTGCGCCCAGCGGCCCGGACTGGCAGTTTGCGCCAGCCCGCTGCGTACCTGTCGCGCACGAACATAGAAGCGGCGTGCGCGTTCCAGGTCTGTCACCTTGCTGACTGGCTTGCTGCAAGCCAGGGCCAGTTCCGCCCGCGAGAAGGGGGTCAGGCCGATTGCCTCGATCAGCGCGTCTTTCTGCTCGCGTAGGGTACGAAAGAAGTTGACCACCTCGCCATCTATGTCGTTATAGGTTTCGACTGGCGCAGGCTGGCGGTTGATCAGTACGGCAGCCGAGCCACCGAACACGTCGCAGAAGTGCTGGGTGGTCGGTAGCAGCGGTAGTAGCCAGTCCAGGTGGCTGAACTTGCCACCGTACCAACCGAAGGCGATTAGCTTGCTCATCAGGCTCCTACAGGTTGCCACGCTCGGCCTGCTCGCGCTCGATAGCCTCGAATAGAGCCTTGAAGTTGCCCTCTCCGAAGCCGCGTGCGCCGTGCCGCTCGATAATCTCGAAGAAGACGGTGGGGCGATCCTGCACCGTGCGGGTGAAGATTTGTAGCAGGTAGCCCTCCTCGTCGCGGTCAAGCAGGATGCCGTACTGCTCAAGCTCTACTATGTCTTCCTTAATTTCACCCATCCGCGCTGGCAGGGCTTCGTAGTAGCTGTGGGGAGTCTTCATGAACTGGATACCGCGCTCGGTCATCGCCTTTACGGTCTCGATGATGTTGCCGCTGGCGAGGGCGATGTGCTGCACGCCAGGGGTGCCGTAGTAGTCCAGGTACTCCTGAATCTGGCTTCTCTTGCGGCCCAGCGCAGGCTCGTTGATCGGGAACTTGACCCGCCCGTTGCCATTCTCCATCACCTTCGACATCAGTGCGCTATACTCAGTGTTGATATCGTCATCGCTGAAGTGGCGCATCTGGCTGAAGCCGAGGATGCTCTCGTAGAAGCTCACCCACTCGTCCATCTTGCCAAGCTCTACGTTGCCGACGCAATGATCTACCGCCTTGATGCCGGTGCTGGCGACCTGCCAGCCCTTTGTGCGCGGGCGGAAGCCGGGTAGGAACACGCCACTGTAGCCGTCGCGCTGCACGATGCTGTGGATCGTGTCGCCATAAATCTTGATCGCAGCCCGCACGATGCGCCCATCCTCATCCTCGATCACCGTCGGCTCCTGCTCGCTGACGGCCCCGCGCTCGATGGCAGCGTTGTAGCAGGCCACCGCGTCGCCCACCTGGAAGGCGATATCGCGGATGCCGTCGCCGTGGCGGGTTACGTGGTCGGCAATATAGCCCTCTGGCTGTAGCGCGCTGGTCAGTAGGAAGCGAATCTGGCCCTGCTCAAGCAGGTAGCTGGCACGGTCGCGCACGCCGGTTTCGGGGCCAGCGTAGGCGATCACGTTGAAGCCGAAGCCGCTCTGGTAGAAGTGGGTAGCCTGGCGGGCGTTGCCGACGTAGAACTCGATGTGGTCGATCTTCTGGATCGGGAAGAAATCTTCACCTTGCTGCAACCGCCGTTCGCGCTGGCTGGTGGGCCGTTCGATAGACATTGCCATTGCTGCGATCCTCCTTAGTCCTGTTTTGCTGTGGCAAAGAAAACAACCTGCGCCCCCAACCGGGGGACTGCTCTAGCTCTAGTTATAGCAAACGCGGGGCTGCTTGTCAAACAAACGGAATGTTGTAGCTGTGCATGGTGATTGGAGCCGCTAGCGGATCAGTAGAGCGGATGCACGGCTTAGGTGCCGTTGAACCCACATCTGCGCTCAGCCCCACCTGTTAGCCGCATCGCTGCAATCCGCTCATCCGCTTTTACGAATCAGCTAGCGGCTGCTCATCACCTGAAGCTGATACTCCACCCACTTGTTTTGCCATTCTTGCCAGATCATGTTACCTTAAAGCCTGCTGGCGGGTAATAATAGCAGACCGCAGTCCTAAGACGGGGCTGGGTGGGGGTGAGAGGGTGCATACCCTGGCTGGACTACCTGCTTGATCGCCACTGCCCGCACCGTTGCCGCTTTGTGGCTGCCCGCTCCGTCCCACACCACCGCACTCACCCCCTGTTCACTCCACGCTCGCAACCCCGCAACCACGCTCGCCTGCTTCATATTGGGCTGCCAGTTCCACCACAACTGACCACCGCGCCAACAGGCTGTACAAGCCGCCCTGACTGTAACGCACCCCGAACTGCTGCTCAAGATAGCTCGCCACATCAGCCGCTTGGCGGAACTCGCCCTGCTTGCTTTGCTCATCAAGCTATTGTTGCTGCGGGGCCGAAAGCAACGGTTTGCGCCCTTGCCGTCCACCACTAAGATGCCGTCGCACCTCAGCCAAGCCGCCTTGTCGGTACCAGCGCACCCAAGTCTGGACCGTATCATAGTGAACCGCCAGCAACTCGGCGACCGCCGTTATGGTCTTGTCCAGCACGCCGCTGCGCGGCTCGCCCAAGAACTCGCGCACTGCGTCGGTTAGTTCAGCCATCAACATCTCTCCTAAGCTGCCGAAGCCATTAATGACGACGTTCTCGATTTTTAGGCGCAGCGTCACGCGGTGTTCCTTGCTAAACATATCTTGCATCCCGCGCTCAACCCCGGCCTCGTCGCCATAGCGACCGGCGAGGCGGCGGATGTCGGCCTGCGCCACCTGCTGGTCGTCGTTCATCACGACTGTGCCGGTGATCGTCACGTAGCGATAGCCGTCCTCAACGCAGATGCTGGCGCGGGGGTCGCGGGCCAGGTTGTTGTCCTTCACCCGCCCGTCCGCCGTGTTCATCAGCACCTCGTCGCCGTCAAGGATGTACCACATCACGGTCTGCTGCGGCAGGCCGTCCTTGCCAATTGTCGCCAGCACCGCGTAGCGTTCCGGCTCGTTGAGGAAGTCTCGCACTTCGTCGCTCAGTTGTTCCATCTTACCCTCTCTCAACCTCTCCCTCAAGGGGAGAGGAGCTTGGTTTTGGCCGCTCTCTCAAGGGAAGCGGGACTGGCAAGCTGCCAACCCCTGACTAGCGTATGCAAGTGGTTAAGCGGTGAGTGTGGCTAACTTCAAGTAGTCTAGCACGCCAGCGGTGAGAACCGCTACGCCGTAGGGCAGGCAGCCCTCATCAATGTCGAAGGTGGAACTGTGGTGCGGCGAGTCGAAGCCCTTCGCCTCGTTCCTGCCACCGAGGAAGAAGTAGGTGCCGTGCGCTTGCTTGACGAAAAGGGCCATGTCGTCACCACCCATCGTCTGGCCCTGGTCGATCACTCGCTCGGCCCCAACGGTGCGCTCGGCCACGCTACGCAGCCAGGCCGTAGTCTCTGCATTGTTGTCCACCGGGATCATCGCAAGGTCGCCCGTGTACTTCACCTCGGCGGTCGCGCCAAAGCCAGCGGCTACCCCCTCGGCGAGGGTGCGGACGCGTTCCAGCAACAGTTTGTGGACGTGTTCCTTGAAGAAGCGCAGGGTGCCAGTCAGCTTCGCGGTTTCGGGGATGATGTTGAAGGCAGTACCAGCCTCCACCTTACCAACCGTGCAGATCGCCGTGTCCAACGGGTCTACATTACGGCTGACGATGGTCTGCAAGGCGGTAATCAGGTGGGCGGCAACCACGATGGGGTCAACCGTCTGGTCAGGGTGTGCGCCGTGGCCGCCTTTACCCTTGATCGTGATCACGAACTCCTCAACCCCAGCCATCACCGGGCCAGCACTGATGCCGACCTTGCCAACCTCCATATCGCCCCAGACATGGTAGCCGATCACTCGATCTACGCTGGGGTTTTTCATTACCCCCTCGTCGATCATCGGCTGCGCTCCCCCACTGCGCTCCTCGGCGGGCTGGAAGGCGAACTTGACGTTGCCCTTCAGGGTGGCGGCCCGCTGGCTGAGTAGCCTGGCCGTCGCCAGCACGCCAGTGATATGGGTGTCATGGCCGCAGGCGTGCATCACGCCCACATTTTGCGATTTGTACTCAACACTATTGGCCTCGATAATCGGCAGCGCGTCAATGTCGGCCCGCACCATGATCGTCGGCCCATCACCCGCGCCACCACGCAACAAACCAAGCACAGCGGTGCCGTTGACCAGTTCGTGTACCTCAATGTTGCCGAGGCCGCGCAGGTAGTCGGCGATGCTGCGGGCGGTGGCGAACTCCTGGCTAGATAGCTCTGGGTGCATATGGTAGTAGCGGCGCAGGCTGACTAGCTCCTCGTTGATCGCCAGAGCCTCTTGCATAATACCGCTGTAGTCGCTGGCACCGTTGCTGGCAGCAACAGTGCTGCCCACAGCCGCTGGGTCAGCACTATCGGCCAGTGCGCTCAGGGCAACGCTGGCGGTTTGCTCAGTCGCTTTATCCTTCTTGCCCTTCTTGTCCTTCTTCTTGTCGTCTTTAGGCATTTGTCTCTCCTGGTTGTCAAACATGGTTCAATGCACCAGCAGGGACGCTCAAGATGGTGTCCCCGCTGGCGCAAGCGCAAGGTCTAGCTTAGTGGCTGTGGCCGCTGCTACCTTCTTCGCGGACTTCAGGGTACTCCTTCAGCTTGTCGAAGACGATAGCCTGGTACTCGGCCAGCTTGGCGGCGGTCTTGCCCTCAAAGCGGGTAGTCAGGCTCGGCTCGGTGTTGCTGGCTCGGATCAAGGCCCAGCCGTCGGGGAAGACGATCCGCACGCCGTCCAGGTCGATCACCTCATACTTGCTCTTGAAGTACGCGCTCAGTTCGGCGATGATCTGGAACTTACGCTTGTCGTCCACCTCAAGGCGACCCTCTATGGTGTTGTAATACTTTGGTACGTCGCTCAGTTGGTCGCGCACATCGTGTTCGTTGGCACTGATGAAGCTCAGCATCCGCGCCCCACCGTAGAGGCCGTCGTCGAAGCTGATCAGTGGGTCGTTGAAGAAGATGTGGCCGCTGTACTCGCCTGCGAGCGGCGCACCGGTCTCTGCGCGCTTGGCGAAGATGTTGGTGTAACCAGTCTTCCACATCACGCCCTTGCCACCATGCTTCGCAATGTCCTCGATCAGGCCGAGGCCGCACTTCACATCGTAGATGATCGTCGCACCGGGATGCTCCTCAAGAGCCTGGCGCGCCAGCAGGATCAGGTACTCGTCGGCCCAAAGGATTTCGCCCTTGTTGTCTACCACGCCCAGGCGGTCGCCGTCACCATCCAGGGCGATACCCATATCGCTGCTGGTTTCGCGCACCCGCTCTTGGAGGGCAGTCATGTTCTCTGGCTTGATCGGGTTCGGCACGTGGTTGGGGAAGCGGCCATCCGGTTCAATAAACAGGCCGTCCACCTGCACCCCCATCTTCTCGTACAGCTTGACCGCAGTGGGGCCAGTTGCGCCATTGCCGGTGTCGAGCGTGATCCGCAGCGGGCGGTGGACCTTAACCGTATCCACAATGTAGTCAATGTAAGCCTCCAGCACGTCGCGCTCTACCACCTTGCCCGCGCCTGTCCTGAAGTTGCCTTCGGCGATGATCTGATAGAGTTCCTGAATCTCCTCGGTCGAGAGCGGGGCGTTGATCATGCCACCCTCCTTGCCACCGGGGATCATCTTCCGCATCTTGAGACCGTTGAACTGCGGCGGGTTGTGGCTAGCAGTAACAACCGCCCCGCCATCCATCTTGAAGTAGCCGACCGAGAAGTAGAGGGTGGGGGTGGGAACGATGCCTACATCGGTCACGTCAATGCCGGTCGAGGCGATGCCGCGCACCAGGGCGGCAGCGAAGTTGAGCGAGGTGGTACGCACGTCGCGGCCAACCGTCACCTGCTTGTTTGGGTTGCCGCTACCGCCGCTGCGCTCGTCCAGGCGATAGAGCAGGGTGCCATAAGCCTTGCCGATCAACTCCAACACCTCGTCGGTCAACTGGTCACCGATAGTGCCGCGCACGTCATAGCTACGGAAAATCTCTTTGCTTACCTTTGTCTGCTGGTCAGCCATCGTTGGCTATCCTCCTTGCGTGGTTGTGTTCAGACTGGCAACAGTATAGCGCGTGAGGGGGGGAGTGTCAACAGGGACTGGCTTACTACAATCCAGGGCAGGGGGTGGCGGCAGCCAGGCACGAACACGCAGGCC
>JBBROH010000208.1:0-6929 GCA_038229595.1 Chloroflexia bacterium | reverse complement strand
GAAGATGGCGACCGCCACACTGTCCTGTTGGTCGCTGCCTACGCTGAAGTGGCCCACCTTGCCGCTGCCGACGTTGTAGAGGTAGAAATCGTTCACCCCATTCGCGCTATTGCCGTAGAGGATCAGCCCCGCCGCGATCTCATAGAGGCGGCTGCCTGCGTCGCTCTGCGGTAGCCGGGCGATCAGGCCGCCGTCGCCCTCGGCAAGGTAGAGGCCCGCCTGCTCACCAGTGGCGATGCGGTAGACGAAGGGGGTTAGTTGCTGGCGCAGGGCGGCCAGCTTGGCGGCGGTGTCCTGGTAGCCGGGCCACTGCTCTACTGCCCGCCGATAGTAGTAGGCGGCCAGCCAGGGCGACTGCCCCGCCGCTAGCAGCCGTTCACCCTGGTCGTAGTCGCTGGCGACCGCAGCAATCGTGTTGGTGGCCGAGAGGTAGAGGCTAGCTGCTTCCTTGTACTTCTTCTCAGCCAGTGGGTGCAATGCCGCTTGCGCCCGCTGCCAATCCTTGCCCGCGAGTAGCTTTTGCGCCTTGCTGTAGCTACTCTCGTCCTGCTGCTGCCCCTGCCAGTAGAGGTCGCCGCCGAGTAGAGCGAGCAGCAGCAGCACGCTCAGGCGCAACTCCCAACCCCACCGACGGGGGTCAAGCCACCACCAGTCTGCCGCCCGCCCTGTTGCCGCCGCTGGAGCCGCTGCCGTAGGGTAGCTGTCCAGGCCAGCCCACTCAGCGTTACCGAGGGCCAGCGGTTCGCCGCAGCCCAGGCAGAAGGCCGCATCGCGTCGGTTCGTCTCGCCGCAAGCCGCACACTTCATCGCTGCCTCCCCGCCCGCCCCGAAAGTCGATGCTCACCTTGCTATTATACACCCGCAGGCAAGCGGCGCGGCCTCCTGCCTGTCCTACTCCACGCCCGCCGTCGTTGGCAACTGGGCCAGCAGGTGGGTGTAGACCTCGTGGGCTGCGACCAGGGCGGCATCGGCTGCGCTGCCGAAGAACAGGCTGGCCCGGCTCTCGCCCAGCGTTGCGCGCTCCTTGAGGGCGACCAGCAGCGTAACATAGCGGTCGTTCAGCTTCTTTAGCACAGCGAGAGGGCCAGCCTGCGCCACCAGGCCATCCACCAGCGCGTCCAGGGTGGGCTTGATATAGTTGTCGGTGTCGCCATCTTGTAGGCGCAGGCGCAGGCTGAGACCGAGGCCCGGCTGCTGCTTCACCTTGCGCGGGTTGCAAGTCGCCGCCAGCAAGCGAGCGATCCGCTCTCCCTCCTCACCACCGACTGCCGTTGCCAACTGCTGCTCCGCCTGCGCTTTGTAGGCAACGTAGGCTTTGGAGAGGTAGGCAACAGGCTTAGCCCGCCCGCCCTCCTCCTTGCTGATCCGCCACCGCCACGCCTTGTTGAAGCTGGGCGGCTGCGCTATCTCCAGGGCGTAGCCGTCCAGCGTCCCTACCCGCTCCGCCTGGAGCGGGCGGCTGGGGGTGGGGGCATCCGTCTGCGCTGCTAGCCGCAATAGTTCGCGGTCGTCTGCCGCCACCCGCCCCAGCAAGTCGGGGTGCGCGTCGAACAGGTAGCGCAAGGTCAGGCGGGCGGTATCCTCTAGCGTGCCAACCCACAACTCCATGCGCGGGTCGGCGGCATCGAACTGCTTGAAGGCGGCCACCAGCCCGATCTGGTCGTCGTCGAGGTCGAGGCCAGCCACGCAAGCGTCAATCGCCAGCTTCAGCGGGCCATCAAGGTCGCTGCGGTTGTCTGCAAAGTAGAGGACGGCAAGCACACCCAGCCCCTCGCCCGCGCAGTAGGCATAGTCGAGCCGCGCCTGGGTTGGGCGATGGGCGGCCAGGTAGGCTTGCATCGCCTCCTCCATCTGGCTACGGTAGGCCGCGCCCTCCTCGCTGAGGTCGATCTTGATGTAGCGGCGACCGTCGCGGAAGCCAATCTTCGGCTTCCAGTGGTGGTTGATCCCGGTTGGTAGCGGGCCGCTAGAGTGGAGGAAAAGGGGGGTTTTCTCTTGTGTTTGCATGATTGTTTCTAGGGTAGGAGTGCTGCTGCCAACCGCTTGGCGCGGCTCACGCAGCTAGCAGGTGGCTGTTCAGAGTTGGCTAGTGAAACATATAGTTTGGTCAGCCCTCGCAGGCTGCTACGGCTGATCGCGGTTTGGGCCATCGTTTTATTGCAGCGGCTTGGCTGCATAGTCCTCACCCAGCCATCACCGGCAGTGCAAGCAACTAAACCTTCGTTCCACAATCACCCGCCCATTATAGGTCAGCCGCCCGCGCTTGACAAGCACTGGCGGTGGCGGTATAGTGCAGCCAGGCAAAGAGGAGGATACTGATGAGCGTAGAGAACCCTGATGTGCGCCAGGAGGGCCGCAAGTGGCGCGACTACACGGCGTGGCTGCTGGTGCTGGGCGTAGTGCTGTGCGTGGCGATGTTCGTCTATGCGCTGGCAGCCACCGGCTTCGGCGGGGTGGGCGGCCCCACCTATCCCGACCGGGTGCCAACCCCCCTACCCAATATAGAGGGCAGGCTGCTGCTCTGGCGGCTTATTGCAGCCGGTTAGCCTTGCTACCCACGGCTTACAACCCACCCAGCCAACTCTCCACCGTGCCAACTACTGCCTGGGCCTCCACATCCATCAGCACCTCGTGGTCGCTGCGCTCGAACCAGACTAGCTGCTTCTTCTCCGCTGGCGTGCTGGCCTGCGCGTAAACTGCTGCCGACGAGTCGGGCTTCACCACGCTGTCATGGCGCGCCCCAATCACCAGCAGCGGCACTCGCACCTGGGCCAGCTTCTGCTCGATCACCTTCTGGTACTCAATTAGCGATAGGGCCGCTTTGGTCGGGTAACGCTTGTAGTTGGTGCTGCGCTTCGCCAGTTCACGGTCGCTGAAGCCGCTGGGTGAGGGGAAGTAGCGCACGAAGCGGCTAACCAACCCAGCGATGGGTGTCAGCGGCGACTTGAAGCGCAGGGCCACCACCAAGGTTGCTACCCCGGCCAGCCGCCCGCTGTACTTGATCGCCAGGTCAAGGGCGATCAGGCCGCCCATGCTGAGGCCGACGATTGCCACCCGCTCTGTCTCGGCCAGCAACTCGCGCATGGCAGCGTCGGCATCGGCGTACCAGTCATGCCAGGTCACGCCCTCCAAATCCTCCGGTCTGCTGTTGTGGCCGCGCAGGATTGGCATCCGGTAGGGTAGCTGCTGGCGTTCCAGCATCGGCACCAGCGGGCTGATCGTATCCAGGCTGCTGGTAAAGCCGTGCAGCAGCAGCACGCCAAGTGGCTCTTTCGGCTGTCCGCTGGGGTCGGTCGTCGCCAGGTAGTGCGGCATACTGCGCCGTCTACGCTCCTGTTCTTCACTTGTACCACTCATTTCGTTCCTCTTTCTAGCCGCAAAAGCTGCGCGACGCTCTGCCAGCGACGAGCGGTTTTGCCTGGATTATGTTCTTCTTGCTCCAAGCGCAGGGTTGCAGGCGGTGCTTACTTAAAGGTCTCGTCGATCTCGTCGCTGCTCTCCACGTCGCTGCCAGCGTTGTCGCCGAGGCTGAGGACGGCATAGTTGCCGCGCACCGTCGCCTTCTCGCCGATGATCGAGCCGCTGAGCAGGGCGCGCTGCACGCTAGCCCCTGCGTTGACGATGCTGTTGTAGATGATTGCGTTCTGCACCGTTGCCCCCGCCCCGATGCTAGCATAGGGGCCAATCACCGAGCCAGTGATCGTCGCGTCGGCGGCGACATAGCTGGGTGGGATGATCACGCTGTCGCCCCGAAGCTGGGGCTGGCGGGCCACGTAGTAGCGGCGGAGCAGGTAGCGGTTGCTGTGCAAGAGGCTGGGGATCGTCCCGGTGTCTTCCCAGACGGGTACCACCTGCGTTCGCATCTTCGCACCTTCAGCGATCATTATGTTGACCGCATCTACCAGGTAGAACTCACCCTTGATCTGGATGTTCTGCGCGATCTGCTGCTCGATCGCCCGCCTGAGCCATGTGCCATCCTTGAAGTAGTAGACCCCGATCATCGCCAGGTTCGACTCTGGGTTCTGCGGCTTTTCTAGCAGCCTGGTTACATAGCCATCTGCCCCCTTGATAGCGATACCAAAGCGGGAGGGGTCAGGAACCTCCTTGACCATCACCACCCCATCGCCTTCACCCTGAAGTGTGCTGAAGTCGGCCTGGAATAGGGTGTCGGAGAACATGACGACCAGCGGCCCGCTCAGGTGGTCGCCCGCCAGGCCAATCGCGTGCGACTGCCCACGGGCCTCGCTCTGTTCGATAAAGTAGCTACGGTATTGTGGGTAGGCCTCGCGTATATGCGCTTCAACCAGGTCGCCCATCGGCCCGGTGATGAAGATGATCTCCTCAAGCTCCTGCCCAGCGAACTCGTCAATGATGTGGTTGATTACTGGCTTGCCCGCCACGCTGATCAACGGCTTCGGCTTGCTCCAACTGTGCGGGCGCAGGCGCGTAGCCTTCCCCCCAGCGACGATTACAAGGCGCATCTGTTGCCCCCTCATCTTATATAGTACATCTTTATCGTTGCCGCGCCATTATACAGGGCTGGGCCGCTGTTGGCAACTAGTGCGATCAAGCATGATCTCTGCCAGCAGCCTCCCCGCGCTGCCGCTGCGAAATCTAGTCTGGCCTGGTGTAGTTGCGCCCCTTCCAGCTAACCCCCCCCTTTGCGTAGCGCAGCCAGACCGCGTAGAGGCTGATGCCGATGTAGCCGAGGAAGGAGAGGGGCAGCAGTAGCGCGTCGAGCAGTGGCGAGCGGAAGCGGCGGGAGAAGGCGAAGCGCACCGCCAACATCAGGGCGATCTGCACTGCGGGCAGCACAATCCAGGCTAGCGCATCATAGGTGGGGTGCAGGAGACCCCAGGCCAGGAAGCCCCAGGGCGCAACGAACAGGTCGAAGTGCAGATTGAGGACAAAGAGGGCAAAGGGCAGCGAGTAGTTGAAGAAGGCGTACATCGTCTTGCCCAGCCCACGCACCGTCTCCGCCGTCGAGCGATACATCCGACAGCTAACCGCGTCGGTGCCGTCGGGCATGAACAGGCGATAGCCCTTGCTCTTGATCAGCCGCCCAAACAGTACGTCCTCCAGGATGCGCCCCTTCACCGCTGCGTGGCCGCCGATTGCCTCGTAAGCCGGGCGGCGAAAGAGGAGGAACTGCCCATTGCCTACCCCCAGCGACCCATAGCGCAACCGCTGGCTGTAGACCGCTGGCATGGGCAGGAAGGCAAACACGGTGAAGTGTAGCAGCGGTAGCACCAGCCGTTCGCCAAAGCTGACCACCTCCTGTCGCGGGAAGATACTGAGCAAATCGGCCTGCTGCTGCACTGCGGCTGCCATTGCGCTGGTCAGCGAACCGGGCGTGTGGTAGGTATCCGCATCGGTGAACAAGAGGTACTCCCCCCGCGCCGCCGCTGCCAACTGGCGGCAGGCGTTGTTCTTGCCCAGCCAGCCCGCCAGCAACGGCCCGCCCCGCAGCAAGCGCAGCTTCGCCGTTCCCCCGCTCCCTTGTGGCGAGCCAGGGTGGGGCTGAGTCTCCGCCGCGATCCGCGCTACAATCGCCCCAGTCTGATCCTCGCTCAGGTCGTCCAACACGATCAGCTCGAAGTTTGGGTAGTCCTGGGCCAGCAGTGAGCGCACGCAGCGTTCGATGTTGCGCCCCTCGTTGCGGGCTGGTACCAGGATGGAGACGAGCGGGCGCGCCTCGCCCGTGCGGGGCTGGAAGTCGCGGAAGCGGCGCAGGGTCAGCAGGTTGACCACCGCCACCCCGAAGATGACGACCACAATCGCCGTGATTACAAGCTGGTAGATGAGCATAGCCGAGTATAACCGATCTGCTAGCCCTGTATCTGCCAACGACGACGGCGATCATCTTTCGGCAGCAGCGGGTGAAGGATGCGCTCCACCCGCTCGTTGATCGATCCCTTGCCTGCGAAGATCGTCTCGTAACCGGGGAAGTTCTGCTCCTCGCTGGGCGGGTCGAAATAGGCCGCGTTGACCATCGCCAACTGCGCGTCCAGCAGGGCGGTCAGTCGCTGCTCAGTGGCAGCGGTCAGGGCGCGGCTATCCAGGGGATTGCCGCGATCCACCGCCAGCCCCGGCCCAACGGTGAGCAGGGCTTCGGGCCGCTGCTGCTCGAAGAAGTCCAGGTGGATACCGACCGGGTAGAGGTAGCAATCGCCCAGCCGCTTCGCCACCGTCGCCATGCCGCTGCGGAAGTTGAGCGGGCGACGGGTGTTGGCCCGCGTCTCCCCCTGCGGAAAGAGCCAGAGACTACGCTCTGGGTGCGCCTGCAACTCGGCGGTGACATAGTTGAGGCTAGCCAGGGCGTGGCGCGGGTTGTGGCGGTCAACCGCGAAGCCACCCGCATAGGTGAAGAAGGGATACTTGCGGATCAGGTTGTCGTCGATCATCAGGTAGCCAACCCGCCCCCAGTGCTGACGACCGAGCAAGTAGACCAGGTAGCCATCCCACCACGATGAGTGGTTGAGATAGAAGATCGCGGGGCGATCCAGCCGCCCGCCTGGGTGGGGTGCATCCTCGCCAACCTCGACCTTGAGCCGTACGCTGCTGAAGCTGCTCGCCAGCGATCTGCTGATCAGCCGCCGCACGGCAGCCCCCGCTAGCCGATTGTGGCGCGCCTTCACCAGTTTGTACTCTGCTGTCACCATCTTTCGCCCCCTTTCACAAATCACAGTTTATGTACCGCCCCATTATAACATAAACGCGGCTTTGTTTGTTTCGAGAGTCTAGCAAAAAGTGGATATTCAGGGTTGCGGCGGCAAAATAGGGTTGGCAGAATGGCAGCACAGAGGGGCCGCCTAGTGCTATGGCTAAGATAGCCCACCAGTCCTTGCTACCGACCAGCTAACCGCTCCTGCAACCTGAACATTAAAATATGAGAAATTGTACCCTGTACACCTTGCGGAGCGCAGCTT
>JBBROH010000207.1:0-6950 GCA_038229595.1 Chloroflexia bacterium | reverse complement strand
GGTCAAGCAGTACCATGCCATTGCTACTGATGCTGAGTTGGTGCGTAGCAACCGCATAGCGGCTTGCTATGCTCATGCTGGCCGACGGAGGGGCGAAGTTGTCGTCATGGAACTGGAAGCTACGGATCATGGTCTGGTCAGCCCCGCCCGCTGCGCCAGCAAAGAGGGAGAGTACCCGCATGGGGGCAGGCAGGTCAGCCATGCAACCCTCCGTTCTGCTTGCTGTTGCTAGCCCACCAGTTGAACATCCGCCCACAACTGGCACAGGATAGGTGGGCGTGACTTGCCTCAATGCGGTTTTCGGTCTCGACCGTTTGTAGGGTTACTGTGACCAGGTTGCCAGCGACGGCGACGGTGACAGGCGGTGGGGCGAACCTGACGATCAGGAAGATGCCCCGCACCGGACCGTCACCGGCGTGGTACTGGTAGCCCGCTACCGCCTTACAGTGGGGGCAATGGTAATTCGTCTGCTGCTTCTTGCTTCGTTCGCGCATCACGCTAACCTTCCTGGCCTGCGTCATCCCTGTGTTCTCAGGCGCAGGTTGACCTCGGCTGTAGACGCGGGTAGTTCAACGAGGTAGCGACCCAACTTTGACCGCTCAATCAGCCTCTCCACGATGCGGTCGCCGAGGTCGCCAAACTGCTCCATCAGGCTGGGCTGGTCAGCGTCGGGGCTGATCAGCCGGTTGGAGGTGACGATCAGCGACTTCGGTACCTGCTGGCCCCTAAACTCCACCGCAGGCTGGGCCAGCAGTTCGCTGAAGAACCCGGCCACGTCGAAAGTCCCGAAGCGTCGTTGCATACCGAGGTCATCCAGCACCACGATATGCGCCCGCTGGAAGCGTTGATACAGCTTGGCCTCCTGCCAGTTTTGTAGATAGTCGCTGATCAAGGACGCCGCTGGGATAAAGGCGCACGGCAGGGCGTAGCGGGCCGCCAACTCCATCATTGCGGCAATCGCCAGGCCCGTCTTGCCTGTGCTGCGCTCCCCCAGTAGCAGCAGGGCCGTCCCCTCCTTCGGCTCCCAGTGCTGCACGAAGTCACTGACTACTCCGTACAGGTCGCCTTGGCGGTTGCCCCCAGCGGCGACCCAGCTAGCCAGCGTGTAGTCGCCCCACTCGCTCCACGGCAAGGTGGCGTGAGCGGCAGCTACGGCGCGGTTGCCCGCCTCCTGGCGGGCGGCAACCCCAGCCACCGCGTCTTGCAGGGTGATCCGTTGCCTGCCGCATGACTGGCATGGCTGGCGATTGGTCAGCCTCTCTCCGTCGCGGCAGTTCCAGCACTGCCCGCCCGCCCCCTCAAAGGACCGGCGGGCTTGGTGGGCTGCCGCCTGCTGCACGTTGGCTACCGCCAGCCGGTAGGTAGAGCCACTAGCGGGGTGGCCCTCGGTTAGCAACCTACGGTAAACGGGGTCGGCCTGGTCGCGCACCTGCTTGGGCAGGGTGGCGAGGTAGTCAAACAGGTTATCGGCTGGTAGGGGCAACGGGGGCAGCAAGCTACCCACGCCTGCCCAAGTGTGAGTATCGCTTGCGTGCCTGCTCGGCGATCTGTTCGCTGCGCTCGGCGGCAGTTGCTGGTCGGCTGCTTCTTCGGGGTTGCTCATTGCCTTGCTCCTCATGGGTACCGGTGCATCCCCGGCTGGTATGGTCACTGGTCAGGATCGTCATCAGCAGCCCGTGTGGGCTGGTACTGTTTGGCCCGGCTCGCAGGCAGGCCGTCCTTGTGGCGGCCACCAGACAGGGTAGCGGCACGCCTGCGGCAAGCTGCTGCCGCACCGCCTCAACCTGCGCGTGGGTGGGGTCGCGGAGCAGCCCACCCTTGCCAGCGTAAAGTTCCCACAACTCGAATGGCAGAGGCGGTGATGGCAACTGGTTTGTTCTATGTAGCTTGGAGGTCTGTAGTGAGACGGATTGATTGTCTACTATGCTGTGGATAGGTGGTTCTTCTACGTTGCTGGCAACTTCCATGTCACTGACAGCTTCTGTTCGTTGCCGTCGGTTCGACAAAACAAGACCACCATCTACTGAGGCGGCAGCAGCTGCTGCTGCTGCTAGATCAATTATTGTTAGATCATTGTTTCCTCTATCTATTATTTCCTTGTCGGTCATTTTTGATCCCCGTCCCCGTCTAATTTTGATCCCCATCCCCGTGTAATTTTGATCCCCATCCCCGGTCATTTCTGCATGGGGGTCAAAATTAGACGGGGGTGCAATTTTAGACGGGGGTGCAATTTTAGATGGGGGTGCAATTTTAGATGGGGGTGTAGTTTCAACCGGGGCTAGCTGGTTGGTAGAGGTCGTTGCTGCCACCGCATGGCCCCTGCTCATCTCACTGAACAGTTGCTTCAACTCGTGGTTGATAAGACGTTCCGGGCAGATACACTTAATGCGGAACAGGTTGCTCGTTTGCCGCCTTTTGCCTTTGGCAGTCGTGATGTACTGGGGGATGCGTTCGATCACACCAAGCTTCTCAAGCTGGCAGACCAGCCGTTTAGCAATGGAGTCGCTGCGCCGGATCATTTTGCCGAGCAGAGCGTAGGAAGGGAACAGCTTACGCTTACCCCCCCAAGAGTAAATGATCAGCGTGACGATCATCCCCCGTTGGTCTGGCTCAAGCAGCGAATAAGCCCAGTTGTTGTCGATCTGGGTGAATGGAACGCGGGCAAGATCGTCAGCGTCGATCTCAATCTCCGCTTGCATTGCTTGCATTGCTGGATGTTCGTTGTTATGTGCCATAGTTAGTTCTCCAACTGCTGAACTGCCCGCAGGCCGCAGTCAATAGCGACCTGCGACTGCCTGCGGAGAGACCAGTGATCGCCTGGCGACCCGGTTGGGTGCCACTGGCGTAGCGGGAGATTAGAGATTCATCCAACCCCAACCGGGCTGCCATCTCCCGCTTCAATGATCAATTGCCGATGTGGGCCGCTTAGGAGAGCGCGCACCACATCGGCAGGGGACAACCCTGCCATTGCGCTTACCACGTCCAGGGAGTATTGAGGCGCATAGGTCAGCAGACGCGCCAAGCCCTTGTGGCCTATCTTCTGCCCGCCACTCAGATAGCGGTAGATCATCTGATTAGTCATGTGGAGTTGGTCAGCCAGTTGTTCTGGCTTCATACGCTCCTGCGCCATTAGATGACGCAGGACAGCTACCATCTGCTCCTGCCCTACTGCTTCCTTTTGCTGACCCATGACTATTCCCTCGAATAAGTTTGTTAAAACCTGTTTTAGCAAGCTAATTTTAGCAAACCAATTCGTCTTTGTCAAGTCCGTATGCCTGCGGGCTGGGTTGTGGTATAATCCAACCAATCTGTCAACATGCACACGCACTAACTTGCATATGTGCATGGAACAAAGATGAGGATAGAATCTTGGATAAACCGCAACCCATCGGCAAGTCAATCGGTCAGGTGCTGACTGAGCGCAAAGAAGAACTGAAGATGACCGATGACCAAATTGCGGACATCATTGGGCGCACTGGCTCTTACGTTGCCTTGCTGCGTAAAGGCGCAGTTGGTATTCCGCAGATTGACACTGTGTTTAACCTGGTGAAGCACCTGGGTATCCCACTTGACCAGTTGATGCCCGGCTATGAGGAAGTCTTCAAACTTTCACCCACAGTTGACCTCGCACCGTTCCTCAATGATGCTTATGGCATTCGTGGCAAAGAGTGGGTCGCAACAGCGGACAAGCTGCTGCGGCTGCTGGCCGAGGATGCACAGCACAAGGGTAGCACCGACTTGATCCAACAACTGCAAGAAGAGCAGAGTGGAACTGATCAGCAGGATCAACGGTTGATCAACCTCATCCAGCGTTGGCCGCAGCTTACCGAGGAGCAACGACAGGCGATCTCGGTGCTGATAAAAGGGCTCAAGTTATTTGACACATCAGCGTAACTACTTTATAATGGAGTTGGTAAAATGCAATTGATACAGCGGTCTGGAAGCCTGTGTCAACAGTCAGTTGAGGGGCCATATGACCAGAATGAGCTACTACTTTGATGAAGTAAAGAAGCAAATTGAGCAAGGTAATCTGGCTGGTGCTGAGTCCCTAATCAACGCCATTAAAGACAATCCGGCTTCCGACTTTGCACCTATGCACACAGCTTTGCTAGCTTGGTATCAGGCCAAACTACTGTACAGCTACGGTCGGTTGGAACAGGCGGGAGCCGAAGTCCGCAAAGCCATCCTGCTGCTTACTAATTTGAGTGGGCAGGAGAGTACACTAGCCAAAGCGATCAACTTGCTGGGTAACATCTATTTGGTAACAGGACAGGTTATACAAGCCACCCTGAGCTATCAGCACGCGGTAGAGGTTGCCACAGCCAACGATGACAGCAACCTTGCCGTTGCTATCATGGTCAATTTGTCCATGACCCAGATGAACCTTGATGCATCAGCAGCAGCATTCAGGAACATGGAGCAGGCCCAAAGGCTGGCTGAACAAAGTGGCGACATCTATACGCAGGCAGTCGTTTGTAATCAGCTGGCGTTGATGTACTCGGTTCAGGGTCCTTTTTCGCAGGCAATTCGTTGGGCGGAAGCGGCATCGCAGTTGCAGGCACAACTGCCGCAGGTAAGTGAGCGGGTGACGATTTTGATCACCACTGCGACCATCTATTTCAAATACGGTGATCACCTACGAGCCAGCCAGCTATCTGATGAAGTCGAGATGCTGACCCTGGCCCATCCCGATCTGGTGGGTCGGGATGCAGTGTTGATCCTCAAAACCGGCACTTGCAAGCTGGCTGGTGACCTGGATGGTTGGCGTGATCTAGCACTAATGTCATGGCAGTCGACCGCGACACTCGACCGTAACGCCGAAGCTGCCAACCAGCTTGCACGTTATTACACCCGTGTCGGCCAGTACGAGCAAGCGCGGCTCTACGTCGCTCACCTCAAAGGTGACGGCATGGATGAACGCCCCCCGCACGCTGAAGACATAGATCGGCTGGATGCTGCCATCTACGCCGCCGAAGGTAGCTGGGACTTGTCTGACCGCCACTATCGGTCATCAATTGACCAATTGCAGGGGGTTATAGATAACTACAACCTGGCTGAGGTCAAAGAGGAGTACGCATTGATGCTGTGGCGGTGGGCCGAAGCCACCGCCAACCCCACCCTTGCCCAGCAGGGCCTTGACCTGGCAGAGCAAGCTCTTGCCCTGTTTGAGGTTCTGGAACTGCCACAGCGTATCAGCCAGATGCAAACGACGATTGACAGTCTAACGAGGCTTGTGGATGCAGAGCAGTAACCATGCGTCACATACACTGGCGATGCCTGGCCTGTGGTTCTTGGGTGGGGTTTCGCTGGCGATCTATCTGGCGATTACCCTGCGCTATCCCCTCTGGCTGAATTACAATACTCCACTGCTGGATGTTGGCAAGCTCAACGGCTATGACCGGGGCGAGAATCTGCTGCTGGTTGCGGGCTGGTTGCTGCTGTTCGGCTGTTATGTTGCTGCTGTGCTGCTGGTAGCAAAAACAGCGGTAAGTCGCACAGTGTGCTGGATAGTCGTGGGGTGGCCGCTCCTTTTCTTTGCGGTTCAGCTGGGCTGCTACATGATATTCGCCGGTGACGTATACATCTACGCCATGCAGGGCCGCATCAGCAGTGTTTACGGGGGCAACCCCTTCGTTGAGGTAGCCAGCAAGTTTGTCAGTGACCCTTTTTACACACTTGAACCCCGGCAGTACGCCAATACTACCAGCCAGTACGGGCCGCTGTGGGAACTAACCGCACGGCTGCTGACGGGGCTGGCTGGCAACAACGTGCTGGCAACGGTGTTGGCCTTCAAGGGGTTGGTCGTTGCCAGCTACCTCGGCAACGGTGGCCTGATCTATCTGTGGCTTCGGCGCGAGCGACCAGCCTTTATCTGGCCGGGGCTGACCCTCTACCTCTGGAATCCGCTGGCGGTGATCGAAGTCGCAGGCAACGGACACAATGACCCTTTGATGATGACCGGCGTGTTGCTAGCGTTCGTTGCGCTCAGTTATGGGCGAGAACGTTGGCGCAGGCCGGTTGCCAGCTTTGCACTGGCAATTGGTGTGCTACTCAAGTTCCTGCCGCTGCTGCTGCTGCCGCTGTTCTGGCTGGACGGCTTGCGCGAGCAGCAAAGCAGGTTGCGGCGCGGGCAGACGCTCTATCTCAGCGTGGTGACGTTCGGCGCGGCCATCGTACTTTGCTACCTGCCAATCTGGAACTGGAACGGTCTCAGCACCCTTGCACTGGATAAGCGGTCACTCAACTACACAACCTCGCTACCTACCGGCCTGCGCTTGCTGCTCGAACCGGCATATGGCGCGAACTGGCAGCGTAGCTATCAGCACGTCAGCTATGCTACCCTCATGTTGCTGGCAATCTATCTCGGCTTTCAGATGTGGCAGCTGTGGCGCGGACAGACGACGCTGGCGTGTGCCTGCTTCGAGGTGTTTTTCTTCTACCTGCTGTTCTGCTGCCTCTGGTTTCAGCCCTGGTACCTGATCTGGGTCATCACCCTCGCACCACTAACCGGCTCATGGTGGGTGGTCGCCCGCACACTCGTCTTTTGCTTTACAGCGGTCAGCACCTACGCGGTCTGGTGGATGCAGCTTTTCGCGGCCCAGCCCAATCGCTACAACTACGTTGAGGCGCAATGGCTGACGATTGCGCTGATCTACCCGCTCCCGCTTGCACTCTGGCTGGGCTGGTTGGTAGTCGAGCATTGGCCCAAGCGCGCTGCTGGTCTGCGGGTGTAGAGCGGAGTGCAGTAACACATGGCAGCGTGGTGAGCGCAGCAGCCAAGTCAGCTTCCGGCTGTACAACACCAGCTTCACCGAAGGCTGGCAGATCGTGGGCTACGATAACACCAGCGGTGGATTTGAGGGTGGGGCAATACCAGTCGAAGCGACGGTCATCCCCCTGCCCATCAATGCCGACCTCGGCACCCCACATGGCGTGATCGAAGCCTACAG
>JBBROH010000206.1:0-6976 GCA_038229595.1 Chloroflexia bacterium | reverse complement strand
TTGCTCGCCCCATAAACGGCCATCTGCGCGATAGGCTGGAACGCGCCGGTGCTGGCGATGTTGATGATCCCACCAGCACCGCGCGCCACCATCTCGGCCACGTAGAGGCCTGTTAGTTCAACCAGCGCATCTACATTGAGGCGCAGCATCTGCATCGAGCGGGCGACCGCAGTCTGGCTGAAGCGGCCCGTCGTGCCGAAGCCTGCGCTGTTGACCAGCAGAGCGACCTGGTAGCCGCGCCCTGCCACTTCGTCATGCAATCGCTGGCGGCTACCAGCCTCGGCCAGGTCGAGGGCCAGGTAGTCAGCCTGGATGTTGTGCTTGCTGCTCAACTCGGCGGCCAGTTCCTGCAACCGCTCTGCGCGGCGGGCCACGAGAAACAGGTTGTTACCCTGCGCGGCAAGCTGGCGGGCAAACTGCTCGCCGATGCCGCTACTCGCCCCCGTCACCAGAGCCACCGTCGTCAGCTTCTTTTCGCTCATCATCTACTCTCTTTTCCTGCTCCCAACTGGGGCAAAAGTGGGGTTGCGCTTAGGCTTCCTGGATGGGCAGCACTCGCTTGCTCAACTGGGCAGTAAGGCGGCGGGGGGTGATGGTGGCAACCCACTTGAGCAGCCGTTGCTCTGGGCTGGCAACCACCACGTAGCCCTTGTTGCGCGCCAGAGCCTTGAGTGCGCCGCGCACCACCTGCTTCGCACTGACCGCCCGATTGGCGGCCTGGGTGGGCATCCCCGCCCGGTCTGCCCACTCGGTTGCCGTGGCACCGGGGCAGAGGGCAAGCACGCGCACGCCACTCTCCTTCACTTCTGCCCAGAGTGCCATACTGAAGTTCAGCACCAAAGCCTTCGTGCCAGCGTAAAGAGCAAGGTTGGCTAGCGGTTGGAAGGCGGCAGTGCTGGCAACGTTGATGATGTCGCCAGACCCACGCTGCACCATCCCCGGCAGGTAGAGCGCGGTTAGCTCGATCACCGTGTCCACGTTGACCTGCACCATCTGCATCGTCCGCGCCAGTTCGCTGCTAGCGAAACCCCCGGCCAGGCCGAAGCCCGCGTTGTTGATCAGCGTGCCGACGGTGTAGCCGCGCCGCTGAATCTCGTCGTAGAGTTGCTGCGGGCTGGCTGGGTCGCTCAGGTCGCTGGCGATGTAGTCAGCCTTGATGCCATAGTATTCTTGCAACCGCTGGCAGATCGCTTGTAGCCGCTCGCTGCGGCGGGCGACCAGCAGCAGGTCGAAGCCACGCTTCGCATAGAGGCGGGCGAACTCCTTGCCGATGCCGCTGCTTGCCCCCGTGATCAACACCACGCCCTGGGGCTTGTCATCTTCTGTCAATTATATTGCTCCTCTCGTGCAGTCCAGGTCTGCGCGGCAGCGGCAGCAGAGGAGGGCTAACTCCGCCTCTGCTGCTGCTTCAGCCGCACACTCGCGCAATTCAGTAACGATGCTCAGCAGTTTGTCAACCACGTATTGCCAATCCAGCCGATAGTAAATCTCCTGCCCCGCCCGCTCGCTCTGCAACACGTGTGCGTCCTTGAGCAGCTTGAGGTGGTAAGAGATCGCCGGGCGGGTGAGGCTGAAGTGGCTGGCGATCTCGCCCACGTTCATCCGCCCCTCCTCGCCCAGCAGAAAGATGATGTCGAGCCGCGCCCGCTCGCCGAGGGTGGTCAGCAGTCTGCCGACTAGCTCTTTATCGAGCATGATAACCCCTTCTTCAGTAAACAGGTTCAAACTTGTTTACGCATCGCCATTATACGATCTGGCGGCAGCAATGTCAAGCCGGGGGCAGCCGCGTTGGGGGCAAGTGCAAGCAGGTGGCTAGCCAGTCAGCCACAGCAAAAGCCACGCAGCTACGGCAGCAAGGCTAGCCACTACCCTCGTTCTGTGCTATAATCCACCTTGCCTGCCACCGCCTGGCGTGGGCAGTGCAACCAATCTGGCGAACCGGGCGATCCACACTGGGGAAGGAAGCAGACAATGGCTACGATCCGCAACTACGACCACGATTTCACCGCTGACGAGCAGTTGAAGGACGACAAGCGGGCCGAGGGAATGATCGATATCCCGCGCATCAAAGCGGCGGTGTTGGAAATACTTGAGGCCATTGGCGATGACCCGAACCGCGAGGGGCTGGCTGACACCCCCCGGCGCATCGCCGAGATGTACGCCGAAATCTTCAGCGGGCTGCACATCGACCCGATCAGCGTCCTCAACACCAGCTTCAGCGAGGATCACCACGAGATGGTAGTGCTGAAGGACATCCCCTTCTATAGCACCTGTGAACACCACTTCGCCCCCTTCCATGGTCGCGTCCACGTCGGCTACATCCCAAACGGCAAGGTAGTAGGCGTGAGCAAGCTGGCCCGCTGCGTCGAGGCGGTCGCCCGCCGCCCGCAGTTGCAGGAGCGCATCACCTACATGGTTGCCGAGTCGCTGATGAAGGGGCTGAGTCCGATGGGCGCAGGCGTGGTGGTCGAGGCCGAACACCTCTGCATGACCATGCGTGGGATCAAGAAGCCGGGTAGCAAGATGATCACTTCGGCGATGCGCGGCGTGTTCGAGCAGAACGCGATTACCCGCAACGAGTTTCTTAGCCTGGTGATGACGCGCGGCGATATATTCTAGCTATTTGGCGGCAACTATGAACTACAACCTGCGAACAATCACTGCTCGCCCCGATCTGGTGCGGGCCGAGATCGGAGCGGTCGGGGTTGACCCCGCTGGCTACGACGTGCTGACCCCAAAGGGGGAGCAGTATGTATTGCGAGCCAGCGGCCTCAAGTCGCCTGCCGTCGCCATTCTCAAGCAAGAGTTGCTGGCGCGGGGTGCTGACGCAGCGACCAACAAGGGGGTGCTGACCTGTGCGGTGGAGCGCAGCGACGTGCTGATCTTCGCCAACGCCCGCCAATTGCGCGCCCTGGCAAACGGGCTGAAGGGCCAGCCGTTCGGCCTACCAGAGCTTGGCGAACAAATCAAGTCGCTGCTAGATGGTCTGCACCGCTCCTTCGCGCCCCTGTCGCTCGGCGAGTACAGCCTACCGCTGGGCGAACGCACGCTCGTGATGGGCATCCTCAACCTCACCGCCGACAGCTTCAGCGGCGACGGCCTGGGAGCAGACGTGGAGGCGACCTTGCAGCAGGCGCGCGGCTTTGCGGCGGCGGGCTGCGACATCCTCGACCTCGGCGCAGAGAGTACCCGCCCTGGCAGCGAGGGGGTCACGGCGGAGGAGGAGCTAGCCCTCCTGCTCCCGGTGGTCACTGCCCTGCGCGACCCAGAGCGGGGGGTGCCACTGCCCCTTTCGATTGACAGCAGCAAGGCGGTGGTCGCTGACCAGTGTATGGCCCACGGCGCACAGATGATCAACGACATCAGCGGGCTGCGTGGCGACCCGGCAATGGCGGCGGTGGCGGCCAAGTGGCAGCGGCCCACCTGCGTAATGCACATCAAGGGGGTGCCGCGCACCATGCAGGTGCAACCGACCTACGACGACCTGCTGGGCGAGGTGATCGCTTACCTGCGCGCGAGCGTGGAGTTGGCGGTGGCGGCAGGGCTGGCGCGGGAGTTGGTGATCGTTGACCCTGGCATTGGCTTCGGCAAGAACTTCGACCACAACCTGGAGTTGCTGCGCCGCCTGCCAGAGTTGCACAGCCTCGGCCAACCGCTGCTGGTCGGCACCAGCCGCAAGCGGTTCATCGGCCACCTGCTGGGCGACCTGCCGCCAGAGCAGCGCGCCTGGGGGACGGCAGCAACGGTGGCGGCCAGCGTCGCAGGGGGGGCGCACATCGTGCGCGTGCATGATATTGCCGAGATGGTGCAGGTGGTGCGGGTGGCCGACGCGATCCGACGCGGGAGGGTGGCAGCATGAGCGTGGCCTATCTTGGCCTGGGGTCAAACATCGGTGAGCCAGCCGCCAACCTGGAGGCCGCCGTCGCTGCCCTGGACGTGATGGTGGGCATCACAGTGCTGCGCCGCTCGCGCTGGTATGGCAGCAAGGCGGTTGGCTACACCGAGCAGCCCGATTTCGTCAACGGCGTGGTAGAGATCGCTACCGACTTTACGCCCAGCGAGTTGCTGGCTGCGGTCAAGGGCATCGAAGCGGGGCTGGGCCGCACGCCGAGCTTCCGCTGGGGGCCGCGCCTGATCGACCTAGACATCCTCGACTACAGCGACGCGGCGGGTCAGCGCATCGTCCGCCACGACCGCCCGATCATCCCGCACCCCAGTATGCACGAACGCCGCTTTGTGCTAGAGCCACTAGCCGAGCTAGCCCCCACCTGGCAGCTACCCGACGGGCGCAGCATTGCTGAGTTGCTGGCGGGGGTGCAGGGGCAGGAGCTATGGCCGCTGGGTTGAGTGCCAGCGGGGTGATCGGTGGCAACCTTCGACGGTGCAACGATCTTCCACATGTTGCAGCATCATCAAGTACGTGCGGGATCGTGAAGCACTGATCCCGATGATGCGTGTGCGAAGCAAGCAGCAAGTGAACCTTGAACCTGATTACGTCCTGGCGCAGTTTAATGAGGAGAACGCTGATGAATGAGCAACCAACCGTCTCCTACCGCAGCATCCTACCCTACGGCGCGTGGGCCGAGCCGATCTTGGGTTGGCACAAGCGCATCCGCGAGGATCAGAGGCTTGCCCACGAGCTTGTGCGCTTCTTCCAGCTTGCGGCAGAGTGGTTGCCAGAGCATACTTTTGAGCGCACCTACTTCGGCGTGCAAGGCGACAGCATCAACATCACGATTGGCAACGTGTGGCTGGCTTGCATCGGCGCATGGCATGGGGGCCGGGCTTGCTTGCTGGTCAACCGAGCAGAGTTGGTCAATATGGCACTTGCCCCAATCAACGGTGGCCCAACGATGGGTTTTATCATCTGCCCGTGGGCTGACGTAGCCACGATCAACGACTCGCCCACCCTCTGGCCGATCTACGCGGCGGCGGCTAGCGACATCCTGCATTACCCGGTCGCCAAGCAAGCAGTGCCGACCAACAAGCGCGGCAAGTACCTGCTCAGTCGGCTGGTGCAAACGGTTGACCCCAATTTGGAGGCAGCTAGTGACCAACAGTTACACCTTCCGCCCCTACGCTGCGGGCGAGGAAGCGGCGATCTGCCTCCTGATGCACGGTCTCTACGATGAGGGCGACGGCATCCGCAGCCTGGATGACGCGAAGATCGCGCGCACCTTTGCCCACCTCAGCCTCGGCGAACAGCGCGGCTACTGCCTGGTGGCGGTGGACGAAGTGGGTGCGGTTGCCGCCTACGCCCTGCTCTTTCCCTTCTGGAGCAACGAGTATGGCGGCCTGCTGCTGCTGCTCGACGAGTTCTATGTGGCGGCAGAGCGGCGCAGTCAGGGGCTAGGCGGCCAGTTCCTCACCTTCATCGAAGGCTTCGCGAAGGAGCGCGACTACCGCGCCCTCAACTTCATCGCTATGAGCCACAACACGCGAGCGATTGACTTCTACCTGCGGCAGGGCTACTACCAGATACCCGCCTACTCCTTCGACAAGCTGTTGAACGAGGGTTGAGTAGTCTACGATCAACTAGAACGAGGTGACCAGTGGTTGAACAAAGAGGTAGGCGCACTGGGTCGCCTTGCCAACTGATGATCGGGCTGTTGCTGGTGGCTGGCTTGCTGGCGGGCTTGTGGTCGCTGCCGAGCGCGACGGTGCAGGCGCAGGCGGCGCAGGCGCAGGCGGCGCAGGCGATTGGTGGCTTGCCGCCCACAGTCTACGCCCTCAGCAATGGTGCCACCTACGCAGCTACCGCCGCTGGTATGTACAAAACCGATGGCAGTGGCCCCTGGCAGGCGGCGGGATTGACTGGCATTAGCGTCTACGCACTAGCCTACTATGCGGCGGGTAGGACGCTCTATGCGGCGGCGGATGGAGGCGTGTACTCGACGATGGATGGGGGAGCGCACTGGCAGCACACGCTAGTACTGCGTGGGCGAGCGATCTGGCTGGGCCTGAGCATCCGCGCCCAACGCCCCACCCTGATGGCAGCTACGGATAGCGGCGTTTATGTACAGCAGAGCGGTGGGGAGTGGCAGAACAGCCTGGTGGGTAAGCAGATAGCCGCCGCTCTGTTGGACGAGGGCAGCAGGGCCGTTTACGTCGCCGTCGGCTCCGCCCTCTGGCGCGGCAGCATTGACGGCACCGACTGGCAACCACTGACTGCTCCAGGGGGTACGATCAACGCGATGATCCAGGGCAGGAGCCTCTATGCCGCCAGCAGTCGCGGCCTCTATCGTTCCAGCGATGAGGGGGCGACCTGGCACACGCTGATCAAGGATGTGCGCTGCACCTTCGTCGGCCTGCGCGACCCCAACACCAGCCTCCGCATCTACGCCGAGGCGGGCGGTAGCTTGCAGGTGAGCAGCGACGACGGCGCAACCTGGCAGGTGTTGGCCGCTGTGCCAGCAGGTAGCTACCACCTGCTAACCCCCGACCCTGGCAGCACCAGCGGCAGCTACCTGCTGGCGGGCGACGCGGGTCTGTTCAGCCTGGCCGAAGATCGCCTCAGCCTGGTCAACCTCAACGCCGCTGCCGCCAGCCACCTTGCCTATGGCATCAGCCGCAACAGCACGGGCAACGCTCAGCCCTACCTCTTTGCCGCCCGCGCTGGCTTCGTCTACCGCTCGACCAACGCAGGGGCTAGCTGGCAGGCTGCGGCGGCTGGTCTGCATGGTGAGGTGCGTGACCTGGCGATCAGCAATGGCGGTAAGTTGTTGGCCGCCACCAGCGTTGGCCTCTATCTCAGCGACGATAGCGGGGAGAGCTGGCAGCGCAGCGACGACGTAGCCTGCGCTCTCACCAGCCTCACCCAGCACCCGACGGCGGCGGCCACCCTCTATGCAGCCTGCACCCTCGGCGGCCTCTACCGCTCGACCGACGGTGGGGGAAGCTGGCAGCCACTGCCGAGCAACCTGCCAGCGGCTGCCGCTCGCCTCGCGGTTGACCCCACGGCTCCGCAGGTGATCTA
>JBBROH010000205.1:0-7052 GCA_038229595.1 Chloroflexia bacterium | reverse complement strand
GGTGAGGCGGTAGGCAGCGAGTGCAGAGAGGGCGGTGAATGCAGTGCCGCAGAGGGTGAACAAGCCACCCAGGGCGATGCTGGCGGTCAGCAGCAGGCGGGGCTGCTTTTGCGAGGCGGAGGGCGCAGCCGCAAGCGTGCGAGACAGCACAGGCTGCTGCTCAGTGGTCAGGATCACGGGAGTAGCCATCTTCACAACACCTCAACTTCTTTGCCAGACACAGCGGATCAGGTGACAGTTTCTAGGTGTAACCCTGCAAATGTTATGCCATCCGCGCCCCTGCCACATCCGCCGCAATGCTGATCTTTGCCTCCTCCTTTCGGGCGGGTGAGTGGGCCGCTCCCCACCCGATTTTGCCTCGGCAACCGCTGGGCATACAGCCACCGCCGCTAGCACTGCGCGTCAACTGAACACAAATTGGCAACTACCCCCCACAATTTGGTATATTAACTTGTCTATGCGGTGTTTGTGGTTTTAGCAGATGGGGGTGAGAGCCGTGGCAGAGACGGTAGTAGTGGCGATGAGCGGCGGGGTGGATAGCAGCCTGGCAGTGGCTTTGCTCAAGGAGCAGGGCTACGATGTGGTGGGCGTGCATATGCGCCTCTCTAGCTATGACGACGACAGTGCAGGGCTGAACCTCAGTGCGGGTGGGATCGGGATGCTGAACAAGCAGTGCTGCTCGATTGACGCAGCCAACGATGCTCGTGCCGTCTGCGCCCGCCTCGATGTGCCGTTCTACGTGCTGAACTTTGAGAAGGAGTTTCAGGAGTCGGTGATCGACTATTTCGCCGCCGAGTACGCGGTGGGGCGCACGCCCAACCCCTGCGTGGCCTGCAACCGCTATATGAAGTTCAACTTCCTAATGCGGAAGGCGATGGCTATTGGTGGCGACTATCTGGCTACCGGCCACTACGCCCGCGTGACGCGCAACGCTGCTGGTGAGGCGGAGTTGCTGAAGGCCAACGACCCGAACAAGGATCAGTCCTACGCTCTCTATATGCTCGACCAGCCGACCTTGCGCCAGACCATGCTGCCGATTGGCGACTACCCGAAGCCGCTGGTGCGCGAGTTGGCCGCAAAGTACGGCCTGCTGACTGCCAACAAGCCAGAGAGCATGGACATCTGCTTCATCCCCAGCGGCAACTACCGTGCCTTCCTCGACAAGCATGGTGACCGCTCGGCTGTCGTGCCTGGCCCGATCTACGACACCGCTGGCACGCTGCTCGGCCAGCACAGCGGCCTCCCCTACTACACCGTCGGCCAGCGGCGCGGCCTGGGCCTGAGCGGTAGGGCGGCGGCCTTGTTCGTGGTAGATATTGACACGCTGACTAACACGCTGACCGTCGGCCCGGAGGAGGCTTTGTACCAGGAGAGCCTGGACGCGGATGCAGTTAGCTTCACCACCACCGCCACCCCTAGCGGCCCCTTCCGCGCTAGCGTCCGTATCCGCTATCGCGCCCCCGAAGTTGCAGCCACCATTAGCCCTGCGGCTGGCGACACGGCCCACGTGCAGTTCGATGTGCCACAGCGGGCGATCACCAGCGGTCAGGCAGTCGTCTTCTATGCGGGCGCGCGTGTCCTCGGCGGCGGTACGATCCGCTAAGATGCAGCTAGAACCCTCACTAGTGATCTACCTGATCCCCCCGGCAGTCTGCGCTCTCCTCTTTCACTTCTTCGTGGGGCGGGGCTACGGCCAGCTTGTGCTTTACCTGCTGGCTGCCATCCTCGGTTTCTATCTGGCTACCGCGTTGGCAAGCATCTTGCAGATGCAGTGGGTGTCGCTCGGCGGGGTGCAGTTGATCCAGGGATTGCTGGGCGCACTTGTTGCCCTCCTGCTTGCCAGACGGTTGCTGGCGTGATACAATAGCCCGGCTTTGTAGCTGTTAGAGCGGCAGAGCTACTACATAAACATTCAAGGAGTAGCCACCAACATGGGTAAAGCAATCGGGATCGGGATCGCAGTTCTGGTCGTCCTCATCGCCATTTTTGCGGGTGTTACGCTGATCTTCAAGTGGGGTTTGACCGAGTGGATGCAGTTCTCGGTGATCATCCTGGCTGCCTTCTCTTGCATCAGCACTCTGCTTGGCATTGGCGTGCTGGCTACGCTCCTGTTCATCGCCCTGACGTTGAAGGACAACGTGGTGCCGCTAATTGAGAACGCAACCGACGCAGCCCGCACGGTCAAGGGGACGGCAGTCTTCGTCAGTGAAGGGGTGGCTACCCCGATCATCAAGGTGGCAGGGGCAGCAGCAGGCGTGCGCGCTATGGTGCAGACTTTGTTCCGCCGCGGCCAGAAGCCTTCCAGTACCAACAACCAGGGTAAATAGGCGGGTTGGCAAACGGCCAGCCGCCCACGCAATCAAGTCAAGAGGAGTATCTGTAACATGGCAAACGAGAACGACAACGACGCTAGCTTTATCCTCGGCCTCGCGATTGGGGCGGCGATTGGAGCGGGTATCGCCCTGGTGCTTGCCCCACAACGAGGTGAGGAAACCCGCCGCGACCTGATCCACGGTGCGGGCGACATTGGCACCAGGATCAAGACTACTGCTGGCGACGTAGCCGATAAGGTCGGCTCGACCGCTGGCGACGTGGCGACCCGTGTTGGTAGCGTGGCGGGCGATGCCGCCAACCGCGTGCAAGAGGTAGCTGGTGGCGCGGCTGACCGCGTGCAAGACATAGCAGGGCGTGCTGGTGAGACCATCGGTGAGAGCGCAGGCAACGTGCGCGAAGCCGCTGGTAGCGCAATTGAGACCGCGAAGGACAAAGTGCAAGACCTGACGGATCGGGCCGGTGATAAGGCCAACGACGCAAAGGATGCAGTGCAGAGCGCAGCGGACGATGCAGGTAGCAAGGCCAAGCGTGCGGCTAACGATGCTGGCGATGCAGTGCAGGGCGCAGCCGACGATGCCAGCAGCAAGGCCAAGCGTGCGGCTAACGATGCTGGCGATGTAGTGCAGGGTGCAGCGGACGACGCGAGCAGCAAGGCTAAGCGGGCGGCTGGTAAGGCTGGCGATGCAGCCGAACAAGCAGGCGATGCCGCACAGCACGCGGCTGACAACGCTGGCGATGCACTCAAGGATGCTGGCAACGCGACTGAGGATGCGGGCGACAAGGCAAAGCGCAAGCTCGATAGCATCTAGCCTGCTGTCTTCGCTCGGTTCAATGGCTGAGGGCCGCTCTGGTGAACCCGGATCGGCTCTTTTCGTGGGCTGCCTGCTTCGTCCTTGCGCCAGAGGAGTTGGCGAGTCGGCAGCCACCTTGCCGCAGTGGTTTCACCTTTTGCAAGCCAGTTTGGAGGGAAGATGACCGAGCAGCAATTCGCTTTCTTGCAGCAGGTTTACGGCACAGTGGCCCAAGTTGCCGACGCATTCGGCTCTGAGGACAGTTCCAGCGGGCTGGTGATACCGACTGCCGCCGCGACCCTTGCTGCCGCCGCCGTACACCTGCCCGCTAGCTACCAACTGCGCCCCCTCCCTTATTCCTCTTTCGCCCGCGACTACAGCCGGGCAGGTGATGCTGCGGTGGCGCGCCTGCTGACCCTGCTCACCCCGTTCAAGCCGACGGCTGCGACCTGCGCCCCCGCTAGCTTCGACCCCCAGGCTCACAGTCGTGGTCGCTTCCTGCTCTGCCTCTTTGCCCTCACCCAGGTGCAGGCTGGCAGCAACTTGCTACTCTGCTTCACGCGGGTGGAGACTTGAGCGACTGGTTGATCGACAGATTACCCTTCTGCTACTACAAGGAACCTACGCTGCCCCTCGCCAAAAAGAAGGCGGGTAGGGGTGTGGTATAATTGTTGCCAATGCAGTGCATCCAAGAATGTGGATCGGAGGGTATAGAGGATGGAGCTAGGACTAAACGGTAAGGTGGTGGTGGTGGCGGGCGGCAGCAAAGAACTGGCGCGAGCGATTGCGGTCGAGTTGGCGCGGGAGGGCGCACAGGTTGCTATCTTCTCTCGCGACTCCGCCTATCTTGACCAGACGGCACAGGAAGTGGGGCAGAACGGTGGCAAGCTGTTCGCTTCGCTGGCCGACATCACCGACGAGGCTCAGGTCATCGCCTTCATGAACAAGGTGGCAAGCGACTTCGGCGGCATTGATGTGCTGGTCAACTGTGCCGGGCGCACCAACCCCGACACCTTCGCCAACCTCAGCGACGAGGGCTGGGCTGCCGACTTCGACGTGAAGCTGCTCGGCATGGTGCGCTGCACCCGCGCTGCCCTCCCCCACCTGCGCCGTAGCCGGGCCGCCCGCGTGATCAACGTCAACTCGGTGCTGGGCCTGCGCCCACAGCCGGAGTTTACCAGCAGCAGCGCGATCCGGGCCGCCTGCATTGGCCTCAGCCGCACCCTGGCCCTTCAATTCGCCGCCGATAACATCCTTGTCAACAGTGTGAACGTAGGCTTTATGGAAGCGCAGCATTGGCAGAAAGCCTGGATGCGCTCTGGCAAGCAGATTACTATCGAGCAGTTTACCGAGGGGCTGACCGCTGAGGTGCCGCTGGGCAGGCTGGGCAAGCCAGAGGAGGCCGCTGCCCTGATCGTCTTTCTCGCGGGCAGCCGCAGCAGCTACATCACTGGTGCGTCCTTCGATGTCTCCGGCGGGATGTTAGGGCTGGCCGCCGACCAATGGCTAACGAATGAGGTGATTTATGCCAACGAAGATCGAGAACAGCACGGGGCTGGTCAACGTGCGCCTGCTGCACTTTGCGATCAACCGCGAAGCCCTGGGCTGCGACGAGGAGCAGATCAGCCTGCCAGCGGGTAGCACCGCCGCCGATGCCTGGGCGCAGTTGGTCGTCCGCGCTCCCCGCCTGGCGCAAGCGACACGCAGCCAGATGGTGGCCGTCAACAGCCGCTACGCCAGCATGACCGAGGAGTTGTTTGATGGTGATGAACTTGCTTTCATCCCCCCGGTGAGCGGCGGCTAACTCAAAGCCCCTTGGAGGGTACGTGGTCTACGTCAAGATAACCGAAGCCCCCATCGCTGCCGCCGACCTGCTGCCGCTGGTGCGGACCGATGCGGACGGCGCACTTGTCACCTTCGAGGGCGTGGTGCGCGACCACAACGATGGCAAGGGCGTGGCGCACCTGGAGTACGAAGCCTACGCTGAAATGGCCGAGCGTGAGATGGCCCGCATTGGCGCGGAGACCCTCACCCGCTTTGGTCTGCACCAGATCGCTATCGTGCATCGGGTTGGCAGGCTGGCGATAGGTGAGGTAGCAGTCGCTATTGCTGTCGCCAGCCCGCACCGCCGCGAAGCCTTTGCTGCCTGCGCCCACGCGATTGACGCGGTGAAGGAGCGGGTGCCAATTTGGAAGAAGGAGCAGTACACCGACGGTGCCGATTGGCTGGGAGCGCAGGCGGAGCATCGCGGCCAGCCTGCCAGCGACTTGTTTAATACAGAAGGTTCATAATAGAAGAATTGCATAGTTTGTATAGAAAGTCTGGTAAATAGATGGATGTACAGCAGCGCAGTAGCCAGCCAGTTAGCCTCATGCTCAAGCCAGTCAAGCGGGCGGTGCAGGATGGCGAAGTAGTCAGCCTTGCCCAACAGGTCAGCTACGACCAGTTCCGCCGGGCGATCAACTATATGCGGGTTTCGCTAACCGACAAGTGCAACCTGCGCTGCGTCTACTGTATGCCAGAAGAAGGGCTACCCTGGATCAAGAACAGCGACCTGCTCACCTACGACGAGATCGAGCGGCTGGTACGCGCCTTCGCGCCCTGGGGCCTGCAAAAGGTACGCATTACTGGCGGTGAACCGCTGGTGCGCCCCCATGTGGACGAACTGATCGCTCGCCTGCGGGCAGTGCCAGGTATCACTGACATATCACTAAGCACCAACGGCATCCTGCTTGGCGATCAGATTGAGAAGCTAAAGGCGGCGGGCCTCAACCGCGTCAACATCAGCCTGGACACCCTGGATCGAGAGAAGTTCATCCGCATATCGCGACGCGACGAGATGCAGCGGGTGCTTGAGGGGATCGACGCGGCTATCGAGTACGGCTTGCAGCCGGTCAAGCTGAACTGCGTGATTATGCGCGGCTTCAACGACGACGAGATGTTGCAACTGGCCGAGTTGACGATCCAGCGTGAGGTACACCTCCGCTTCATCGAGGTAATGCCAGTTGAGGAGAACCTGGAGATGTCGATCAACGCCTATGTCTCCACCGACGAGATACTTGAGCGGATGCTTGCCTTCGGCCAGTTTGAGGCGGTGGCTGGGCCAGGCGGTAATGGCCCAGCCCGCTACTATAAGCTGCCGGGGGCAAAGGGGACGGTTGGCGTGATCAGCCCGATGAGCCACAACTACTGCGACACCTGCAACCGCGTGCGCCTGACCGCGCAGGGGCATTTGCGCCTCTGTCTGTTCGGCGACAACGAGATCGACCTGCGTACTCCCCTCCGCAGCGGTGCGTCGTTGGAAGACCTGGGCAGCATCTTCAAGCAGTCGCTCACCGTCAAGCCCGAACGCCACTACCTGGGCGTGGGCCAGCTAAGTTCGGGGATGCGCGCGTTCTCGCAGGTGGGCGGCTGAGGCTGGTTGCGGAGGGTGGTATAATGGCTGAGACATCTGCAACAGGAGCTTGGAATTGGATCAGCAACACACATTTGAAGATGTGCGGGTGGAGGAGCTACGCCTTCTGAACTTCCGTGCCTTCAAGAACGCTCGGCTGGTACTTTCGCCCGGCATGACCTTCATTATCGGCCATAACGGGTCGGGTAAGTCCACCTTGCTAGACGCTTTTGAGCTTGTGCGTTCCGCCCTAGCTGAAGGCCTGACTGTAGCTGTTAAAGAGGCTGGTGGAATGACAAGCATTGGTCGCCGCCAGCCTGATGGCAGACCGTCGGATGCCTCACTCGGCGTGGTTCTAAGCCTTGATGGCTACAGAGTTCTTTACGGCTTTCGGCTTAGAGCAGGTAAGGGACCGGGCGTTCTTGTTAACGTCGAGCGAGAGGTACTCGCAACAGAGGATGGCAAACACTCTTTTGTTTCGGATGTAGATGGATTCCAACCTAGTGCAGACGTATCAAGCGTGCCAGCAAACT
>JBBROH010000204.1:0-7059 GCA_038229595.1 Chloroflexia bacterium | reverse complement strand
TTGCTACCGCGCCAGGCAGCAGGGCGAGGTCGTGGGTGGCGGCCAGTTCGACCAGGCATACGCCTGCGGGGTAGTAATCGCGCAGGGTAGCGGCAGCCTGGATCGCCAGCCTGGTCTTGCCGGTGCCACCTGTACCGACGATGCTCAGCAGGCGGCTGCTGCGGAGTAGCGTCGTCAGCCGCGCAAGCTCTTGTTCACGACCTATAAAGCTGGTTAGCTGCGTTGGTAGGTTGTAACGAGGCGGTTCGCGCAGGGGTTGGCGACTGGCTGCGGCGGCTTGGCGGTTGGGGGAGGGGGTGAGCAGGTTGAGGGGCGACACCTGCCACTCGGCGGCGGTGAAGGGCGGCACATCCATCAGGGCCAGCAACTCCTCGACCTCGGCTTCGGCCTGCAACGCCCCCCACTCAGCCAGGGTGCGGATGATCGCCTTGACATCACGCTCGGTCAGTTTGGTGCCGTGTGCGGCGTTGAGGCGGTAACTAAGTTCAACCGGGTGGAGGCCGATAGCCTCAGCCAAATCCTTCTGGCTGGCTTTGCGCCCTTCGCCGTAAGGGTCGGCGGTGCGGTAGAGGGCGCGGATGCGCTCCTGAAACAATTTGAGGTTCACCTGGTTACCACCCCGCTTCTACTTTTGGCTACTACACGCTAGCACATCATGTTTCTGGTCATTGCCAACCGCATAGTTGGGTCGGCAGCCCTCATGAGCAGAGTAGTTAGAGTCACACAGCAAAGATGATTATATCAGCGGACGGCTTGCCCGTCAAACTTCCGCAGCTCCTCAACCCAAGTTCGACCCCATAGGGCCTTTTCGTAAAAGCTGGAAGATGGTAGAATAGGAGCATGAACAATCCTGACTTGTCCGTGATCAGCTTGCTAGCACCTCCGCTTGCGCTGGCGTGGGCAATCGCGTGCGACGCTGGGTACTCGCCTCGGCTGGCAAGCACCATACTGAGCAGGTCTCCATGATCGCAGCCATCAGCATTGCGCTCTGCGATCATGCGGTTGGCGGTGCTAGCCAGGCGCGAGGGTGAGCAGTCGCTCTACCTCTGGCACGAACGGCAGCCGCTACTACGACTCGACAGTGGCTCGCTTCTTGAGTGCAGATACCATCGTACCGGGGATGACCTCGGCGGTGGGCGGCGCAGGCAGCATCGGGCCGGACGACTCCCCTACATCTAGTGGTTTCTAGTCTCTTGATGTGGTGGTTTGAGTCTCTTGAGAGTCATGCTGGAGGGGCGAACCCACGCCCTTCTAGATCATGTCACTTTAACACGCATCACATGGCTGGTAACAATATCATGAGGAGTGTCAACCATGAAAGCTTTCAACCATAGGATGAAGATCAAAATAAAGCTACCATGCATTCACAAAATCTATCTAATTATTTGTGCAATGTTTATTGCCTCTGTAATATCTACAGGTTGTGATAATGGTATAAGGCTAGAGCCATTGCCAGTTTACAGTCTTAACAGTGTCAGCGTGCTTGAGTCAGGTAAAGGCTGGGCTGTAGGATGGAAGGGTACCATTCTCTACCGTAACGGAACGTCTTGGTCTGTGTATCAAGAAGCAGTAAGCAACTATGAACTGCGTGATGTTGAGATGTCTTCCCAAGATGAAGCCTTCGCTGTTGGAAGCTCAGGTGTCGTCTTGCATTACAAGGCAGGTAGATGGCTACAAGAGGATGTTCCAAGCGAACTAGACCCTAGAAGTCTATCTTTTACCTCTGCCACAGGTTGGTGGATGGTAGGGTCTGATGGTATGATTGCTGTGCGGAAGGACAATCAGTGGTCTAAAGTAGCCAGTCCGGTTAGTGCAGATTTGCTAGATGTAACAATGCTTTCTACTGGGGAAGGATGGGCAGTTGGAGCTAAGGGTACTATCGTCCATTATGTCCAAGGTAGATGGACGGAAGTAGATAGTTCTACATTGGAGGAACTTACAAGTATAGACATAGATTCCTCTAATAAGGGATGGGCGGTCGGTAACAATGGTGTTATCATAGAGTACAAAGATGGCAAATGGCTTAGCACCGAAAATAAATTGCATCTCAACTGGAATAGTATAAATATGACATCATCAACCGAAGGTTGGTTGCGCGGTAACAATCATCTTTACAAAATTAAGTCTGATGCTATCGAATGTAACGACTATACAAAAGCTAAAAACCTAACCAGTGTATTCATGACATCGAACACTGAAGGTTGGGCCGTAGGTGGAGATGTGATCTTGCACTACAACAACGGCTTTTGGGTTGAGGAACAGGTTCCTCCTCTTGTAATCACCCCCAAGCCATAGTACCGCAACTTCTATCCTCCATTACGTTGCGTTTGCTAAGATCATGCTCTTGTGTGCAAGTGATTGATGCTCCAAATCAGCTTTATATCGTCACTCTCGTATCACTCGTGTACCACCCGTACTACCCCCAAACTAACGCTCAGTTCCCGCGCATCCCCCGCGTTCGGGTCGAGGTCGTTCGGCGCGGCGACGTGTAGCAGTGGGAGCGGCCTCTGCTTCCGGCCCAACGACTTCATCCGGCGTGGCGAACTGAGCCGGGTGGTGCGCCGAGCAATGGAGCGCAATTAAGGAAGCCCAGGCTCAGCCAAGACAAGGACAGCAGCGGTGCAGATCATGTCGCTGCTGTCTGTTTTGCTGGATTGCGCTAGAGCAAACGTTTGGACTAGCTGAAAAAAGCTGGTGATCTACTCCACAAGTGAGCAGCGAAGAAGGCTGGTGCAGGTGATGTAGCTGAACCCTAGAGCGGTATGAGGCTGATCACGATAGGTGTAAAAAATCGTCGAAGCCAGCCGGGGGCGGGAAGGGAGGGGGACCACAAGGAGAGCAAGCAACAAGTGGCGGCTTGCTGGTGCTGCTGGCTTGTTCGTTATGTGTTACGCTACCAAGTAGACCGAGTAGCAACAGGGCTGTGACCAAAACCGCCTTCAGCTTTGAACTGAACTGCTGGTTGGTAGTTGCATTGTCCATGAGCTAAGTACCTTTCACTTTCCTGGGTTAGTTGTTGGTTGCGGCCAGCGGCTTGGTTTAGCCACTGGATAGCAGTATTTTAGCATACTGCCCCCGGCAAAATGATGGGGTTTGATGGGGTCTTGCTCAAAGTCAGAAAGAGCCACCTGGTTTAAGCTTTACGTACTCAAGGCTAGCGCAACCACCGCCGCAAGCTCCAGCACAACCCCTTGCTGCCAGTTCATCGTCAACTGGTCAAGACTCAATCTGCTACGCAGCGTAACCATGCTTTGCTCGTAGGCAGAGCGGTCGGCAGTTGGTAGCGGTGCGTCAAGTTGTTGACGCACGGCGGTTGCCGCAGCCAGCAGCTGCGCTGTCACCTCCCCCTACCCCTGCTCAAGCAGGATGGTAGCGACCTGCTCCAATGACCGCACCACATCACGTCGGTAGCCCAGTTCCGAGGCTAGGCTCAGGCTTTGTCGCGCTAGTGTAAGAGCCTGCGCGTAGTCAGCCCGCAGGTAGGCCAACCAGCCCTGTATCCTGTTAATTACGATCAGCAAGGCACGACCAGCCAGTTCCTCAGCCAACCTACGGCTTTCACTAAGTAGAATGGCTGCCTGGGTCAAGTCGCCGCTACGCATAGCCACTTGCGCTTGGGCGCACAAGACCCACATTGCCAACTGGTGGCTGCCAACCTGACGAGCAACAACCAGGCTGCGGCTCAACCAAGGAGTGGCATTATCTGCCGCGCCTGCATCCAAGTGCAGTTCACCCAGGTCATAGCAAACTACTGCCGCTTCCAGATTGTTGGCGAGTTCTTCGTTGAGCTTCAGCGACTCGGCAAACAACTGGCGGGCCTGTGCGTATCGACCCTGGTAGCGAAGGACGCGGCCCAGGTTAGCTAGGCTCAACGCAACACCTTGCAAACTGCCCAAGCTGCGTTTGAGTTCAAGGCTCTCGGTCAACAAGCCGGTGGCCTCAGCATAGCTATCCTGATAGAGCGCGACCCGCGCCAAGCTATCGAGAGCAGCAGCAGTACGCTCCGAGTCGAGCGACTGGCGGCTGAGGCTGAGACTTTGTTCAAGCATTTGGCGGGCTATGGCGTAGTCATCGCTAACAAGGGCCATGTTGCCGATCATGTACAACGCTCTGGCTTTCAACTCCACAGGTGCGTGGGCAACGGCAGCCAACAGTTCAGTCAGCCAGCGTTGACCCTCACTCTGGTAGCCGCGTAGCGACCAAAAGCGGGTCAACTCGGTTGCCAGCGATAGCCCAACCGCAGCATGATCGGGCTGGGATCGGCTCCATTCCAATGCTATCCGCAGATTGTCGTGTTCGGCTTCCAACTGCATGATCGCGGCGGCCTGGCCTGCCCCGCGCAGGGCGAGATTCCACTGCTGTGCTGCGGCATGGTAGTAGCTCAGGTGTCTGGCATGGTAGTGGTCGGCGGTGCCGTCGCCCACTAGTCGTGCCTGAGCATACTCGCGGATCGTCTCCAAGAGGCTGAAGCGTGGATCGACCGCATCCTCGGAGCGGCTGACCAGTGACTTGTCCACCAGTGCTGCCAGCGGGTTCATTACCTTCACCACTGCCACCTGCCCACTGACACAAACCGCCTCCGCTGCAGTGAGCGTAAAGCCACCGTGGAAGACGGCTAGCCCGGCAAAGAGTTGTTGCTCGGCACTGGTCAATAGATCGTAGCTCCAATCGAGCAGATCACGCAGGGTGCGCTGGCGGGGTAGCACCTGCTGGTCGTTGGTAGTCAGCAAGCTCAGGCGGTCATGCAGCCGTTGGCTGATTTGAACCGCCGACAGTAGCCGTATGCGGGCCGCAGCCAGTTCAATTGCCAACGGCAGACCGTCGAGTTGCATACAGATATCACGCACAGCCTCGGCGTTGGCAGTAGTCAGGGCAAAGTCGGGCCGATGCAGGCTGGCCCGCTCGACAAAGAGTTGCAGGGCTTCGTACCTGACCAATTGCTCATGCTCAAGCTGCTGACCGGGGTGCGGCAGGGAGAGGGTCGGCAACTGCCAGCTTACCTCACCGCGCACATGCAGTACCTCCCGGCTGGTCACCAGCATCCGCAACTGGGGGCAGGCGGTGAGCAGTTGCTGCGCCAGTGCGGCACAAGCCGCAACCAAGTGTTCGCAGTTATCGAGGATGAGTAGTAGCTCTCGCTGCTGCAAAGCCTCGCGCAAGACTTGGTTCAGATTGCGCCCCGGCTGCTCGCGCACGCCAAGCGTGGTCATGACCGTCTGAACTACCAGACCAGGGTCGCTAATCACTGCCAGTTCGACCAGCCACACCCCAGCTTGGTAGTCCTTCAACAGCCGCCTGCCAGCCTCCAAGGCCAGCCTGGTCTTGCCGCTGCCACCCGCCCCAAAGATGGTCAGCAGCCGGTGGTGGCGCAAGAGGTTCAGCACAGTGGCAAGCTCCTGCTCACGCCCGACGAAGCTAGTCAAGGCTACAGGCAGGTTGTGTGTCGGGGGGGCTGGGGAAGGAGGGGTCGGTGAGGTCAGCGTTGCCGCTGGCAGTAGCGCGTCCAAAGGCGGAGCCTGCCACTCGGCTTGAGTGAAGGCTGGGCAGTCAACCAAGCTCAGCAACTCGGTAGCTTCGGCTTGGGTCTGGATCGCGCCCCACTCGGCCAAAGTACGCACGATAGCACGCACGTCACGCGGGGTTAGCCGTGCAGCCTTCGTGCCGTTGAGCCGGTTGGAGAGTTCAGTGACGTTGAGGCCAACTGCATCGGCCAAGTCATGCTGGTTAGGTCGCCGATTGTCGTAAGGGCTGGTGCGGCGATAGAGTTCTTGCACCCGCTCACGAAAGATCTTCAAGTCGTACATAGCTGCACTGCCTTAGATCCCCAAGCCGTACCGCCTGGTTGCCGACATTATAGCACAGCCTACCACTACTCGTCAGCCTTGCACCGAACCGCCAACTGCTTAACTAATAGGTGCTATTGACCTGCTTGCCGACAACTCCCCATCAAACCCCACCGCTCGACCCCAGCAAAGCCCACCGTTTTAGACCGACGCAACCTTACAATACACATGGTTGGCGGTGCGGCACGCCTTAGAACATCCATGAGCGGGTGATGACCGGCACCGCGACCACTTGCTGATCATTGGGGAGGCTGCCAACGTTTGCAGCGCAACCCAGTATGAGGCTTTGTGCTGGTGACGAGCAATGGTGTAGGGCGAACCAAAACGCCGCAACAGCCAGCTATAGTCAGCAGCAACGCTATTGGCTCTGTCGCTGGTAACCGACCAGCGAGCGGATCGTAGCATGGTGGCCGCTGTTGGCAACTGCCATGCGTTGGAAAGAGGAGAAGAAATGTCAAACAACAAGCATCGGCTGGTGGGTCTGCTACTCATTATCATGCTGGTGATCAGTAGCGGCGCAAGCACAGTGGGCAGTGCCAGCAGTGTAGCTGCACCGAAGAGCAGCGAACCGACGAGCCAAGCTGGAATGGAGCCGCTCAAGATGGTCAATCCGGCACAGGCCACCGATCTGCTCAAGCAGTCATCCGTCCGCTTTGAAGCAAACCAGGGTCAGTTCGACCCAGCAGTGCGCTACCTCGTACACGGGGCAGGCTATACCATGTACCTGACCGATCAGGGCCAGGTGTTCAGCCTGGGAGCCAGTCAGAACGCATCTGCGCCAACCCTGCGCTTTGAGCTGCTTGGTGGCAACCAGCAGCCCACACTTGGGGCAGTGGGTGAACTGCCAGGCAAGACCAACTACCTGCTTGGCAGCGATGAGAGCCGCTGGGTGAGCAACGTAGCCAACTACCAGCGAGTCGTCTATCGAAGCGTCTACCCTGGTGTTGACTTGGCTTACTATGGTACCGAGGCTGGTGCCTTGGAACACGACTTCGTCGTGGCGGCTGGTACCGACCCCGCGATCATCCGCCAGAGGATCAGCGGGGCGCAGCGGCTGGAGATAGCGAACCGTGACCTAGTGTAATCTCAAGCCGGTGGGCTTGCATCCAGCAGTGCTAGTTCTTTACACTTGTAGTAGGCGTGTACCCGCTCCTTCAACTCGGTTAGGGTTAGCTTGCGTGCTGGTTCACACACTGCCCGCTTACCATGTGCCCAC
>JBBROH010000203.1:0-7187 GCA_038229595.1 Chloroflexia bacterium | reverse complement strand
TGGTCTCCTGCTGATAAGCCTGTTTGAGCGTGGCCGCATCGTCCTGCCAATCCATCTTGAACACTTTGCCGCGTGCCATCCAGCTACCTCCTAGTAGCTCCATTTTACCACACGGCTTGACTAAACGCAATTGGTATAATATGGTGCGGGTCAAGGCAGAGCGGGCGGCTGCCCTGGTAGCCGCAGGCAAGGTGACAGCAACGGTACAGCCGGGCCTCTATGTGGTGACCGGTAGGCAGCACTACTGCGTAGACCTCGACCGCCAGAACTGCACCTGCCCCGACCACCAGCGGGGCAACCGCTACTGCAAACACCTGATGGCAGCCACCCTCTACCACGCCCAGCGCAAGGCAGCGTAGGCGTAGCCCCCCTATACAAGCGCGGGGCGGAACGCTGCTAGCCCGCGGCTGGGGCGGTTGTGGGCGAATGTACACAGCGGGCAGAGCAGCAACCTTGATAGCGCAAGGCTCAAGTCTAACGCTGCTCTAACTGGCCTCTTATCCCACTCCAACCCCACCTGTGCTATACTTGTGGCAGATAAAGGTTGTGCAGGAGGTTTGTGTAATGAGCATCAACATGAACAAGTATACAGAGAAGGCGCAGGCTGCGATCTCAACCGCCCAGGAGATCGCCCAGCGCAACCAGCACTCGCAGGTTTCGCCCGACCACCTGCTGCTCGCGCTCACCGAGCAGGAGGACGGTCTGGTACCCCAGATTTTGGCGAAGCTGAACCTAGAGCCGGGCGTAGTGATCGGCAGGCTGAACGCTGAGCTGACCAGGCAGGCGAAGGTTTACGGCGGTGGTAGCCAGATGTATGCCTCGCCAGAGTTGAGCAAGGTGCTGGCGGCAGCGCAGAGCGAAGCCGACAAGCTCAAGGATGAGTACGTCAGCACGGAGCATCTGCTACTAGGCATTGCAGTGCAGCCAACCAGCGGGCGCGACGCTAGCCCAGCGGCAGAGGTGCTGCGCTCGCTGGGGGTGACAGCCGAGACGGTGACGCAGGTCTTGCCGGTGATCCGCGGCAGCCAGCGCATCACCGACCAGAACCCGGAGGCCAAGTACCAGGCTCTCGAACGCTACGGCGTAGACCTGACAGCCCGCGCCACTGCTGGCAAGCTCGACCCGGTGATTGGCCGCGACGAGGAGATTCGGCGGGTGATCCAGGTACTCAGCCGCCGCACCAAGAACAATCCCGTGCTGATCGGTGAGCCTGGGGTGGGCAAAACGGCTATCGTAGAGGGTCTCGCCCGCCGCATCGTCTCTGGCGACGTACCAGAGGGGCTGAAGGGCCACCGCCTGGTTTCGCTAGACCTCGGCGCACTGGTGGCGGGGGCGAAATATCGTGGCGAGTTTGAGGAGCGGCTGAAGGCTGTCCTCAAAGAGGTAGCCGACTCCGCCGGGCAGATCATCCTCTTTATTGACGAGCTACACACCGTCGTTGGGGCAGGGGCTGCTGAGGGCGCGATGGATGCCAGCCAGATGCTCAAGCCGATGCTGGCGCGGGGAGAATTGCACACCGTGGGTGCGACCACCTTGGACGAGTACCGTAAGCACATCGAGAAGGATGCTGCCCTGGAACGCCGCTTCCAGCCCGTGATGGTCAACGAGCCAACGGTAGAGGACACGATCAGCATCCTGCGCGGCCTGCGCGAACGCTATGAGGTGCATCATCGGGTGCGGATCACCGACTCCGCACTGGTGGCGGCTGCCGTGCTTAGCAGCCGCTACATCACTGACCGCTTTCTACCCGACAAGGCGATAGACCTGATCGACGAGGCGGCCAGCAAGATGCGGATCGAAATTGACAGCAAACCGACCGAGATTGACGAACTGGATCGCCGCATCAACCAGTTGGAGATTGAGCGCGAGGCTCTGAAGAAGGAGCGCGACACCGCCAGCCAGGAGCGGCTGGGACGCATCGAGAAGGAGGTGGCGAACCTCAAGGAGCAGGCCAATGAACTGCGCGCCCGCTGGCTAGGCGAGAAGGAGGGGCTGGGCAAGGTTAGCGAACTGAAGGAGCAGATTGAGGCAGCCACCCTGGAGCTTGAGCAGGCCACCCGCGCCTACGACCTTGAGCGGGCCGCTCGCATCCAATACGGCCAGCTACCCGATCTCAACCGCCAGTTGCAGGGGGCGGAGGCCGCCATCGTGAGCGGCGGCGGCAACCGCCTGTTGAAGGAGGAAGTGACTGAGGAGGACATAAGCGAGATCGTCGCCAAGTGGACGGGTGTGCCAGTCAGCCGCATGATGGAGGGTGAGGTCGCCAAGCTGCTGCGGATGGAGGAGCGACTGCACCTGCGGGTGATCGGGCAGGAGGAGGCGATCAGTGCGGTCGCCAACGCGATCCGCCGCGCTCGTGCTGGCCTACAAGACCCTAACCGCCCACTGGGTAGCTTCCTATTCCTCGGCCCAACGGGGGTAGGTAAGACAGAGCTAGCCCGCGCGCTTGCGGAGTTCATGTTCGACGACCAGAACGCAATGGTACGGATCGACATGAGCGAGTACATGGAGAAGTTCGCGGTGTCGCGCCTGACCGGTGCGCCGCCCGGCTATGTTGGCTACGAGGAGGGCGGCCAGTTGACCGAGGCGGTGCGCCGTCGCCCCTACAGCGTCCTCCTGCTAGACGAGATCGAGAAGGCGCACCCAGACGTGTTCAATATCCTGCTGCAAGTACTGGATGACGGGCGACTGACCGACTCGCAGGGGCGCACGGTAGACTTCAAGAACACGGTGGTGATCATGACCTCCAACGTTGGCAGCCAGTACATCAGTGGCGGCCAGGAGGTGGAGGAGATGCGCGAGGAGATCACCGAGGCACTACGCGACCAGTTCCGCCCAGAGTTCCTCAATCGGATCGACGAGGTGGTGATCTTCAACCAACTGACGCTCGCCGAACTGAGCCAGATCGTGGACATCCAGCTAGCCAGTGTCCGCAAGCGGCTGGCCGAGCGCAAGCTGGGGCTGGAGGTGACAGCGGCGGCGCGGCAACTGCTAGCAAACGAAGGCTTCGACCCCAATTACGGCGCACGCCCGCTCAAGCGCACGATCCAGCGGCGGCTACTCGATCCGCTAGCCCTCACCACCTTGCAAGGTGGCTACCACGAGGGCGATACGATCCAGGTGGATGCCCAGAACGGCAAGCTGGTCTTTGCGAAGGAAGCGCAGGCGGCGGTAGCTTAGATAGCAACAGCACCCACTTTCGATGCAGGGGCGATGGGCAGCCGCAGCAGCCCTCGCTCCTTCATTATACCCGCCGCTCGCTAACCATGCCCCCAACTGGTGCAGCTTACGCAGCAAGCGATCCTCTATCCTGTCGGTTAGGTAGACTGTGCCACCGCTTTGCAAGCGCACGCCATAGCGGTCGCGGGCCGCCAGGTAATCGGCCAACGCTGCTTCGTGCTGGCCCAGCCACAGGTATACGTCGCCGCGCTCCTCGTAGAACTGCGCGTTGTCTGGCTGGATCGCCAGCGCATGGGCGTAGCTGTCCAAAGACTGGGCTAGCTCTCCGCTACGCAGGTGTAGCCTGCCAAGTTGCAAGGCGGCGGCGGCCCGTAGCTGCTGGGGGTCGTCATCCAGTTCGCTGACTAGCACGGCGGCATACTCGCGGATTGCAGACCCCGACTCACCCGCTTGTCGCTGGGTTTCGGCCAGGTCGAAGTGCAGTTGAGCGGCGGCGGCGGGGTTGGCTTGCAGGGCCGTGGCGTACTCCTCCGCAGCAGCCTGGTAGTCGCGGCTAGAGACATAGCGGACGGCCTGCCGTTGGTGGGCAAGAGCGGTCTGTGCTGCTTGCCGCTGCTGCTGCTCAAGGCGGGCGGCCAGTAGTTGCAGCCCACCAACGCCCACCAGCAGGATCGCCAGTAGCAGGCCCAGACGCAGGCGGTTGTGGCGGCGGGCTGCCAGCAAATGCGTGCTGACTACTTGCCGCTGCTGCGACGACCAGCGTTCATCATGCTGCTGTGCAGCAGGCGGATGTAGAGGATGATCCGCTGCTCATCGGGGCGGTGCCAGGGATAGTCACGGCCAATATACCGCTGGGCCAGGCCGTTGATGAAGGCAAGGTCGTGGTCATCCTCTACCCGCGCGACCACCCCACGCAGTTCCAGGTAGCGGAATTGGTTCTCTGGGTCAACAATAGAGAGGGCGATATGGGGATCGCGCTCAAGGTTGCGATACTTCTGGCGGCGGCGCGTCAGCGTGAGCTTGATGTACTGGCCGTCCCAGGCGAACCAGACCGGGTTGACCTGCGGCTCCCCCTGTGGGCCGAGCGTAGCGACGTGGGCCAGCAGCGGCAGTGTCAGCAGGTCAGCGTGCGTTTCAGGGATGATCATCGCTTCCTCCTGTTTTGCGCGATCATGACAACGGGCAAGCAGCACCAACCATCATTCGTTCAGCGCGTCGAGCAAGAGGCGGTTGAAGTCGGCGGGCGAGTCCAACATGGGGAAGTGGCGCGACTTGGGGAAGATGTGCGTCCGCACGTGGCGTGGCCCCTTGCCGTTCTGGAAGAACTGAATCTGGTCGGGGTTGACCACCTCATCGTCACCGCCATGGGTCGCCAGCACAGGCACCTTGATGTTGCGTAGCTCCTCGCGCAGGTCAGTGCTGACCAGCGACTCCATGCTCTGGCGGCTGGCCTCCGGTGTCACCTTCGCCATATCCTCCAGGATTTCGTTGTACCAGACCTGCCAGTTGGTGGCGATCCAGCGTTGCAGCAGCGGCTTGTTGAGGGTAGCGACCGAGTTGGAACGCACCAGGCGGTTGAGGGTGCGGTTGGCAGCCATCTTGAACAGGGGCGTAACTGACTTGCCCACCACAGGACTGCCGACGGTGATGAGACGGCTGACGCGATGGGGGTATTCGAGGCTGAGGCGCATGGCGATGGTGCCACCCATCGAGTGGCCGACTACCGGCGCGTCGATCAGGCCCATGCGATCCATGAACTTGTCTACCAGTTCGAGGTAGTCGGTCAGGGTGCAGTCGTGGTGGTTCTTATCGCTGTCGCCGAAGCCCCAGAAATCGAGGGCGTAGCAGCGGTAGCCGCGCGAGATCGACTCCATGGTACTCATCCAGTACCGCCAGGAACCCATCCAGCCATGCAGGAAGATCACTGGCTTGCCCCGCCCGATCACCTCGTAATGCACCAACCCATTGTCAATGACGATTGCGCTCAACTAGACTCCTCGCCCGCGACCCCGTCCCTTGTGGGGAAGGGGTGTAGTTTACACCCTGTCCACGAACGCACTGCTGCACGCCCGCTTGCTAGCCAGCTAGCCACTTTGTTCGGCGATCAGGCTACGCACCCGGTTGATCAACTCCTCTGGCACATAGGGCTTGAGGATGTAGGCTACTGCGCCCGCCTCCTTACCCTCGGCGATCTCGGACTCCTGACCGAGGGCAGAAAGGAAGACGACTGGGGTGTGGGCGAAGCCAGCTATCGCCTTGATCTGGCGGCAGGCGGTCAGGCCGTCCATCACTGGCATCCGCACATCCATCAGGATCAGGTCGGGTAGCTCCTGGGGAGCCATCTCCACTGCCTGCTGCCCGTTCTCAGCCTCTACCACTTCGAAGCCGCCATAGCGCAGGCTGAAGCTAGTCAGCATCCGAATATCCGGCTCATCTTCCACTACCAATATCTTTGCCATTTAGGACGGCTACCTCCAAGGTTCAGGTACGATTCTCAAACTACTTTTTGCGCCCGGCGAGCAACCAGGTTGCTCCAGGGCTGGGTGCCGATCTCGGCCCGGTTCGCGGCGTTGATGATCCGCACCATCTTAGCACTAAATTTGGCTTCGCTCAAGCCCTCCATTTTCTGCAACAGCCCTCTAGCATTGTAGTAGCCGCCGAGAGCCAGGGCCAGGGCTGCCTGCCCAGCTTCGGTGCTGCCCACCTAGCGGGTACACTTCGTCCTCGAAGTGCTGCACCTGGTCAAAGCCAGCCTGCGGCAGGAGGGCGAGCAGTTCAGCAGCGGCCTGCGGGTGATTGCCCAGCCTCGCCAGGGCCGCCAGGATGATCGTGTTCAGTTCCTTGTACTCGGCACTGCTGGTTGGCTCGCTAACCTTTGGGTGAACCTCTTTTACCCAAAGGTAGCCACCTGGTTGCAGGGCTGCCTGGGCTAGCTCTACCACCTGGGCCAGGCGGCGGGTGTGGATGAAGATCACCGAGGCGTAGATCAGGTCGAAGGGACCAGCGGGTAGTTCTTCCTCCACATTGCCGACGAGATACTCAATATTATGCAGGCCACTTGATGCCGCCTGTTGCCGCGCTGTTTCGATGGCGGCTGGGTCACGGTCGATACCCACCAACCGCGCAGCAGGGTAGACCTCGCGCAGCACTCGCCCCAACTGACCCTCGCCGCAGCCGAGATCGAGGATGCTATGCACCTCATCCCCAACCAGCCGCTTCGCATTGAGGCGGACGTAGTTGCTGAATAGCCGCGTCTGCGTCGCCAACCGCTGATGGTCGAGCGTAGAGTCGCCGAGCAAGTAGGTGTTGTCCACTCAGTTCTTCTCCTCTGCCAGAGGCTTGCGGGCGACGATGTTGCTCCAGGGCTGGGTGCCGATCTCGTTGACCGTGGCGGCATTGAGCGTCTCAACGCACAGTCGCTCAATCTCCTTTGCATCGGTGCCAGTCAGTTGTTGGATCATCATACGGGCATTGTACCAACTCCCAACCGCCGCCGCCAGGGAAGCGCGACCATCCGGGTTCTGCCCGCCGAGCGGGTAAACTTCTGTCTCAATATGCTGGACAGCAACAAAGCCAGCCTGAGGTAGTAGGGTTAGCAGTTCGCTGCTAGCCTGGGGGTGTGCGCCCAACTTCGCCATGCCAGCCTGCATCGTCCTGACAGCCTGCTGGTAAGCAGGCACCACCGCCGACTCGGCCAGGAGCGGGTGCAGTTCTTTGATCCAGAAGCAACCACCAGGGGCCATTGCCTCGTAAACCAGTTGCACCACCTTCGCCAACTGGTGGGTGTGCATCATGATCGTCGAGGCGTAGACCAAATCGAAGGGGCCAGCGGGTAGCTCCTGTTCCACATCAGCAGCAATGAAGTTTGTGTTCGCCAAGTGCAGGCTAGCAGCGTGTTCCCGCGCCCGCTCGATGGCGGTTGCATCCTTGTCTACCCCCAGCAGCCGAGCGTGAGGGTAGACCTCGCGCAGCACGAAGCCCAGTTGGCCCTCGCCACAACCCAGGTC
>JBBROH010000202.1:0-7206 GCA_038229595.1 Chloroflexia bacterium | reverse complement strand
CGAGCGGTGGCACTCCTGCCCCTGCGGGGTAGAGCTTGACCGCGACGTGAACGCTGCAATCAACATCCTCCGGCTGGGAAGCAGCCAACGTAGCAGTAATGCTGCGTAGAAGCCCCTGCGTTTACGCACGGGGTACTTCACCTACGCTTACAGTTCGCGGGGCAAATTGCCCCTTTGGGCAAGAGGAGGTGAAGAGGATGCTGAAGAAGGGAAGGCAGACAGGGCAAGGCCGTGAGCCTGCGGCTCGGATCAGTACCGGGGGCCGGGCCACTGTAGATGCAGGCGAGAATGTCGGCTTCACTTCAAGACGGTAGCGAGGAGGTAAACCTGTTGGCTACTACCAAACCAACAACGCGGGAACCGTTGTTCTTGTGGCGCACGGCGGCTGGTCAGGTGCTAATCAGCCGCGGTCAAGGTTGGGCTAGGCTCTCACCTGGGCTGAAAGGCACCCGCCCCGGCACCTCGGTCGCGGTCGGTTGGTGGATTGGCACGCTGCTGCTGCCCCCCACGCATTTGACCGCCGAGGCTGGGGCCACGTTGGCGGAGGGTATGGCCGGGGTGGGTGAGTTGGGGGCAAAGTTGGTCGTGGTCGGGAGCAATGTCAAGCGGTCGCCCGCTGGTCGTTATCTATTCACCTACGCAAGCCGGCATGGGCTACCTCTCTACGACCTGAAGAATGTAGTTGCTGCTACAGCGGCCCCTACATCTGGGCAGCAGTTGATCACGTTTTGGCAGGCGGTCGCTCAGGATGTTCTACCGCAGGCTGGGTTGTTCATTCTCACGAGGCTTCGGGTACATGAGGCGTTGGCTGGCTTGCGCCGTCGGACGCACGAGGCGAACGCCGGGCCGGTCACGGCGGCGGTGTGGGCAGCGGTGCAGGATCGTAGCTTTTGGGCTTGCGTGGCGTGTGGCAGCACAAGCCCGCTGACCGCCGACCACATCGTGCCGGTCAGCAAGGGTGGACTAAGTACCGAGAGCAATCTGCAACCGCTGTGCAGCAAGTGCAACAGTCGCAAGGGTGACCTCACCCTCGATCTGCGGGCGGCAGCCCGGAGCTTCGGGGCGTGGCAGGAGCGGATGCAAGCGCGGGCGACTGGTGCAGCCTACCCGATCCCGGAACTTTACCAAGCGGTGGCAGCCTATGTCGATGCCTACTTGAGCCTGACCAAGCGGGGGCAGGGCTGGGCGCACGCGGCGTGGGCACAGGCGGACAAGGGAGCTGCTTGCTACAGCCGGGCGGCGACTATCGCCATCCTTCAAGCAGTAGGACTGCGGCAGGCAGGCGGTGCTATGGATGAGTTGTGGCGGCTGTTTACCGCTGGCGGGGCAAGCAACCTCGCGGCGGCTGAAGCTCTCGCTGTCGATCTGCGGCGATGGCTAGCAACCACTGGCCTGCGGCGGCTAGCCAAAGCGGCCCACAGGCTTGATCGAAGCAGCGGCCAGCGTGGGCAGGACGCGAAGGCGGTGGTGGGGGAGGTTAGCCAGAGGTTACGCTAATCAAGTTTAGCTCTATCACCTTTGTTCACTCTGCGGTTTGTCGCCAGACAAACAGCCGAGCCAGCAGTAGGATGCTAACTCGACTGACCTGCTTCCATTACTACTCCACCTTACGGCTGGTTCTCCACTGTCCGCCGCACGGCCTTCGACAACTCTCCCCTCCGCCGGATGTTGGCGTTGGGCTGGAAGCAGTGACCCGTTTGCGGGGTAGGGCAGGTTGCACCGTTGATGATCTGGTGGGCGGCCAACGTTTCTACCGCCGCACAGCCGAACGCGGTGGCCGGTACATAGCAGAAGGTCGGCGTGGTTGGCATAGCAACTGGTTCAAACTGACTGCAAGCTGATTTCCCCTTGAACTCCTTAAAGAGGTTTAGAACTCAAGTTGTGCTTTGAGCGAATCGCAGGTTGGCACGTTGCTCTCGACACGGAGTTGCGCTTCGCTGAGATCATGAAGTGCTTTGTAAGCGTAGTCGAATGGTTGCTCAAAAGATAGAAACAACTTAACTGGCTCTGACTGTGTGAGCTTGTACAAAGTCTCCTCCACATCCTTCCGGTCATGGGCCAACTTACCCAACCATCTCGCGGCCTCAGCACGCAACCTATCGTCCTCATCGTGCAGCAACATATGCAAAAGATGATCAACAAAGCTGCTGCTCTTCAGTTTCAACCTCACTGCTGTATCAAATGCTGCAAAACGTACAACAAGCTCAGTGTCGTTAAAGCATCGAAGCACTGCTTCTTGAACTTCATTTCGTCTGATGGTCGTATCGCCCAGCAACGTAACGGCATACCTGCGAACTGTAGACTCTTCATCGTGCAGCCGTTCAAGCAGCGCATCAAGCAAATCGTTGCTATCAGGCCACAGCCTGCTTACTGCCTCTACAGCATTGTACCTCAGAAGGTGATCACGCCCATCTCCTCTGGTAGCGCGCAGCAAGTGGATCTTCACTTCCTCTGTCCTAGCTCCCATTGCACCTAGCTTCTTTGCGCCCCTGTAACGTTCCGACCTCTCACCTTTGGTGAGCATGGTGATTGCTTCGGCAAGAAGCGTTCTATTCAGCAGACCCAACTCCTCGATGACCTCTGCTGCCTCCCAACCGAGAGCTTCGTTATGTCTGTGCTTGAGCAGTACGTCCCGCACTTTTTTGTTGTTACCCCCTATCTTACCCAGTGTTACTATTGACAAGCCTTGCACATCTTCGTCCCCGGCATCCATTAGCTCTAGCATAGCTGCAATTAGGCTTTCGTTCCCAATCCCAATATTACCAAGTGCATCTACTGCAAACCAACGACCTTCTCTCAACGGGTGTTGCCACGCCATCTTGAGCAAGCCATCTATGGCAGTTTGGTTGCCAACTGCAATACTGCCAAGCACAATCGCTAGGGCGCGACACTCATCACGCTCGTGGCTATTGTGCATTAGCTTGAGCAATGTGCGTATAACATCTTGGTTGCCTCCAGCTAGTTCCCTTAGCAGCCAAAGAGCTACAGAGCGGACTTCTTTCCTGTTCCTGCGGGACACAAGTCTTTGGAGCTGGCTCACCAGCCATCTGCTACCCCATCCTACAAGCATCAAGGTTTCAGTTGCTTCCTCACAAACGTCATCATCTACTTCGCGAACGATAAGGTTTATCAATGCCTCCATCACTTCTTTGTTGCCTAGCTCAACCCAGTGCAGTCTGCTTGCGGCACAACTACGCACACTAGGATCGTTGTGGTGGAGGAGGCCAATAGTCATCTTTAGTGCTTGACTGTCGGATGATGTTAGTGGTGCCAAACCATGTACTGGACAGTGGATTAGCCCAGCGTTGGTTTGACTTTGCCAAACCCTTACCAACTCATCAACAACCTGAGAGTCATTGTCGCTGATCAGGCTAATTGAGCTAAGTATCTCTTCCACCACCTCACGGCTGCTTTCACTTCTCAGTACCTCTAGCAGTGTAGTTACGACTTTGGACTGGCCCCTTCCCAGCATCCCTAGCGCACGAGCAGCTACTTCGCGAACCTCGCTCCGCTCGGAAAGGAGTTTAGTGATGAACTCCTCAATTAGAAGTTCGGCGATGTGTGAACGTCCCAGCCTAGCAAATGATCTGTCCAATTGCCATCTTAGCATTTGGTAGCGACCTCGGCTCTTAGTTGTACTACAATCTGTGTACAAAGCTGTCGCCACTAACAAACCGCGCCAATCCTGGATCGTACATTCGAGCATGGTAGTACAGCAGCCCCGTACTGTCTAGCTGCTGTCCTGTGTAGTTGCGTGTCGTCTGGCTAACGCCACCGCCCCGCACGCCGCCCCAGGGGTCGAAGTCCTGCTCGCTTGCCTTGTTGCCTGCACTGTCCGTCGCCAAGCTGACGCTGCCCAGGTGGTCGCCATGCAAGTATAGCACACTCTGCGCCCCCCCGCTAGTCGTCCGCAGGGCCGTGGCTCCCCCCGCGCTGAAGTGGCTACGCGTGGTGCCGTCGCTGTCCACTTCGTACACTCCCCCAATGTAGTAGGTGGTCTTGCTCGCCCGCCTGATGATAGACGGGCCACTATCAAGCCGGGGGCCATTGCCCGTGTAGCGCAGCCAGAAGATCGCCCCATCTACCGAACTCAGCTTAGGCCCAGTCTCCGTCATTTCGAAGTGGAACGCAGCGTTGAGCGGTAGCGCAGGCTGACTAGCAGCGGGAATACTAACGTTGTAGTTGTAGTAGTTGGCGGGGGTCGGCTCCTGCACCACATCATAGCCAGTGAACCCATCTCCACGGGCAGAGACTGGAGCCTGTAGTACCCAGCTACCATCGCTGGCAACAACCGCCGTTGCCACAACACTACCGCGTCCACCACTGACATCCTTGTATAGCTTAACTATGCTGCCAGGGATAGCATTGCCGCTGTCCCAGTCCCCCAGCCGACCACTCACGTAGTCGTACTGCACAGGCGTGGGCGTGCTGCTAGCCGTGTTCGTTGCTGTGCTGGTCGGCGTGTTGGTGCGCGTTGCTGTACTCGTTGGGGTGGCCGTGCCAGTTGGCGTGTTGGTGCGCGTGGCCGTGTTCGTTGGTGTGTTGGTGCGCGTGGCCGTGTTCGTTGGGGTGGCCGTCCTGGTGGCGGTGGCGGTTGGCGTGTTCGTCGGCGTAGCTGTGGCGTACTGCTGATTGGTGTGCGCGACGACCAGACTATCCTCGGTGTGCGCTAGTTGAAGGATGTTGTCTACATGGCCTACGCTGCCGCCCACACTGTCACTCCGCGCCTGGATGTAGGTCAGCCACGTAGTAGTCAAATTGACCGAAGCTGAGGCCACGCCAGCTGCTATGAGTTGGGAACGAACGGTCAAGCAAGCTGGGTAGCTCGAACTTGGTTCAGAGAGCAAGCAGTAAGGGTGGGTCATTTACCCGTTCAGTTTGGATGTGGAGGCTGGCCATGGTGGTAGTTTACCGCAAGCCGCCGAACTTGTCCACCAAACGAGCGAACCCTAAGCTTGTAGTCATCTCTTCTGGTAAGGCTGCTCCACCAGTGAGTTGAATATCAGCTGTGGGTAGGTGATCACCTGAGTCTGCGCTGAGTCTGCGATGTTTGCCTTTGCTAGGTCACTACGCACCAGGTTGGCGTTGATGTCTACATAGTAGACGGTGGCATCGGCAGCGAGGGCGGTTAGTTGCTTGGCATCTACCCAGGCGTGAGTGACATATACACCCTTGAGGTTAACCTGCTTCTGCGGATCGCTCTTTAGGGTAGAAAGTTGACTATCGAGTGCCGCTTGAGGGATCGCGTCTGCGTTGTTGGCGTTGAGCTTAAGCGTGTAGTAGGGCGCATACACAGGCTTGGGGTTCTCATCTGTGGCACGGACATAGGACAGACTTGGCTTCACACTATACTTCTGCACGAAGGTGGAGAAGTCGGTGACAGGCATATAATCCTTGAACACTACCGAGACCTCGACTTGGCCACCCTGTGCGGCAACCTGGGGCAACAAGCGGTTGTTGGCGGCTATGTAGTCCTGACCACCAGTGGGCGCGTTCCAGTTCCACGCGACGGTGGCATAGAGGTGGTTAGGATCAGCAGGCTGGTTGTCCATGTCGTTGTGATGGTTGATGCCGCTATAAGCAATGTAGTGTGCGGCACCAGTGTAACCCTGATGTACCACCTTACCTTCAGATGGCTCACCGATCCCAGTATCGCCGTAATGTAGAACACTAAGTCCACCAGATGAGGCTGGTTTATAACCTGGTGGGTTAAGTGGGCTTTCATCATTGGGCAGCGATAGGTCGTTGAGGGCCTGTCGGAATATACTGCCGTCCTTTGACTGCATAAAAATGCTAGGCACACTGGCCCACAAGTCATAAACGTAGCCGACGTAGTGGTAATGTTCTGGCTCAGGACAGTTCTTGATGCCTCCCAAGCCAAGTGGACAGGGCGTTACTTCTACGTAAGGAGCAAACAAGTTAGCAGAGCTACTGAAGTCCCCTTTTAGGATTACCAGCATAAGTGGTGGCTCTTCAGCAGTGCTAAAGTGAGTCCAGCCCAAGCCCATCTCTCCTAGTTGTTCTAGGGTAACAGGACGAACCAGCACCGCCTGTGGTTTGCCACTGACAACCCGTTTACTTGCGTATGTAGCTGCGATTGCTGTGTGGCCTATCTCTGCCGGTGAAGCGTTGATCAACGAGGGAGGTGGTGCTAGGGTTGGCATAGCGTACGTGACAGTGCCTACCGGTGTTGGCAAGGAAGCACTGACTGCACCTACGCTGCTACTTTGCACTGCTGCATCTGATGCCTTGGACTGGTTAGAGGTAGCATACGCCAGTATACTTACGAGGGAAGCTACTAGAATTACAGCCAGCAACCATGTAAGCCCGGGTTTTTGCGTAACATCAGCTTTCATCATCGTCTCCTATCAGCTTTCGAGTGGCGGTGTTAGGTGGTTATGTTGATGGCAAACTCAATCATGCGTCCAGTATATACCCCAAATGGGGGCAGAGACGGTGCAGCTGGTGGTGAAGTTCGCGCCAGAAAACTTGCTGAAGATCAAGCTCTGATCGAAACACCAGTTGTGTGTGTTACTGTCACCCTCTACAGAGTAGATGGAGTTGGATGTTACAGTACCGCCTAGATTTTCCGCCTCCGGCAGAGTCTCCGCATTGGAGCCTATGTACGGCAGACTGGTTACCGCTCCGATGTCGTATACCGTGTAGAAGCCACAACTTGGATCGCACCCAGCAGCCGTCCACAGAGGTGTAGGAGGATTACGCGAGTAGCTGGGTGTGAATTGGCTATAATAGTAGTAGCCAGTGTAGGGTTGAAGGGTAACCCCTGAGTTCACTACCTGGTAGTTACTGGAGCTATTAGCATAACTGTGTAGTCCGGGGCGGTTAGCACCAGTGTAGTCGTTAGCATTGGAGCTAGGTCCCGACTCGACGAAAGTAACAGGATTAGAGAGGTTAGAGAGGCCTACTGGTCCTGCTGCGGCGTACCCTGAGTAATCGGAGTTTCCATTACGTAGCGGTGCTGTTTTCTGAACCTCCACATAGGTAAAGCCTGTGTAGCCGGGCGGAACGTGCATCTGGGCGAATCCTTGCGCAAGGGATGGTGAAACTAGTGTAAAGTCAAGTCGGTAAGTTGGTATGTGCTGCCGCCATGTGGTATGGTTGGGCCATGAAAGCTATCTTTGTCCGCCAGCCTACCCTTGAGGAACAGGCTGCTTTGCAAGCCGCTCTGCGCGGCCACGATGCCTT
>JBBROH010000201.1:0-7321 GCA_038229595.1 Chloroflexia bacterium | reverse complement strand
TGGTTCAGTTCTTGTTCAGTAACTTTATCATAGAACTAAGGGCTGGTCAATAGGCCGGATTAGCTGTGTTCGACTTTGAATGGCAAGAGCGAGGCGCGGGCCGAGTTGGTCGAAGCCAGGCTGCCCCTGACTGCCTGCCTCAGCGTCCTACCAGCAAGAGGTGGCGAGGCTCTGCTGCGCCCTATCGGGGCCGGGCTGGTCTATATGCTGGGTGTGATGGTCGGCAATCGGCGGCAGGGCTGGGCTATTTACGCGGCGATGCTAATCCTGTTCTTGGTTGTCACCAGCGGTATGTATTTCGCCGAGGGTAGTGGCAACCCCAACTTTCGCGGCATCAACCAGACAGCGCGGTCGGTGGCACCGACGTGGCCGTCGCTAGCCTCCGCCGCCACATAGACCACCGGCCCGCGCTGCGCCACCCCCTATTGACTGCAATCCGTCATCTGCATTATAATGCAACAAGAGGAAAAGTAAAGCGCACCCGCTACGTAGTCGCGGGTCAGCGACGTAGCCCAACGCCCGCAACTCCGGCGCAAGCCAGCGCACCGCGTCAAGGTCAGCCGCCGCAGCCATGATGTCAATGATCGGCTTGGCTGCCAGCCCTGACACGCTGCTGCTGCCGACGTGGTGCAGGGCTACGCTGTCGCCGAATAGTTCGTGCAACTGCACGGCCTCAGCCTCATACTTTGCGGGCCAGCCCGCATCATAGTCGGCAACCGCGATAGCCTAGCGGCTCCACAGCAGACCCATGATCGTGCCAGCCATGTCCTCAATGCTGCGCCCACTGCTGGCAAGCACCTCACCCAACGCGCCGTCCAGTGCGCCGTCAGCCTGCTGCATGGCGATCAATTCGCGGACGCGGCTCACCTCCTCCTCAGTGTCGGTGTAGTTGCGGGCGCGGATGCGCTGCTCCTCAAGGTCGGGGTCGGCGGCCAGGTAGAAGGCATGAACCGGCCTGTCAACTTTGGCTAGCTCGGCCAGCAGCCCGCCGAAGCCCGCCGCCGTCTCGTAGATATAGAGGATGGTGTGGCGTGCGCCCTGCGCGTACATCTCGACCAGCAGGCTACTCACGTTCGCATAGGCATCCGGGTCAAGCAGGCGCAGCATATCGGCATCAACCAGGGCCGCTTGCGCGATCAACTGCTGCAAGGCGATGGCAACCTCTGCTTTGACGATTAGCGGGCCATTGATAACGATGATCATCTACGCTCCTAACGATGTGGGCTGCTCCGCGCCCTTCTCCACCAGAAAAGCCAGTTCGCCATCGAACTCAAAGCGGCGGGTCGGCCAGGCACGGCCAGCGGGCGCGTTGACCTCAAGCCGAAAGGTGTTCGCCGATGCTGGCTTTGACGGCCCCAAGTTGGTCAAGGCGGTGGCGGTAGCGAGTGGTTGGCGGCTAGAATGTAGTCCGCAGCGCAAAGAGCGGGCGGCGGGGGTCAAGGAGCAACGCGAGTTTGTGGTGCAAAGATGGCGGTGGATCGTAGAGCGGACGCTGAGTTTGGTTGAGCCGCTGTCAGCGACTAAGCAAGGATTACGAGGTGTTGGTGGCAAGCAGCGTAGCGATAATGCAGTTGGCAATGAGCGGTTGGTGTTGCGGCGGCTAGCGGACAATCCCACCCACTGGCAGTGAGTAGAGAGGTTCCCAGACAGGCACTAAGATGTTGCTCCCGCAGTGCTGCTGTCGTACCTGGAAGCTGGGGAGGCTCTCAGTTAACCCACCGCCAAGTTTGAGGGCGTGTTGGTTGGGGTAAAGGTCGGCTTACCAGGTGTGTTGCTTGGCTTGCTAGTCGGAGTACCAGTGGGCGTAAGGGTGGGGGTGGAGGTAGGGGTACTGGTACGAGTGCTGGTGTTTGTTGGCGTGAGGGTAGAGGTCGGTGTATTGGTGATGGTTGACGTATTCGTTGGGGTGAGGGTGGAGGTCGGCGTGTTGGTGATGGTTGGCGTGTTTGTAGAGCTGGGCGTGTTGGTTGGGGTTACGGTTACCACTGTTGGGGGATCGAGTACCTGCATTGCTTTACGCACGATGCCAGCCATCTCGTCGCGGCGCAAGTTGTTGCCGGGGAAGAAACATGGCTTGCTTTGCGGTGGCTGACAGGGCGCACCGCTCACAACTCCCAGGTTGTAAAGTGTCTCAATGGCTTCGTAGCCAACTGTCTGGTTCGTTACGTCAGCGAAGGGGAAGTTGTAGGTGGCTGGCAGGGGGAAACCTGCACTCCGGCGTACCACAAAGGCTGCCTCGTTGCGCTTGATGGGATCGTTTGGCTTGAAGCAAGGAATCTCGCTTGTTCCGATCCCGCACATCGTGCAGCAGGGTAGCCAGCGGTTCGCTGAGGGGCAGCCCTCGCTGGGCAAGGCCACCGTGAGCCTGCCAGTAGGCGAGGAAACGACCGCTGACCGCGTGGCCGCTTTCGGGAAAGTAGTGGCTACTTTCTTGGGCGCGGCCAGGGAGAGTGTGGTCAGGCTGAGGAGCATAACGAGGGTGAGTAGGACACAAGCCCGCTGGGTACACATGGGCGACACTCCTTTTGGTCTTGAGTTGATCCTATCGTATCATACCCTCACCTTACCAGAACCTTACCAAATCCAGGCAAAAGAAGAGGTTGGCCTTGACCAGAGGCCAACCCCTACGTGTACCTGCCTACTCTAAAGGAACCATCTCAATCGCCCTGTGTACCACCTTCGACAACTCCCCCCGCTTGATCGGGTTGTTGGGCAGGAAGCAAGGCGTAGCTCCGCCTGGACACTGGGCCGCTTGCGTGTAGCCAGAGATGATGCCGGTATGCACCAGTGTCTCCACCGCCTGGTAGCCAAACGCACTGCTGGGTACGTCCTGGAAGGTCGGGCTGGTCGACGTGTAGGGCAGGTAGTTGCGGATGCGGCTGACGATTACCACCACCTGCACCCGGCTGGTCTGCACGTTGGGGCCGTAGCAGGGGGCAGCTATGCCGAGGGCCACACACTGGCCGGTAGCGAGGCCATTGACCGCACCGGCGTGTGCTACTGCCTCGATGTAAGGGTAGAACACATAGCTCTGCGGCACGTCGCTGAAGGTCGGGGTGGCTGGGGTGTAGCTAGCGATGCCGAAGCCATTAACCGCAATCTTGGCGAACTGGCCTCGCGTAGTGTTGCTGTTTGGCTGGAAGGTGCCACCGGGGAAGCCGGAGATCACCCCGCGACAGGCGAGGAAAGAGATGTCAACGTAAAAGATCGAGCTGGGTGGCACATCGCTGAAGCTGACCAAGCAAGGGGTGGTCGTCAGGGTTGCTACACTGGTAGCCAGTGGCGTGTCAGTCGGCGGGGTCAAGGTGCTGGTTGCCAGGGGGGTGCTAGTAGGCAGCATCGGGGTGTTGGTCGGCGCAGGCGTGTTGGCTAGCGAGGTGTTGGTGGCTATCGCGGTGTGGCTGGCGATGGGGCTAGGGGTACGCACTGGCGTGCTGGTGCGGGTTGGGGTGGGGCTGGACGTGGCGGTGCGAGTGCGCGTGGGGGTGGCGGTGCCGCCTACCGGCGTGCGGGTCGGCGTGGGGCTGAATACCTGTCCACAGTTGTTGGCTCGTACCACCACATCGTCCACATACATCCAGGTCTGGCCGTACTCCTGATAGTCGTCAAGACTGACCTGCACCGTCTGCCCGGCAAAGCGGCTGAGGTCGTAGCTTACCTCCTGCCAGCGTTGCGCTTTGGAGATTACCTTCATGACCGTCGCCAACACTGCACCGTTCTGGTCAAGGATGTAGGCCGCCTGCCATTCGCGGGCAGGGAAGCCCCAGCTTTCGTAGGGCCAGAACCAGAAGCTGAGGGTCGCTCCCGCCGCTGGCACGGTGATGCTCTGTGCGATCTGATCGCTACCCACGTTAGCTCCACCCCCACTGCGGCGGCCCAGCACGGCAGCGTAGTTGCCGCTATGCACGATGTCGGTCGCCACCGCAGTGTAGTTTACCGTATTGACCTGCCAGCCATTGAGACTACCCTCCTCGAAGTCGCCGTTCTGGATCAGGTTGGCCTGGGCGCAGGCGGTCGCCGTCGCAGTGGGGGTCTGGCTGGTGTTGGCGCAGGCACTCACCTGCACGTCGTCCACCACCCAGCCGAACCAGGCAAACGCCTGCGACTCGTAGCCGTCGGTGTGTACGCGGAAGCGGATCGAAACCTGCTGCCCAATGAAGCGGCTGAGGTCGGCGACGGTGTAGACAAAATGGGGGCTGCCGAAAGCGAAAGCAGCCTGCTCGTTGTAGTGATAGGTGCGTACTGGGTCGCGCAGGGTGCTGTTGTAGGTGTTGCTGATCACCAGCGGTTCGCTGCTGATCCAGGTCTGACCGCCGTCACTACTGAACTCTAGCCAACCACCGTCGCTGGCGTTGGTGAAGCCGTAGCGGTGCCAGAAGCCGAGCTGCGCCGAGGTTGCCGTAAGCGGGATGCTGATCGGGTCTAGGGTCAGGCGTTGGTCGGTCACGGCACTGGGAACAGCAGCCCGCCAGGCGTGGCCGGGGGCCGAGCGGGTGTCAGTCATGATGATCTGCCAGCTATCACCTGCGCCGTCGTGGTACCAGCCCTGGTCTCCATGCTCGATGTCGTCGCTGAACAGGCTGAGGCGGTTCTCGTCAGCGGCGCAACTAACGGCCTGGGGCTGCGTCTGGGCCACCTTCGCTGGTGATTTGTCACCCAGCCCCGGCAGGCAAGCAGCGATCTCCACATCGTCCATGTACCAGCCAAGGCCGTTGCGATAGATATCGCTGCCGAGGCGGAAGCGCACCTTGACCCGCTGTCCAGCAAAGTCACTCAGGTTGGCGACCGTTTGCCGGTAGCCCCACGCGGGCTGGTAGCCGCCGTCGCTGAACGCCCACCTGCGCCAGAGTGCGTGTTCAAGCTGGCTGCGACTGTCTATAACATTGTAGTAGGTATTCTGGGTCAGGTCAGGGCCGAGATCGCGCCAATAGTTGCCGCCGTCGGTGCTGACCTCGACCACCCCGCCACCGAAGCTACCGCCCTGCCAGTCAAACTGGTGCTGATGCCAGAAGCGCAGGCTGATCGCAGTAGCGTTGGTCGGTAGCTGTACCTCGTTCGCCATTGTCAGTTGTTGATCGGTCAGGGCAGCCGGTTCGTTGGCGAACCAGGCGTAGCTGCCGGAGTGGGGGCGGTCGCTCAGTTGCCGCCAACTGCTGCCCACCCCGCCAGTCGTCCAGTTACCCGTACCCACCTCCATGTCGTCGCTGAACAACGAGTCCTCGCGCTGATTGGCGGCACACTCGCCGTTGGCATTGAAGGGTGGCCGGGGCGTGGGGGTCGACGCAGGCTGGTTGAGTAGACCACGCCCGGCGTAGACCCGGCCCAGGCCGCGCTGGTCGGTCCAGACCGGCATAACAATGCTGTTGTCGCGGTTGACCACCAGGCCGGTGCGCTCGAAGCCGCTGATCAGGGCAGTGGACTCCTCGTTGCTGACCGGCTGGTTGACTGACCAGCGCAGGCCACCGTCGCTTGACTGGCTGTAGAAGGGACGATAGCGGAAGACTGCCCCGCGCCGATCCAGCCAGATGACGTGGATCACCCCATCGCTGCCGACCGTGATCGAGGGGAAGAACTGGTCGCGGCCCTCGCCAGTGGAGTCGTCGTTGAGGCGGAGCGGCGCAGTCCAGGTCTGGCCGCCATCGGTCGAGCGGCTGAAGGCAATATCGCTGTGCTGACCACGCTCGGCCCGGAGGTAGAAGGACTGCTCCCAGCGGCCATCGCTCCAAACCACGTAGACTTCGTTGGGGTTGGTCGGTGAGGCAGCGATCAGTGGCTGGTCGTTGATGAAGATGTAGTTATCGTTGCTCGCTCCATAGATGCCCCGCAAATAGTAGCGCATCGCCCCGGTGCGGACAATCGGCTGGCCGGTGATCGTGACTGGCTGGCTCCAGGTCAGGCCACCATCGGTCGAGCGGATCACCATGTTGCTGGGCTGGCAATCGTCGCAGACCGGCCACAGGTACGCCTCCTGCTGGTAGGTGACGTAGAGGGTGCCGTCCCCCGCGACGGTCAGGTTGTGGTATTGCACCCGCCCAGGTAGCGGCGGCGTGATGTAGCTGCCCTGCCAGGTCTGCCCATCGTCGCTGTAAGCCAGCGCGACCCGCCCTTCATAGCTGTTGCAATCAAAGCCAGCGGCACTGAGGTAGACGCGCCCGGCGTGGGGGCTAGTCGGGTTCTGATCGGCCCCCAGGCGCACGCTGCTGTAGCCAAGTGGCTGGGCGGCCAGCACCCGGTGCGACTGCTCCCAGGTACGGCCATGATCGGACGAGGGGCTGACGAAGATGCCAGTATCGCAAGGGTCGGGAATCTGGTAGCCGAGGTAGGCAGTGCCGCTGAGAGCGTATGTTACCGCCGGTTGGCGGTAGCCCACGCTGCCGGGGGCAGCGCGGCGATACTCAAACCACTGGTCGCCCGCGTCCTCACTCTGGTAGGTGGCTATGTCGGTATCGGCCAACACCGCCACGACGAAGCGGCGTGGGTTACTGGGATCGCTGGCAACCGCCAGGTCGCTGCCATTAACCAGCGACACTGGCAGGTCAGGGCCGGAGCCGAAAGCGGGCAGGCTGGCAGGCTGCCGGGCGGCTAGCTGGGCGGGCGGCAGGGCAGCGGTAGCAGCCGGGGCAGCCAGGCTGATCATAGTAAACAGTAGGCTAACGAGCAGCAGAAAACTCACAACTTTGCGGGACATGGCTACCTTCCTTCTTGGTTAAACCAGCGCGGCTTGAAGGTGATCTTTCGCACGCTTTTATTATAAGCAAAGCTGGGTGGCAAAAAGTGCGGTTTTGTACTTATTTTCGATCACCAACAGGCTGCTCCAGCGCAGCAGCGACCGCTTGCTCAAGCGGCATCGCCTTGCCGTCGGCCCAGGCTAGCTCGAAGGTAGCGTCACCCAGGCATTGGCGTAGAGCAGCGAGGCTGGCGGCGTAGCCGGCCTGTTCACTAAGGTGAACCGGCACCTTGAGTTCGGTTCGCAACCGGGCGGCCACCGCGACTAGGCTGGCAGCACGGTCAGCGTACCCCTCGGCGAACAAGACCTGCGCCATGTTCTCCAGCCCGATGATCAAGCCCTCACCGTCGCCCAGCCGGTGGGCGAAGTCAAGGGCCGCCGTCTCCCAGCGGCGCGCTGCGGCGTAATCGCCTAGCTTGATCGCCAACCAGCCAAGATTGTTGTAGGTGGCGATCAGCCCGGCAGTGTCGTGCTGCGCCTCGCTGATCGTCAGGCTTTCCTGCAACAGTTCGCGGGCAGCCTGCCATTGCTCCTGCATCAGCAAAGTCGCACTTAGCTGGCTGAGGGCGTAGGCGACCCCGCGTTCGTCACCCA
>JBBROH010000200.1:0-7447 GCA_038229595.1 Chloroflexia bacterium | reverse complement strand
CGAACGAGAGCGGGTGCGTGGTGAGGCGCGCATCGCCAATGTACAGATCGTCTACTCCGAGGAGATTAGCCAGCGCATCTTTGCCGCCCCTGGTCGCCTGCTGACCCAGGCGGTGCCACGCAGCCGCTACTACATCAACGTCTACGCCACCGATGGTGAGCAGGTACGTAGTGCTTACTACATCACCGCCAAGACGGTCGGCTACGAACTGGTCGAGGATAGCGACTGGGATTTGGCCGCCCTGCGCGAGGAGGCTTTCGCTCTGCTAGCGGCCCAGCCGATCCCCCCTGGCGAGTACGACATTGTGGGTGGGCCAGAAGTGACTGGCGTGCTGGCCCATGAGAGCTTTGGGCATGGGGTAGAGACAGATATGTTCATGAAGGAGCGCGCCCGCTCTGCTCACTACATCGGCAAGCAACTGGCGGCAGCGAACGTCAACCTGCTGGACGACCCTACCTACCCAACTGGCAACGGCAGCTACTTCTTCGACGACGAGGGTCTGCTGGCCGAACCAACTTACGTGATCCGCAATGGCATCTTCGAGCGTGGGATCACCGACGCATACTCGGCCATGCGCCTGGGCCTTGCACGCTCGGCGAACGGGCGGCGCGAGAGCTTTATGCGGAAGGCTTATGCCCGAATGTCCAACACCTACTTTGCTGCTGGCGACCAGACCGCGCAGGCGATCATTGGCGCGGTTGAGCGCGGGGTGTACCTGCCGCAGATGGAGAGCGGCATGGAAGACCCCAAGAACTGGGGCATCCAGATCATCCCCAGCTTTGGCCGCGAGATCAGGGACGGCAAGCTGACCAACACCTACTACTCACCGATTGGCATGACCGGCTACGTCCCTGACGTGCTGGCGAGCATCAGCATGGTCGGTGACGACGTATCCCTGGCCGAGGGCGGTAGCTGCGGCAAGGGCCACAAAGAGTGGGTGCCGGTTGCCAGCGGCGGCCCCACCATGCGCTTCCGGGCGCGCCTGAGTTTAAGGAGCGAAGGATTGGACGACATTCTAGAGCAGGCTGCCGCCACCTTGCGGCAGCAGGGTGGAGCCGACGAGTGGGCGATCCGCCGTACCCGCAGCCGCAGCACCCAGCTATTTACCGTTGGCACCGAGCCAGAGGCCATGCGCCACAACCTGACCGACCGCCTCAACATTGACCTCTTTGTGGATCACGACGAGCGGCGTGGCGAAAGTGCGTTTGTGGTCAATTCGGGCGACCTTGCTGCCTTGCGCGAGGCGGCGGGGCAGGCCATCTTCGCGGCTGGGCTGGCAGGCAATGCGCTATACCGCTTGCCTGCTGCCACTACTTACCCCCAGCTAGCGTTGGTGGACGAGCAGATCGCCGCCAACCCCGCTGGCCTGACTGGGCAGATCGTCAACGAGGTAGCCACAGCAGTGGCCGCCAGCGAGGGGACGCGCCTCAGTGCCATCGAAATCTTCCTCAACTACAACGAACACAGCCTGCTGACCAGTACTGGCGCGCAGGGTAGCTATGCCGCCACCACTGTGACCCTCGACCTGACCCTGCTCACGGGGCCGCAGGGCGAGGACGCGGAGAGCCAACTGCTGACCAGCCGCCGCCGCCTGGCCGACCTGCCCGTAGCCAAACTGGTGCGGGCGCAGGCCCAGTACGCCGCCGACAGCCTGCGGGCTGGCCTACCACAGACAGGCCGCTGGCCGGTGATCTTCAGCGAAGTAGCACTGGAAGACCTGTTCGACCCCTTCCTTTACCGCAGCAGCGCAGCGGCCAAGTACCGTAGCCTCAGCCCCCTGTCGGTTGGCGAGCGGATCATAGTCGGCCAGCAGCATGGCACTCCACTCACCCTGGTCAGCGACGCGACCCTGCCCTATGGTCTACTCAGCCAGCCGTTCGACGACCTCGGCATCCCCGCCCAGCGGCTCGTGCTGATCGAGGGCGACGTGTTGCGCCAGTTCAGTGCGGGGCAGCGTTACGCCAGCTACCTGAACCTACCTGCCAGTGGCCCGCGCGGTAACACCGTATTGCCAGCGGGCGACACCGCTGCCAGCGATCTGCTTCGCCCCAGCAGCGGCCTTGCCTACCAGGTGATCTCCTTCTCGGCCTTCGCGCCCGACCCGATCAGCGGCGACTTCGTGGCCGAGATTCGCCTCGGCTACGAACGGCGGCCCGACGGTAGCAAGCGGCCCATTCGCGGCGGTGCCGTCAGCGGCAACATCTTCGCCAACTTCGCCAACGCAACCTACAGCCGCGAGACCACCTTCAACGGCAACTACAGTGGCCCCGCCTACATCCGCCTGGAGGATTTGACTATTGCTGGGGCGTAGCGACCATCCTCCTGTGGCGGGTCTCGCCTACGTCAACCTGGCCTGGGGGCGGCACGGCGTGCAGCAGGCGGCGGCACGCGGCGATGTGATCGTAATCGTGGATACCCTCAGCTTCTCCTCCGCCGTCGCCACCGCTATCGAGCATGGCGGCGCAATCTACCCCTGCACGCCAGAAGATGACGCAGCCGCTATCGCCCAGCAGCACTGCACTGTGCTAGCCGTCAGCCGCCGCGCCCTGCCAGAGCGGGGCCACTACAGCCTGTCGCCCCTCACCTATGTCGGCATGGCGGCTGGCACAAAGGTGGTGCTGTCCTCGCCGAACGGGGCTACCCTCTGTCGGCTGGCAGTTGGGGCGCAGGCGGTGATCATCGGTTGCCCGCTAAACGCACAGGCAGTTGGTGCTTATCTAAACCGATTTTGGGCCAAATCCACGATCACCGTGGTGGCCGCTGGCGAACGTTACCGCCAGCCGACCGCCGATGGCGAGTTGCGCTTTGCGCTTGAGGACTTCTTGGGGGCAGGTGCGATCCTCGGCCACCTGGTTACGGCCCAGTCGGCGGATGCTCAGGTGTGCGCTGCCGCCTTTGACGCTAGCCGGGCGCAGGTTGCAGACCAGTTGTGGCAGTGCGAGAGCGGTCAGGAGCTTGCTGCTCAGGGCTATGGCGACGATGTCCTCCACTCCGCCCAGGTTAGTCGCTACCACAGCGTGCCGCTCCTGGGCGCAGATGGTTGGATCAAAGAGGGTTGGCGATACGATCCTGAACAGGATTGAAGCAGGCCACCGCCCGCTGCGCCAGTCTAGCTTACCCCCTGCGAGGGCAGTTAGCGCAGGACGATCACTGTGTCGCGGAAGAAGTAGAGGATGATGCCAGCCACCACCAGCCAGGCGATGCCACCGGCGATCAGCCAGCGGTCGCGGGTGAGCAGGTCTTCGGGCGCGCCACCTTCGTCGCGCTGATAGATCAGGTAGAGGTAGCGGAAGATGACGAACAGGGCGAAGGGGATGGTTGCCATCATCAGGTTGTTGGCCTTCGATACCTTGTCGCCCTGCCAAGTGTAGAGCGAGTAGGAGATGATCAGGGCCGACGTGACCATCGAACTCATCTGGTCGAGCAGTTGGGGCGAGTATTCGTCTAGAATCTTGCGGTGCTTGCCCGCGCCACCCTCGAGCAACACCAGTTCGTGCCGCCGCTTGTTGATGCCGATGAACAGGGCGGCGAACAGGGTGCAGAGGTAGAGCCAGGGCGAGATTGGGACGGCGATCACCAGTGCGCCGCCGATCACCCGCAGCACGAAGCCCGCCGAGAGGGAGAACAGGTCGATCAGCACGATCTTCTTGAAGAAGAAGTCGTAGAGGATCGCGTTGGTGATATAAGCGATGATGATCGCCCCAAAGTAGAGGCTGAGGAGGAAGGCGGCTGGTACTAGCAGCAGCAGCAGCCCTGCCGCCAACACCTGCGCGACCACTGGGCGCAGCTTGCCGCTGGCTAGTGGACGGTTGCGCTTAATCGGGTGCCTGCGGTCGCTCTCAATGTCCACCAGGTCGTTGATCAGGTAGATTGCGCTACTGACCAGGCAGAAGATGATGAAGGCAGTGACGACCTTGAGCAGCAAACCACCGTCGGTTAGCTTGAGGGCAGCAGCGGGGGCGACGAACAGCAGGCCGTTCTTCAACCACTGTTTGGGGCGCATCGCCCGCAGCAGCACGCGCAGCAGTGCCGCCCCAGTCGCAGGCGACGACGGCTGCCAGTGGTCAGCGGCGGGCTGGTCGGGCGGCAGATGACCGTTGCTACCCGCTTGCGCCTGCTTGTTCTTGATTGTACTCAATCCTCTGTCCTCTCTGGTGAGCTTGACACTTTTAGCTGTTTGTGTTATTATACACAACGCGTGATGATGTAGCCAAACGGCCAGGCAACTCTCTGCAAAAGAGTGCAAGGCAGTTCGACTTCGCCCATCACCTCCCAGCGTTCAGTAGTAACGGCGACGTAGCCAAGCGGTAAGGCAGGGGTCTGCAAAATCCCGACCGGCGGTCCGAATCCGCCCGTCGCCTCCAGGTAACATAGCTAGCTTGTGATTGGGGTGGGCCACTGGCTCACCCTTTTTGCTTGCCCCTTTCCTCCACCCCAGGTAGCCGTTTGTGCTATAATGCGCCGCATAGAATCTAAACACCCAGTTACTTGAGGAGGATACATCTTTGCCAATCAATCAGGAACGTCTGGTGGAGACGTTTGTTGCGCTGGTCAGTCTGGACAGCCCTTCAGGCGAGGAGGCCGCAGTTGCCCAATATTGCCGCAGCCGCCTGCAAGCTCTCGGCTTTGCGGCTGAACTGGACGGCATCGGCAACGTGGTGGCGCGCATGGCGGGCATGGGGGCGAACGCTGGCGGCGAGGTGATCATGCTCAACTCGCACATGGACGGTGTGCAACCCTGCCTCGGTATCAAGCCCCAGATCGCCGACGGCGTGATCCGCTCTGACGGCACCACCATCCTCGGTGCCGACGACCGGGCCGGGGTCGCCACCATCCTCGAAGCGGTTACGGTCGCGCATGAGGAAGGCAACCATCTGCCATTGGAGATCGTCTTCACCGTGCAGGAGGAGACCCACCTCGGTGGCGCATTGGCCCTCGACTACAGCAAGGTGACGGCGAAGAACGTGATCGCCATGGACTCGCACGGGCCAATCGGCTCGGTCGTCAGTGCCGCCCCCTTCTTCAACTCTGTCAATACTACCCTCCACGGGGTTGCGGCCCACGCTGGGGTTGCGCCAGAGGAGGGGGTGAGCGCGATCATCGCTGCTGCCGAGGCGATCACCCGTATGCCGCTCGGTCGCATTGACGAGGAGACGACCGCCAACATCGGGGTGATCAGCGGCGGGCGAGCCAGCAATATCATCCCCGACAAGGTAGAGATGGTCGGTGAGGCGCGCAGCCTGGTAGAGAGCAAGCTGGAAGCGCAGACCGAGCAGATGCGCCAGGCGATCCGCCATGCGGTGGACACGCGCGGCATCCACGCGGACATCACCGTGCAGCGCGAGTTCTACGGCTACAAGCTGGACGAGAGCGACCCGATGTTGAGCCGGGTGATCAGGGCCATGCAGTCACTCGGCATCAAGCCAATCCTCGAACGCAGCGGCGGCGGTAGCGATGTGAACGTCTTTCGCGGTCACGGTCTGCACGCCGTCAACCTCAGTGCTGGCCCCTACGACATCCACACCACCCACGAGTACATCAAAATCGCTGACCTGACCCTGGCTGCAAAGTTGCTGCTCAGTCTGGTGCAGGGCGCAGGCCTGGAATAAAGGGGTTTGCTATGGATTTGCCCCTCAACAAAGCCGATCTACTAGTGAAGATACGCGAAGGGCGGACGCGGTGGGAGACCCTCCTGCTGACCGTGCCGCCAGCCAGAAAGGAGACCCCTGGCCCCGCTGGCGGCGGTGCCTGGTCGATCAAAGATGTGATCGCCCACGTCGTCGAGTCGGAACGCTGGCTGGCAAGGGAGTTGCGGAAGCTGCATGGTGAGACGCTGCCGCCCGGCCCCGACGACCACAACCCAGAGATGGCTGACACGCACAAGCGCAATGCCATATACTACCAGCGCAACCGCAACCGCACTTTGGCCGACATCCAGGCCGACGCGGAGCGGGTCTACCATGACTTGCGGGCCGCAATCGAGCAGATGAGCGATGCGGAACTGGCGGCTACCGACCCCTGGGGTATTGGTCGTCCGCTGATCAACATCATCCCCTACAGCACCTACAAGCATTACGCGGAGCTTACGCCTGACCTGAAGGCGTGGCTGGAGATTGACAATGCCAACCAATGACCACTCCCCTGCTGCCGAAGAAATAACGGGCAGCCAGATCGCCTTCAAGGGCAAGCTGCTGACCATCGAGGTGCGTGACGTGCGCCTGCGGAGCGGCCACCAGACCGTGCGCGAGATTGTGCAGCACCCAGGGGCGGTGGCGATGGTCGTCACCGACAGCCTGGGCAAGCTGCTGCTGATCCGCCAGTGGCGCAGCGCGACCGGGCGCAGCATCCTGGAGATACCGGCTGGCACCCGCGAGCCGGACGAGTCTGCCGAAGCCTGCGCCATCCGCGAGGTCGAGGAGGAGACCGGCTACCACCCCAACCGCATTGATCGGCTGGGCGGCTTCTACCTTGCCCCCGGCTACTCCACCGAGTACATAGACCTCTATCTGGCAAGCGATCTGCAAGCTAGCAGCAGCCAGCCGGAGGAGGACGAGATCATCGAAGCTGTCCCCGTTTCTCTGGACGAAGCCCTGCTGCTAATCGAGTCGGGCGAGATCGAGGATGCCAAGACGATCAGTGGTATCTTGCTCTACAAGCACCTGGCAGGCCGCTAGAGGGTAGTTCGCTGCCCAGTATTGCTTGCCGCTTACCGCTCTTGATCGCTCTCTTGCTTGCTCTCTGCTGCTGGCGCGCCGCCTGCGGCCTGCCAGTCAACCGCTTCCTGCCATGCGTTGGTGTTCGCTTCGCCCGTGAGGTCGGCGGCTCCCGCCCGCGCCAGGGTGCTGGACGGAATCTCGTTGGGCTGGCTGAGGGCAGCGGCTGCGTCGTCTGGCTGGCTCATATTGGCGGTTGGGTCGTCGGCCAGCAGGTCGCCAATCTCCTCGGTGGTTGGCTCGTCGCCAGCGGGTTGGTCAGGGCTGGGCTGCGCGGCGGTAGGTTTGGCCGGGCTGGTGGTCTGCTGCATGGCGGCCTCACTGGGGTATTCTTCGCGCAGGGCGATATCGGTGCGATACTGCATCCCAGGGAAGCTGATGTAGCTAAGATCATGGTAGACCTTCGCCCGCGCCTCGGCCAGGGTGGGGGCGGTAGCGACTAGGCTGAGGACGCGCCCGCCGCTGGTGCGTAGCTCAAGCTCGCCGCCGCTAGCGATCTCCTGCAACTCCTGCTTCTGCTCGCGGCTGCTAAAGCCGGGGGCGCGCAACTCGATGCGGCCCAGGAAGTCGCGCCAACTGGTCTGCTTGACAGGCCGCCGCTCTACCATCTCCCCGCCACCAGCCGCTCTCGTCACGTCGCTCATCACCTTGCTGCCTCGCGTACCAGCGTGGAAGACCAACACCTCTGGCGTGATCTGATCCATGCCGCGGATCAGTTGGCCGCTTTCTGGCTG
>JBBROH010000199.1:0-7497 GCA_038229595.1 Chloroflexia bacterium | reverse complement strand
CGCCGACCAGGGTAGCGACCCCCGGCCAGTTCGCCCGCCCGACGGCGAGACCGCGACCACCAGTGGTGTCCGACCAATCGCCGGGGTCAGCCACGCAGGACGACCCCACTGGTCGCTGGCTCATCTTCGGCCTCGTGGGGATTGCGGTTCTCTGGTGGTTTATGCGTAGAGAGACGACAAGGAGAAGCTGATGTTCAAGCAACGGATCGTAGACCTTGCCCTGGCTGAAGTCCAAGGTCTGGGTCAGGCAGTCAGGCAGCAGCTACGGGCGCACGCGAGGAACTTGCGCCGCCACCCACTATTGGCAGCCCTCGCCTGGCTAGGGCTGACTATCTTGGCGTTTGGGGTGCTGCTGCCACCGGGCTACCACGATGATGGCAATCCGCCGCTGGCGGCCCTCACGTTGGTAGCCACCTGCTACGGCTTGACCGCCCTGGTGCTGCTGTTCCCTACGCTTACTACCTGGCTGCGCTGGCAGTCGATGAGCAGCGAGTACGAGCAACTCTATCTTGCCCTGCCACAGCGGAGTAAGGTCGAGCGCAGAGCCGCGATGCAACAGCAGAACCGGGTGCAGATGCGGCGGATGGTGCCGTTCATGGCAACGATGCTGGTGCTACTGCTTCTCAGCTACCTTGGCCTATTCAGCATCCTCGTGTCGTTGCTCTTTGCCCTGGGCGGGCCGCTGACCACCACCTGGCTGCGCCGCTTGCCCGCCCGCCCGAAAGAGAGTTGAAGCAATGCGCTATCGTAACCTGCTAGGACTACTATTTGTCGGCTCTGCCGCGCTCTGGCTGGCGATCACCGCCCCCGCTACCGCCGGTTTGCCTGCGTCCATCAATGCGACCGCCCCGGAGCCGCTGCCTGACCTGGCCTGGTCAGCCCCCTTGCCGGTCGGCCCCGCGAACAACCACTGGATCTTGTGGCCGAAGATCGTAGCCGAGCGCGATGCGTCACTCTCCATCGTGGATCAGTGGGGCTACCTCGACACGGTTTACTACCAGCACTCCATCGCCGCCAGCGGTTACTTGAGTTGGACGGCGCAGGCGGCTGGCGGCTACCCCCAGTACCCCGACAGTGCGGGCAACGTGCAGGCAGCGGCGACTGACGACGGCAAACTGCATATGCTCTGGTACACCGCCTACGGCTGGCCTTACTACTCGCTCAATTACCGCCAGCGGGCGGTCGGCGGGCAACTGTTGCCGCTAGCCGAAGTGCCGGGGTCGCAGAGCGAGCGGATGAAGATCGACGCGCTGGCGGCGCAGAACAACACCGCTTACATCCTGGCTGGACACAGCGGTACCAGTCTCTACCTCTATGCCCTGACTGGCGGCGAGTGGAGTTGGCAGGTGCAGTTGCCCCTAACCACCACTTCACAGCCTAACCCTTCGTGGCTGCCCGCCCTTGCCATCGTACAGGGCGCGCCGCACGTCCTGTGGGGCGACTACCGCCTGGGCCGCTACGTGCTGGCCGACGCATACCCCGCCAACGGAGCGCGGGACAACATCTGGGTGACGCACTTCTTCACCGAGACCGACAGTGCCGGACACAACATCAATAACGATCAGCAGTACCGTGTCGCCGCCCTCGGCCTGCGCGATGGGGGCATGGCCGCTGCCTTCGAGTGTCGGGTGAACGAGGCGGGCAAAGATATGTGCTACCGCGAGTGGAACCCCAGCAAATACGGTCCCGCGATGGGCGGCTGGATGACGACCACGATCCAGTTCAACTCGCCCGCCCCGGACAACGTTGCGCCCGCACTCTGCCAGGACAGTCGCGGTCAACGCTACCTGTTCTGGATGTACGACTGGTCGTCGGCTCAAGACCCCCGCGCCGGGGACGAGGTGGCCGCGCAGCTGACTGCCGACGCTAGGAACACCGCCGTAGCTGGGGAGCAGACGCGGGTGGCACAGCAGGGCGGGCCGGTAGCGACCCTGTTCGCCGCAGAAGCGGCCACGCGGGCCGCTGCGGTGCCGACGGCGAACGCCACCGCCACCGTGATCGCCGGGCAGGGACGCGGGCGCGGCCTGATGGTGGTCTACTCCTACTCCTCGGACGGCCAGCACTGGGCAGCTCCCCAGTACGTCTGGGGCGGCGACCACTTCAGGGAGAAGCACCCCACCTGCGCGGTCGCCCCGGCCCCTTCGCAGTACCAGCCGCCCGCTGGTAGTGGACAGCCGGTGGTGGAGTGGCTGCATACCGCCTGGTCGGATCACATCACCGCGACCCTGGGCGACGAAGGACGCGGGGCATTGATGCAACTCTACTACCAGCACCGGGCTGTGCCACCGCTCTATCCCCAACCGACTGTGACGGCAACGCCCTTAATGCTAAAGTCAACCTACCTGTCGGCTACTATCAACTGCATCTATCAGTTCAACATACTTAAGGAGAACTCCCATGTCTGACCTGCCAGACCTTGATCTGAAAGAACTAACCCGCGAACGAAGCAACATCACCATTGTCGGGGCGACGAGTTCGGGGAGGTCGCTCCTCGCCTATGCTCTCGCCAGTTGCACCTACAACTCCCAACCGGAAACCGAGGTTTACTTCCTGGATATTGATCACAGTCCCAAAGACGTGCCTCAACTTCCTGGCTGGCAGGTGGTAGACGTAGCAGCCCAGGCTGGTGTGCCCCTGTCCCAACCCCTCACCAGCCGCGCCGTTATCTTTCTCCTCCGTGATCTCCCCGTCAGTGAGCAGGCACAGGCCGCAACTCAAGTTGTGAACTTCATCAAGCAGCAGGCCGTAGAGTATCCCCGGCGTAGGTTGGTGATCTTTGACAACTTGAACCTCAGCCTCGTTGTACTCAGTCAGACGTTCTACGCCTATTCGCCCATGCTGCTTGAGACAGTGCTACGCTCGACTGATACGTACCTGTTGCTGGGGCATCGCGGGTGGGGCTATCTTGATCTACAGGATAATCGGGCGCAGCTTGGCTTGAGCGAAGCGCACCTCAGCCGCTTGCATGAAGCGCAACGCGGTGAAGGATTGCAGGTAAGCGACGGTACGGTGCAGCCCTTCCACCTTGTGCTAGAGGTTAGTGAGTTGGCTACGCTCGTCCAATCTGCCCCCCAGCAGTTGGTGGATCGCCACGCCAATATGCTCAAGGCTGCTGAGGAGTGGCTCGGTACCGACAACACCCCACGCCTGCAAAACATCCTTAACCAAGCCATCCTGACCCTACTCACCTACCGTCCCATCGCTACCCTTGCTACCGTCCACCGGCTGTTGACCGACAACGATTACCGCACCGAGGTGTTGGGCGGCAACGTGCTGGCGGGTGAACCAGCCGCTAACTTGGCGGTAGGGCAGCTACGCACGTGGTGGGAGACCGTGTTTCCCCTTGTACGGCAAGAGGATTGGAACACCCTTACCCTCATCCTCGACAGGTTGAGTGTGTAAGTAAGCGATGATGGTCAAGCAATTAACCACTCATCAACTGCTGTATGTTCCCAAGTAAGGCTGGTGAGTTAGGCGGGGAAGTCTCGCTCACGTTCACCCCTTAACTCTCAGCCAGCACAACTAACGCTCAGTTAGCAGCGGTGGTACAGGAAGGAAGCAAGGATGCGACAGAACAGGTACAAGATGTTGGGCTTGCTCACTGGCTTGGGGCTGGTGACGATGCTACTTATCATCATCATGTTCGGTGGGCAGACCACCGCGCCGCGTAAAGTCAGCCCGACTGCGGTTGCGCTCGCTTTTACTCCCACGTTGCCGCCGCGCCTATCTGCTCCCACCGCTACGCCGCTGGTGATCGCAATCCCGACGGCAACCTACCCACAGGCGGTCAACCCTGAAGTGCTGCCAGCGATCACCAGCCAGCCAGCCACTGTCATTGCTACGCTGCCACCTAACCCGGTTGCCAGTCCCGCCGCTACCCGCCCCTTCGACCCACAAGCTCCGGTCAGCACCGCTAGTGCCGTCGTCGCGACTGCGTCACCTGCTGCCTTCACTGTGCGGGCCGCTGAACTGCCCACCGGCGTGGGTGGCACCTGGCAGGTGGTTGGTAACACTGCCAGCTTCAGCCTGCCTTACGACGTGATGGAAGGGGAGGGGATCGCCTGGCTGCCGCAACCTATCCCGGAAGGTTTCATCGTCACGGTGGTGGCCTCCGGCGAGGATTGTGGCCTCGCCTTCGGCCCGGAGCGCAGCCCCACCATCTTGCGGCTACGCTACGCAGGCAAGGGCAAGACGGCGGTGCAGCGTTACCCCTTGCCGCTGCCGGGGTTGGGGAGTTCCGGCCCGGAGCCAACCACCCTCGCCACCATCCCCCGCGAATACGTCGGTTCGCACACCGTGTTCGTGAGCGGTCTCGGTCAGCAGCTTACGGTTGACGATCAACTGATCAAGCTAAATAGTCCACTGGACTATAGCCACCCTGCCCTCTACGCCGCCGGTAGTGGGTGCAGCTTCGCCGTCGGCTGGTAAGCCAGATTGTACACCAACTTCTACAAATTGAAGGAACAAAGACTATGGCAACGCTCCGCGACCAAGTAAAAGGGCAATTGAAAGTACCGACCCCACCCTGGCGCAAAACCCCGGCCCTGGCAGCGGCGTTCTACACCCAGGACATCTTCCCCTGTAAGGTGATCAAGGAAGGGATCGTCGGCACCGAGCTACGCTTCGCCAGCCTGGTTAAAGTAGGCGGCATCAACCTGCACATCCAGTCGGTGCTGGAACGCTACGCCTCGGTCGGCCACCTGGCCGCCCACGCCGATCAGCAAGAGAGCAGCTTCTCCTGGCACTACGACTGCCAGGAGCGCAGCCTCGACCCCATGATCGAGGAACTGAGCAGGTTGCGGCTCACCGAGCGCAACCCACTGCTGCGCGATTGCTACTACGACGAGATCAACCACCTCAAGAAGATGCGGCAGAAGGGTGGCATCGTGCAACGCTCGAACACGCTGGCTCTGGCAGAGACGAAGAACGCCCAGTTGCAGATGGTCGGCGCGGCAGGGTCGGAGCTAGAGGACGAGGAGCGCAGGCCGGGGGTATTGCAGCGGATCGGGGCGGAGTTCGTAGACGCTTTCGGCGACGTGCTGCGGTTGGAGCGGGCCGAAGTGGGCGAGGCGCGGCTGCGCCAGAACCGGGTGGAGAACATCCCGGCGCACGTTGCGGCCCTGCTCTCTCAGCGGGCGCAGGCAGCAGTCGGCTACCTCTCCCAGGCGGGCATGGAGGCCGAGGTGCTGAACCAGGCCGGGGTGATGCAGCTCCTCGCGGGCATCACCGGTGGGATCGCCAGCGGCGGGCGCGACGCGCTGGCTCCACCCGACTACGACGAGTTCGCCGACGGGATGCGCTGGGGCGGTCGCTACATCTCGGTGCTGTCGAACGCGGGCTGGCCGTCGGAGGTCAAGCCCGGCTGGCTACTGCCGCTCCTCCGCTACCGGGGGGCGCGGCGGTTGGAGATGGGCATCCACTACGATCCCATCCCGAACGAGGTTGCCGAGACGAAGCTGGGCAAGAACGAGCGGATGCTGGGCTGGGCTGCCGACGACGACCGGGCCAACCGCAAACTGAGCCGTGCCCAAACCCACGCGGCCAGCCTGCGCCAGATGCTGGCCGACCAGGGTGGGAGGGTGTTCATGGCTTCGCTGTACGTGGCCGTCAGCGGCAACAGCTTGCGCGAGATGCGCCGGGCCAGGGCGCAGGTCTACCAGATCATGAGCCAGATGCGGCTCAACCCCTACATCATGCGGCTGGATCAACTCTACGCCTACCACTCGGTGATGCCTATCGGCTGGAACCGGGTGCGCGAGCGGGGTGGGGCCGACCAGGGCAGCGGGCTGCAAAAGTTCATGCAGCGGGTGATCGGCAAGACCCTGACCGAGACGGTCGAGCGCAACGTCTCCAGCGCAGTCGTAGCCGCCACGGTCACGCCGCTGATCGCCACTATTGACATCCCCGGCGGGCAGCTAGTCGGGCAGGCCGCCGACGGTGGCTTGGTCGTGATCGACCCGCTCAAGATTGACCCCAACCAGAAGGCGGGCAACGAGGTGTTCGTCGCCACCACCGGCGGCGGCAAGACCTTCTCGATGCTCAAAGAGCTTTACCAGCAGATGCTCAAGAAGCAGCAGTTGCAAGGCTTCTTTATTGACCCCCAGGGTGGGGTGATGCCCTTCACCCGCATGGTGGGTGGGTCTTACGTCAACTTCAGCCTGGGATCGGACAAGGTGATCAACGTGCTAGACCGGCGGCGCAGCAGCGGGCGGCTGATCTCACTCGGCTTCAAGCTAAATTACGTGCGGGCCATCTTCGGCCTGATGATCGGGCGGGAGATCGGCAACAGCATCCTGAACATGATCAACCGGGGCATGAAGGCGATGTACGCCCACTTCGAGGCGGCCAGTCCGACCCTGCCGCAGATTTCCAAAGCGATCTGCCTGACCCTCGGCTTCCCTATGGAGGTACAGGCCCAGGTAGCCGACCTGGTAGCGGCCTATTGCCGGGGTGGGGTCAGCAGGGACGAGCTAGGAACGGCTTTCCGCCGCACCCTCGGCGTGCGGGCCGACGAGGCGACCATCGCCACCGCTGTGCGCTACGCTGAGACCGAGCGCAAGCCCTTCAACCCCCAGCTTGCGCCTTTGCAGCGCAGCACCCCGATCCTGGAAGACATCATGCCCTACCTGGTGGCAGAAGGGGCGGGCGACCTCGTTTCGCAGTTGGAGGTGTTCATTGACCCTGACGCTTACGGCAAGGGTTACAACGGTTACACCAACGTGCCCCTCGACAACCGCTTCGTCGCGTTCGGCGTGCGCGACGTGCTGGAAGATCAGCGGGCTTTGGTGATGTACATCATCATGGAGCATATCTGGCAGGAGACGGTAGACCACCCCAAGCCGAGGGTGACGATTATAGACGAGATCGGCATCCTCCTGATGGAGAACAACGCCTATTTTGCCAAGCGGATCACCAGCTGGTACAAGCGGATGAGAGCCTTGCAGAACCGGATTGTGGCTGCCGACCAGAACCTCGGTACCCTGGCAGGTAACGAGATGGGCAAGTGGATCCTGGGCAACACGGCGATCTACAAGCTGGGGCGGCAGGCGAGGCTGGGCAGCAACATCGCAGAGTTGGCCGCACAGTTCAACCTGACCCCCAGCCAGCTAGCAACCCTACTCAGTGCCAAGCCGGGCGAGGTGCTGATCGTGACCGGCAGCAAGGTGATCCACGCCCAGTACGACCTGGGCGACGACTTCTTGCGGAAGGCAGACACCGTAGTAGAGGGGCGCGCCGCTGAAGAACTGCGAGTATTGGGTGAGCTTGACGAGGGGGAATTGGTCGCATGAACGAACCAGAGAACGGGATGCTAATCGCACCCGCCGAGATGATAGCGGGCCTTAGCGACGAGGAGTTGCGTGGGTTGGGCCTGAGCCGACCACAAGCGCAGGTGATCGTGCAGTACAGCGCGGAGGAGATGCTGGACTTCGCCGTGTTGCGGCTGGCGGTCGTGCGCCGCTACGAGCGCAAGGCGAAAGAGCAGGAGCTAAGTGCTAT
>JBBROH010000198.1:0-7509 GCA_038229595.1 Chloroflexia bacterium | reverse complement strand
TTACTATAAACTTTTGAGGCAAAAACATTGACTACCCCTTATGTGGTTGAGCAATTCCGCAAGCGATACCCTTTCCTCCTCGACGACTTCCAGGAGGAGGCGATTGGCATCCTGGCTGGGGGCGACAGCGTGATGGTCGCTGCCCCAACTGGCACTGGCAAGACCATCGTCGCCGAGTTCGGCATCTACAAGGCTAGCATGAGCGGTGGGCGGGTGATGTATACTACGCCGATCAAGGCTCTGAGTAACCAGAAGTTCCGCGACTTGCGCGCCGTTTATGGAGCCGAGGACGTGGGCCTGCTCACTGGCGACATCATCGAAAATCGCACGGCCCGCATCGTGGTGATGACCACCGAGGTGCTACGCAATATGCTGCTCCAGTCGCCGGAGGAGTTGGCCGACGTGTCGGCGATCATCTTCGACGAGGTACATTACCTGGCCGACATCGAGCGCGGCACGGCCTGGGAGGAGGCGATCATCCTCTGCCCACCGCACGTGCAACTGATCTGCCTCAGCGCGACTGTTGCCAACGCCGAGGAGATCGCGCAGTGGATCAGCGAAACGCACTCGCCGATCCGCCTGATCACCCACACCAAGCGGGCTGTTCCCCTTAGCTACTATTACTACTTCGACAAGCAGTTGCAACTGGTAATCGACAGTCGCGGCAGGCAGGTGCTTGACTTCAACGTGGGTGGTGAGAACCGAGCAGGCTTCCAGGGCAATCGCGGGCCGGGCGGCGGCAGCAATGGGCGGGGGCGCGGCAGTGGGCGGGGCGGCAGCAGCGAACACAGTGGGCGGGGCAACCTGCGCGACCGCCTCAAGTCAGACGAACTGAAGGCCCGCCAACAGACCGAGCCGGAGCCACGCGAGATCGTCACCCAGCTTGACCACCTCGATCTGCTGCCAGCGATCTACTTCCTCTTTAGCCGCCGCGATTGTGAGCAAGCTGCTGAGGAAGCGTCAGCCTACAACTTCGCCAGCGTCAAACGCGATATTGAGCGCATCAACGACATCATCAGCAACTACATGGCCCGCCTCAACGAGGAGGACAGGAACCTGGCCCAGGTCAAGACGATCATCCGCCTGACCCGGCGCGGGGTCGCCTACCACCACGCGGGCCTGCTGCCGATCCTCAAACAACTGGTGGAGGAGTTGTTCAGCAGCGGTCTGCTGCGCGTCGTCTTTGCCACTGACACCCTTGCCCTGGGGGTGAATATGCCAGCCCGCACGGTAGTGATTGGCCGCATGAGCAAGTACGACGGCACCAGCCGCCGCCCCTTGCTGCCCAATGAGTTCCAACAGATGGCGGGGCGGGCGGGACGACGGGGGATCGACAAGGAAGGCCACATCGTGATCCCCTACTCGCCCTGGGTGACTTTCCGCGAGGCGATTGGCATCGCGGTCAGCAACCTGCTGCCGGTAGAGAGCGCGTTCAGCATCCACTACAACGCCGTCCTCAACCTCTGGGATCCGCCGACAGGTCAACGCGTCCTCAACCTGATGCGCCGCAGCCTCCTGCAATTCCAGCAGGCTCGCCGTTTGCGCGAACAGTCGGGGGGGCTGCGCCAGTACCAGCAGGAGTTGGCAGCAATCCCAGTCGGCTGCCTGATCGGCTACCCAGCGGGCGAGATCCTGCTAGACGAGTACGAGAGCATGGGCCGGGACGTGTCGCTGCTACGTAAGGCCGAGGAGCAGGCAAAACGTGAGGTTGAGCGAGTTGAGGCGCGCCTGAGCAGCCAGCCCTGGGAACTCCCCCGCCGCGACAGCCTGCGCCACGCCTTCCGCGATCTCACCCCTGGCGCGCCCTTCCACACGCTAGAGAACGGCTGGGTCTTCTACCTGGGCAAGGGGACGGCCTTCGGCGATATTGCCCTCTACCTCTACTACGACGAAGCGGGGCAGCCGCAAATCGCGGGCCTCAAACAGTATAGCAGCGTAGACTTCTTCCCGCCCGATGCACCACCAATCGAACTACCAATCCAGCTTGAGGAGCCAGCCTACCGCAGCGATATTGCCGCGATGATCGGCGAGCAGCAGGCCGCCAGCCTGGGGCGGCGGGTGCAGGAAGCACTGGCCTTGCTGCCAGACCTGGAGCAGTGGAAGCGCGAACACCAGGAGAAGCTGGGGTCGCAGCTTGCTGACCAGATCAAGGCAGCCCGCGAGGTGGCGGCTGCCACCCAGCAAGAGGCGCACGACTCCAATCTCGTCCTCCGCAAGCATCCCTGCGAGGACTGCCCGCGCCGCAAAGAGCATCGGGGCTACCGCCGTGAACGGGCTGGCTTTGAGACGCTGATCTGCGACGAGGAGAAGCAGTTGGCCCGCCGCAAGCGCGAGGAGGAAACCCGCCTGGAACGCACCCTGCGCGGCATCGTCAGCGTGCTAGAGGGCTTCGACTACCTGCGACAGGGCCAACCCACGCGCAAGACAGTCTACCTGGCAAACGTGTTTGACCGCAACGCCCTGGTTCTCAGCGAGGCGGTGGTCAACGGCTACTTCGACAATCTCAACGCCCCCGACCTGGCGGAGTGCCTATCCTGGTACGCCTATGACCGCGAAACCGACTTCCCCAACCAGTATTACCTGCCCCGCCACCTCGTCACCCTACGCCGCGAGTTGCAAGACCTGGAGCTTGGTATCTTCAAGGCCGAGCGCGAACAGAGCTTCACGATCTCGACCGGCTTCAATCCGCGCTTCTACGGAGCGGCTCGCGACTGGTGCAAGGGCGTGGCGTTGAAGGAAATCCTCGGCTCAGTGGAGATGAGCGAGGGCGACATCGTGCAGACCCTCAACAAGACGCTCGACTTGCTACGCCAGATGCGCGATATGCTGCTCGCCGTGCAGCGGCAAACAGGCCGCGAGGAGCCACTGCTTGGCAAGGTGCGCGAAGCAGAGAAGCTGCTCAAGCGCGGCGTAGTAGAGCTTGCCACCAACGCCATCTTTGGCCCACTCAGCGACGAAACCATCGCCCAACTGGATGCAGAAGTGGTGCGCGAGCCAGTAGACGCAGCGGTGATAGAGCAAGATGAACAGGCCGATCAAGTAGAGGAGGTGGAGGAGCAGCTAGAGGAGGTAGAGTGAAGGCCGTGAAGGGGTGATGCGCCAACTCAGCCCTCGTAAACCAGCTTGCCGCCGACGATGGTCGCTAGCACCTTGCCGCGCAGGGTGAGACCAGCAAGCGGAGTGTTCTTGCCCTTGCTCCGCAGCTTCGCCGGTTCGACCAACCACTGTGCGTCGGGGTCAAGGATCACCACGTCACCCGGCTGCCCCACAGCGAGGTTGCCACCCGGCAGGTTGAAGCTGCGGGCTGGGCCAGCGGTCAGCCGCTCGATCAGGGTCGGCAAGTCTAGTGCGCCGCTGTGGACGAGGGTCATCAGCAGGCCGAAGGCGGTCTCGATCCCGCTGATACCGAAGGCCGCGTAACCGTACTCCTCGGCCTTGTCCACCGCCGTGTGGGGGGCGTGGTCGGTGGCGATCACAGCGATAGTGCCGTCGCATAGGGCTGCCAGTACCGCCAGTCGGTCGGCTTCGCCGCGCAGCGGTGGGTTAACCTTCGTATTCGTGTCGTAGGCGGCAAGGTCAGCGTAGGCCCGCTCCCCCTCCTCCTTCGCGGGGGGCTGTGGTGGCGGCTGCTGATCAAGGGCGGCGGTGGTGGGGGCGGTGGCGGTGGCGAAGCTGTAGCTAGGCCGCTGGCTGCTGACCGGCTGGCCCGCCAGCGACTTGTAGCCTGCTACCCACTCGTCAGTCATGGTCAGGTGGTGAGGTGTCACCTCGGCTGTCACCGGTTGGCCCGCAGCCTGAGCAGCGCGCAGGTGCGCGACGGTCTGGGCGGTGCTGACGTGGGCGAGGTGCAGGTGGCTGCCAGTCAGGCCCGCCAGCGCGATATTGCGGGCGGCCATGATACTCTCGCCCTCGGCGGGCATCCCTGGCAGGCCCAGGCTGTTGCTGACCACGCTTTCGTTCATCGCGCCGTCGGCCACCAGCTTCGCGTCTTCGCAATGCTCAATGATCGGCAGGCCCAACATGGTAGAGTATTGTAGGGCGTTGCGGAGCAGGCGGCTGTTTTGCACCCCGCTGCCATCGTCGCTGAAGCCGACCGCGCCACCAGCGGCCATGTCCGCCAACTCTGCCAACTGCTCGCCTTTGCGCCCCTTCGTAATCGCGCCCAAGACATAGACGCGCACACTGCCCCGCAAGTGCGCTAGCTGCTGCACGAACTCCACAGCAGCACGGTCGTCAATCGCAGGCTGGGTATTCGGCATCGCGCAGACAGCAGTGAAGCCACCAGCCGCTGCCGCCGCCGTGCCGCTCTGGATCGTCTCCTTGTCCTCCTGCCCTGGTTCGCGCAGGTGGCAGTGCAGATCGATGAAACCTGGGGCCACTACCTTGCCGCTTGCTTCCAGCACGGTCGCCCCGCGTGGCGACGCAACTGCACCAACAGCGGCCACCTTGCCACCTACGATCAGCAAGTCGCCCACCGCGTCAAGCCCGTTGGCTGGGTCAACAATGCGCCCGCCCCTGATCAGTAGCGCAGCCTCAGGCTGCCCGCCGTTCCCCTTCGCCTCCGCCATCATCCCTCCTCAAGCTGTAAACCCGCAGAGTTAAGCAAACAGCACGTACTCGCGCAGGAACTTGTCTACCGCCGCGTAGAAGGTGGCAATCGTCTCGGTCTTGCGCCAGCCGTGACCTTCGCCCGCGTAGACGTGGTACTCGTGCGGCACGCCGCGCCGCTGCAAGGCTGCCACGATCACATCCGACTGGTTGCGTGGCACGACAGTATCAATCTCGCCCTGAAAGACGGCTAGCGGGTCGCTGATCTGGTCGGCGTAGAACAGAGGAGAGCGTTCACGGTACTTCTTGCTGTCCTCTGGCAGGGTGCCAATCAGCGAGTCGAGGTAGCGCGCCTCAAACTTGTGCGTGTCAGTGACAAAGGTGAACAGGTTGGCAAGGCCGAACAGGTTGATCCCTGCCTTGAACGCGCCAGGGTGGTGGGCCAACACCTGCAAGACGGTGTAGCCGCCCGCACTGCCGCCCATGATCACCAGCTTCTCACCATCTACCAACCCGGCATCGCGCAGGTGGTGCGCCCCGCTGATCGCATCCTCCACATCGACCACGCCCCAGGTGCCGCGCAGGGCCTCCATGTAGGGGCGGCCATAGCCGGTGCTGCCCCGATAGTTGACCCACAACACGCCGTAGCCCCGCGTGGCGAAGAATTGCGTCTGGCCGCTGTAAGCTGCCGCCACCTGCGAGGTTGGGCCGCCGTGGATCAGCACGATCAGCGGCGGCTTGCCACCACTCTGGTACTGGGGGTTGAGCGGCGGGTAGTAGAGGCCGTAGGCGGTAGCAGCACCTGCGGTCGGCCAGGAGATCGCCTGGGGCTGGGAAAGCTGCGCGGCGGCCACATCCTCGCCACTGCTGCGGGCGCGCACCGTTGCCCTACCCGTCGCCAGTTCGAGGCTGACCACCCGGCTGGGCGTGGTAGCAGCAGAGGCCAGCACCGCCAGGTGGTTGCCAGTAGGGGCGATAGCTGGTTGATCGAGGTAGGTGTACTGCTCCAGAGCCGCCACTGGCTCACTCTTGCCGCTAGCCACCTCCAGCCTCTGCATAGTATGGAAGCCCTGCTCGTTGCGGAGAAAGTAGATCGTCTGTGGGTCGGCCCAGCCGTAACGCCGTTCACCCTGCACCCAGGCGGGCGCGCCAAGCTCGGCCTGCTCGTTGGTGATCGCCCTGCTTGCGCCGCTAGCAAGGTCATAGAGGTAGAGGTTGCCCCAGCCGCTCTGATCCGACACGTAGGCCAGGCTGCTACCGTCAGGCGAAAATGCGGGCTGGAAGATCGCGGTGTTTTCGCCGCCCGCGATCTTCTGGGGGTCAACAATGCGGGGGCTGCCGCTGCTGTAGTCTAGCTTGCCGAGGTAAAGCTCCGTGCCATCCCAGGGCATCAGCGGGTTGTTCCAGGCTACCCAGGCCAGCATGGTACCTTGCGGGTGCCAGGTCGGTTGCATGAAGAAGTCGTGGCCGCCGACTAGCTGCTGCGGCCACTGCGCCCCCGCACTATCGGCTACCGCCAGCGTGTCTTTACCCTCGTAGGTATGGACGTATACCAGCCACTTGCCGTCGGGCGAGGGCGTGGGGGCCGCAGCGTAGCCGAAGGCAGGGGTGATCGGCTGGGCCTGCCCACCCGCTAGCGGTTGGCGATAGATGCGCCCGCTGTTCTCCACAAAGTAGACGCTGCCATCGTGCAGTGCGAAGTCGCCACCGCCATAACCCACCCGCGCCCGCACCGATAGGCTACCAGTGGTCAGGTCTCGCGCCGCGCCGCCGTCCAACCGCAGGGCCACCAACACGCCCCGGTCAGAGCGGCCTTCCAGCCAGACCAACGTCTGCCCATCGCTGTCCCAACCGACATCGCTGAGGCGCAGGCTCTGGGCCAGGCTATCGGGGCTGATCGGGCTGGGCCAAAGGCCGTAGGGTAGAGTCTCAAGCATTTCTGTCTCCTTGCAGGTGGTTGTGCTACCAGTATAGCATCCTTCGGCAAGGGTAGCAATCAGCCTACGATCAGCCCAAAGTAGTAGCTGGTAGGGCCAAAATGCGCTTGACAATGCCGCCGAGCTTGGGTATAATAAGCGGGCGCAAGCGAAGCTGAACACCTGATGCTATGCCGAACCACGCCGACTTAGCTCAACGGCAGAGCAGCTGTTTTGTAAACAGCAGGTTAAGGGTTCGAATCCCTTAGTCGGCTCCGTGCAACACAAGGGCAGGTACCAAAGCGGCCAAATGGGTCTGACTGTAAATCAGATGGGGTACCCCTTCATAGGTTCGAATCCTATCCTGCCCACCCCGCAAGCTGACCTCTCCAGGTCAGCTTTTTTGTTAGCCAACACCGGTGCGGAAGGAGATTGAGCGATGTTTAAGCGGATCGGCGGGCTGCTTGCGCTGCTAATTTGCGCCACCCTCAGCCTGGGTTGCGAGCAGGCGGCTAGCGGCGCAGTGACCAGCAGCGGCCCCACGCAGACCGTCAGCAGCGTGCTGGTTAGTAGCTTCTATGTGGTGCAGAGCAGCGAGGGCCAGCAGGCCAACGAACATGAGGTTAGTAACCTTGAGGGTTATGTGGATGCGGCAAACCAGCGGGCGCAGTTCACCCTCAGCGAGCAGGGGCGCAGCTTCCAGCAGGTGATAGTTGGTGACGACCTCTACAGCAACGATGGTGGAGGCTGGGCGCGCGTGGGCGGCGGTGGTAGGAGCATCCTTGCTAGCTTTGCCATAGTCAACCTAAGCACGCAGCAAGCCCAGGCCCACAAAATAGGCGGCAGCAGCGATCTTGGCAGCAAGACGCTCGACGGCGTAACCTGTCGCGGCTATGGCGAACGGCAGGGTAGTGGCGACTCTAGCATCTACACCACATATTGGCTGGCCGCCGACAACATCCCCCGTCGGATCGTGATCGACACGCATAGTGGCAAGCAGAGTAGCCGCCGCCAGCTAGATATCAGCCGCCTCAACCAGCCAGTC
>JBBROH010000197.1:0-7518 GCA_038229595.1 Chloroflexia bacterium | reverse complement strand
TCTCCTGCTGATAAGCCTGTTTGAGCGTGGCCGCATCGTCCTGCCAATCCATCTTGAACACTTTGCCGCGTGCCATCCAGCTACCTCCTAGTAGCTCCATTTTACCACACGGCTTGACTAAACGCAATTGGTATAAGCAGCAACTTTTGGGTAGGGCTTTGCATCTGACAGTTAGCGAGACGGCAGCGAGCTAGCGGCGTGTAGAGGGCTGTCAGCAGATGAAAATAACAGGGCCGACTTCTTCTACAGCAGAAGCTAGTCAGCCATTTGCCTGGTAGCTACTTGTTCTTCTGCCGCTCCGGGGTAGAGAGACCCTGGTCTATAAGGGTTTGCCAATCGTGGCGGCTGCTGAGGCGGGCAGCACGCTCCTGCTCTTGCTTGATGGTGCGCCAACCGATCAAAGCGAGTAGGACGTAGGGCCAGCTACCGTAGCGACCGAGGTCAACCACGCGCTCGATCAGCAGACGCACGAGAGTGAGGGGGTTGAGGATCGCCAGCGGTCGGTTGGCGGTCAGGCCACCCCGATTGATGTTCGCCTCCTGCTGCTTGATCGTGTGCTGCTTCTTACCCTTTTGTTCAGCTTGCAGCCGAATCTTATCGCGTTGCTGTTGTTCCTTGCGTACTTCCTGGTCAATCTTGCCGGGCATCAGCGTTTACCTCCAGATCGGGATTGCGGACGAAACCGAGCGGTCGCAGCCGCTCTGCTATCGGTGGATGGGTGTAAAAGAGGAGCTTGACCCAGCGGGGTGGCTCCAACTCGCTGAGGCTCTGGCCCGCCAGCTTGAGCAAGGCGTGGCCGAGAGCGATTGGCTTACCGACCAGTTGCACAGAGTAACGGTCACACGCTCGTTCTGCCGCCCGCGAATAGGCGTTGAGCAGCGGTAGAGTGAGGATAGCGAGGGCAGCCAGCAACAGGGCTATCAGCGGCAATGCGGCAAGGTCGGTCAAACCCGCGTAGCCGAAGGTCGGTACGGCCCAACGAAGCAGTACGTCTGCAAGATAGAGGCCAACAAAGATCAGCCCGCTCTGCAACGCGAGGCCGATCAGGATGTGGTTGTAGACCTGGTGGCCCAGTTCGTGGCCCATCACTGCCTCGATCTCGTCCTCCGAGTAATGCGCGAGCATAGTATCGCTGACGATGATCCGCCTGGTCGGGCCGAGGCCAGTCAATCCAGCGTTGGCCGCCTGCGTCTTGCTGCTGAACTCCACCTCGTAGACAGCACGCACCGGCTTGCCCGCTCGTTCGCTCAGGGCCAGCAGGCGTGGGAGCAATGGGCCGGTTAGGGGCTTGAACTTGTAAAAGAGGGGGAGCAGGAAAACCGGGAAGATCAAGGTGAAGAAGACCATGCAGGCAGCCGCGCCGAGGGCAGTCAGCAGCCACCACCAGCCGCCCGCTATGTGTAGCATCAACTGTGCGCCCTCCACCGCGATTATTAGGACGACCAGGGTGAGTAGGGTCGCCTTCGCATAGTCAGCCCACCAGCCAGCGGACGGCTGATGCGACTGCCCAAACTGGTGCGGCAAGCGGTAGCCAGCCCAGTAATCCAGTGGCAGGCTGATCACCGCATAGACTAGAAAGAGGATGCTGACGTAGAGCGCAGTCGCTAGCGGCCACCAGCCCAGGGCAGCGACGAACCCCGCCAGCCAGCGGGCGGGGCCGAACAGGAGAGTGATGACGAAGGCAAGGGCAAGTAGCTGCCCTGCGAGTCCTCCCCTGCGGCGTAGGCTGGCGTAGCGGCGTGCCTGCTGCTGCTGGGCGTAGGGGTCAGCGATTGTTGCCGGGGCTACGTTGTCCATCGGCTGTTCCATGTTGGCAAGATTATCACCTGCGGCTGCTGCTGTCAAGCGTAGTCAGGACTGACTTTTTCATGCACTTTACATACCATTGCACCCGGCTTTTGTGGTATAATCAGCCTATAGCGGCGCACTACAAGCCGCTGCCATTGGGCTGTGCCAGCCACCGGAGAGCGGAAAGATCGGCCCTGGCCCCTACTTTGAGCGCAGAACACAAGGCTAGCTAAAGACAGAATTGGTTATCCACCAGGAGCGAAGGAGGAGAGAACGATGGCTGACGCAGCACTCCAACTACTGGAGCGTGGTCGCCGCATCCGGCTGTTGAGCATGGTCAAGGCGGAGGGTTACGCCCCCCACCCCCAGCAGGACGTGGCGGGCCTCGATGTACACACGGGTGATGCTGACTGGTTCCTGGCGAACATCTCCTGCCAGTCCGCCTGCCCCGCCTACACCGATGTGGCCCGCTATATCGCCCACATCGCCACCGAGAACTACGACGCAAGCTACAGGATTAACCTCGAAGACAACGTATTCCCTGCGATGCTAGGCCGCATCTGCGCCCGCCCTTGCGAACCGGCCTGTCGGCGTGGTCGGGTGGACAAGCCGATTGCGATCTGCTGGCTCAAGCGCGTTGGTAGCGACTACCGCACCAACAAGAACCTGCCCAATGCCCCTGAGCGTACCAAGCCGCAGAAGGTGGCCGTGATCGGCTCTGGCCCAACCGGGCTGGCCGCCGCCCGCGACCTCGCTCGCATGGGCTATGGCGTGGTAGTCTACGAGGCTCTGCCGATCCCTGGGGGGATGTTCACCTGTGGTATCCCCGCCTGGCGGCTGCCCCGCGACGTAACCAAGTACGAGATTGACGACTTCTTCGCTGCCCTCGGTGTCGAGATCAAGCTCGGCGTGGAGGTGGGCAAGGATGTTACGGTGCAGCAGTTGATGCAGGAATACAGCGCAGTGCTGTTGGCCGCTGGCACGCAGGTGCCACAGGAGATGCAAATCCCTGGCGAAGACAAGAACCTCAACGGCTTCTACTACGGCCTACCCTTCATGGAGAAGATTAACCTGGGTGAGGAGGTGGAGATTGGCCGCAAGGTAGTAGTGATCGGCGGCGGCTTCACCGCGATGGACTGCTCGCGTAGCAGCCTGCGCCTGGGTGCAGAGAAAGTCTACGTGATCTACCGGCGTAGCCAGAACGAGATGTCGGTCTACGAGGAGGAAGCGGCAGAGGCGGCCCATGAGGGGGTCGAATACCTGTTCCTCGTCACCCAAACCGAGATCATCTACGATGAGGCGGGCAACATCAGCGGCCTCAAGTGCATCCGTAATCGGCTTGGTGAGCCGGACGCGAGTGGCCGCCGCGCCCCAGTGCCGATCCCTGGCAGCGAGTTTGTGCTGGATGTAGACACCGTGATCGCCGCCACCGGCCAGAACGCCGACCCCAACATCCCCGGCAAAGAACTGGGCGTGGTTCTCAACCGCAGCAAGGTGAAGATCGACCACAACACCTATATGAGCAGCGTTCCTGGCCTGTTCGCCGCGGGCGACTACACCGAGGGCGCACGTAACGTGATTAGCTGCGTAGCCGACGGCCACAAGGCGGCGATCAGCATTGACCAGTGGTTGCAGAACGTGCAGCCAGAGCCGGTCGTGCTGCGTTCGCGTTTCAGCCTCGCGCCACAGTTTGAGAACGTCAGCGACTACCACCAGCGCGTTTCGCAGCTCATTACGGTTAGCGAGAAGCAGCGGGTGGGCCGTCCCCGCACCCTGGGCGATGCACTCAACCGGGTCAGCGCAATGGATGCCTTCGCCAATTCGACGGCGGAGAAGCACTACGAGCCGGTTAGCATCTGGAGCCGTACCACTACCGAACGCCGCCTGGAGGTGGGTGACGACTACGATGTGACCGAGCGGCAGGAGATGCCTCAGCTTGACGTACCACAGCGTGGCAGCCTGACCCGCGAAGTGGAGCTTGGCTTCACCCGCGATGAGGCTTTCCAGGAGGCAAAGCGGTGCCTACAATGCCAACTCAACATCTTCCTGGACGGCAACATGTGCATCCTCTGCAACGCCTGTATTGACATCTGCCCGCCCCGCGTGCTGCTGATGGTGCCGTTTGACAGCCTTGACACGGTGAACGGCGACCCCGATCATGGCCTGCTAACCACCTCGTTGGGCTGGCGCGACGGCGCAGCGATGTTGATCGACGAGTCGCTCTGCATCCGCTGCGGCCTCTGCATCGAAGTCTGCCCAGTGAATTGCATCACCATGCAGCACTTTGAGCCAGAAGTGGTGCAGGTCAACCAACTGAGTGCCGCCGAGCAAGCCCAGCCGTCGGTCGCCAACCTGATCGCGGGCAACCGTGTGGTGGCAGTCGGCTGAGGACTGGTGGCTAGAGACACGTAGCGGGGGCGCATCCACTGTGGATGCGCCCCCTTTTTGCTGCTGATCAACTACTGCGCTATAGCAGCTTGCCGTCGTCGTGGGCAAGCACGAGCGTACGCAGCAGCTTGATTGGTGGGCTGCCGAAGGAGAGGAAGCGGTCATGGAAGCCTCTGCGGTCGTAGCTGTCCCCCTGCTCCTGCTGGTAATCAGCCCGCAGCTTGAGGATCATCAGCTTGCCGAGGTTGTAGGCGAAGTAGCCGGGGTCGAAGGTGCCGCGCACTGCCTCCGCTCGCCCGGTCGCCTCCTCCATGTAAGCATCTGCCACAAACCTGCTGGTCGCCTCGTCCACCGAGAGGCCGTTGACGTGCATGTTGATCGCGTTGACATAGCGCACGTTACGCACCAGGGCTTCTAGCAGTTGGGCGATCTCCAGCTTCACGCCGAACTCGGCCTTGCCGTAGCCAGCCTCGGCGATCATCATCTGTTCGCAATAGTGCGCCCAGCCCTCGACGTAGGTGGTAGCGCGGAAGACCTTGCTAGCCCGACTGGGGGCGTTCTTCATGTGTAGGAAGTTGACGTAGTGGCCGGGGTAGGTTTCGTGTACCGAGATGTCGTCCAGGGTGTAACGGTCAAACTTGGTCAGCCACTCGTCCTGCTTCTCTGGCGGCCAGGAGGGATTGGGCAGGGTGAGGTAGTAGAAGGCCTGGTCGGCGACCTGCTCGAAGGGGCCAGGCGACGACATAAAGGCAAAAGCCCAGCGCATGAAGGGAGGGGTTTCCTCGACCAGGGCGCGCACTTCGCTTGGCACGCTGACGATCTGCTCGTCTAGCAGGAACTGGCGGATGCGCTCCAGGCTGGCGCGGGTCTCCTCGATCAGCCGCTCGCTGCTGGTATGCTCGCGGCCCATCTCGGCCACCACTGCGCGCAGGTCGTGACCCGCGAAGTGTAGGCTAGCAAGCTCAAGCAGGCGCGCCTTGTTGCGGGCCAGGTCGGCTTCGCCAATCGCTAGCACCTCGTCCAGCGGCAGGTCTACCATCTCATAGGCCCATAGTAGCTTCTGGTAGCGGTCGCGACCAATGGCAAAGTCGTCGCTGACGTTCTTCTCCATGCGGTGCAGAAAGGTGAGGAAGTCCTTGAGGGCCATCACTGCGTTGTCACGGGCGAGATCGAACTGCTTCATCAACTCCTTGTCGTTGACAGCCATTACCTGTTCGGTCAGCTCGCCTTGCAGGTAATGCACCTGCCCGCCGAACATACCGAGGGCGGTGGTCAGCACTGGGCGACTGAGGGCTGGCTTGAGGTTGGCACGCGCGGCATCCAGCACGCCAGGGATCGCCTTCAGATGCTGCACCAGCCCGGCTACCCGCTCTGGTAGGGGCGCGTAGTTGCGCTTGACGTAGTTGCTCACCCCAATCTGCCAGTTGTAGATCATCGGCATGGTTGCGGCTGCGTCCATGTCGGCCATCTGGAAAATCTGCTGACCTGCACTGAACTTCACCAAACCCAGGTCGTAGCGGCCCAGCCGGTCTAGCTGGTTCTCATCCACCGCGGCGGCTCGCTGCAAGAACTCGCGCAGGTAGGCCAGCCGCCGCTCTATTCCCTCGCGGCTAAGGTCTGCTACCTGCCCATCGTACTGGTGCAGGCCAGACGCTGCTGCACTGACCGGGTTGGCAGCAAAGAACTTGGTGGTGAACTCCTCGACCAACGCCGCGCACTTATCGGCTTCGCTCATGGTTGCCCTCCGTTAGACAATGATATAAGTTGTTATCCGCATTTTAGCACAAAGCAGGCTGCAACACCAGCAGCCAATGCTGTATAATAACACGGGTTCAAGTCACCTAGCCACTTATCACCTGCCTGCGGCAGCGATGGAGGATCACTATTGATAAACACCTCGAACGCCCAATCCAGGAATGCTGGCATTCAGCGACTCCTTTGGATTGGATTCGGCTGCTTCGTCGCCTTCATAGTGGTCTATCGGGTACTCCACCCGGTTCCAGAGGGGTCTAATCCCCACTACGTCTACCTGGCCGACTCGTTCCTCCATGGCCGCCTGGACATCAATGCGATTAGCAGTGACGCATATGACATCAGCTATTACCAGGGCCAACGTCAAATCCCTTTCGGTGCCTTGCCGGGGGTGCTGATGATGCCGTTCGTAGCCTTGCTCGGGCATAGCTTCCACCAGGTCTACATGGTCTACATCCTTAGTGGGATTAGTGTTTGGATACTGTGGCTGCTGCTTGGCAATCTGGAGGTGATCAGTTCGGCTCGTACCTGGCTCGCGGCCCTGCTCTTTGTCAGCTCACCTTACCTCTACCACGTTTGGCTTGACGGACCCTGGTCGTTGCAGCACGCCCTGACCATGACTACTACGCTGCTTGCGATCTACACTGTGCTGCACCAGCCACTAGCCGACTTGCGCTGGCGGGCATGGCTGCTGATCGGCCTGTTGGTAGGCTGTAGCCTGCTCAACCGCTACGCGGTCGTCCTCAGCCTGCTTTTCTTCCTCTGGCTGTTGGTAGAGGAGGGGCGGGCGTTGCGCTGGCCCTTGCGTCGTTACCTCGACCCCTTGAGCGGGATGGGCCTGGGCGTGGGTCTGTGCCTGGCGACTTTCATGCTCTTTAACTACGCTCGTTTCGATAACCCGTTGCAGACTGGCTTCAGCCTCTGCGACTGGCCCCCAGCACAACGGGCTGCTTACAACCAGGGCTTCTTTAGTCTCGCCCATGTGCCAAAGAACCTGCTCTCCGCTTTTTTGAGTGGCCCCATACCGACTACAAAATTCGGCCCCAGCCTGGCCTACCCGGTGCTACCTTTTCCCTGGATACAGCCAAATCCCTGGGGAATGTCGCTGTTCCTCACCAGCCCTGCCCTCCTCTACGCCTTTCGCAGTGGCCTCGACACTCCGCTCAAGCGCGCCTGCTGGGCAACCACCGCATTGCTCTTTGCTACGCTGATGTTGTATTTCTGGTCTGGTGTCCCCCAGATCGGCTACCGCTATGCGCTGGACTTCTTCCCCTTCCTGATCGTCCTGCTTGCGCTACAATGGCGCACCGGGGTAAGTACTTTGGGCCGCTCGCTGATCCTCGCTGGTGGCTTGTTCTGTAGCTGGTGTCTACTCAGTGTGCAACTTGGTAGTTAGTCTTCGACCGTGAGTGGCACCGTGGTAGCCTTCACCTGCGGCGCAGCAGCAGCACGCCGAGGCCAAGCGCGCCTGCCAGCCAGAGCGCACGCTTGCGAGCGGGGTGCTGCTCAAGCAAGGTGGTGTAGGGGCTACTCTTAACCGTCATCTGGCCGAAGTCGCCCTCCACCCGGCCTACACTGTCTACTCCCGCG
>JBBROH010000196.1:0-7545 GCA_038229595.1 Chloroflexia bacterium | reverse complement strand
CCATAACCCAGCTTAGTGAGGTGCTAGGCTTTGCGGATGCCATCCTCAACCTTGCGCTATTGATCGGCTCTGTCGTATGGTTGATCCCGGTTGCCATCATCGGCGACCGCCAACTGAAGAAGCAGGCTTCTGCACCTCCTGAGGAGGTACAATCATGAACCGCATGAAGCTGGACAGGTCATTCTGGCTGAAAAATATGTGGCTGATCGCCGTAGCCGTCTACCTCGCGGCCATTGGCCTGGTGCAACTCTCCGGGGCTGACCAGCGTTACCGCGAAGGTGCAGCCACGATCGCGCTCGCCTTCCTTGCCGTCACGCTGACCCTTCGCCTCATGGACAACCCACTGGTTGATGATCAGGGCTGGGTCAACATCGGCCTGTTTGTACCCGCGATTATGGGCTACGCCGGGGTCAACCTGATCAACAGCATCATTGGTATGCTAGGCTTGTCAGTGTCCGAGGACGTTCGCAATCTGCTCTATGCCGTGCCAGTGTTGTTCGCCATAGGTTGGTTTTTCTACACCCTGACGCGCTATCTGCGATGGCGACGACAACCAGCCGCCCCCAGTATAAGGAAGAAGCAAACCCCATGACCATCCCGCCTGTGCAGCCGCTCTCCGACGAGAGGCTGGTCGAGCAACAGGCACAGCTAGACGGCAATTGTTGGCCCCGCGTGGTTACAGCAACGGTGATCGCGACTGAGCTTGGTCAGGCAAGGAGAAGCGTCATGCTCGCTCTCGCGCCAGCAACTGCTGCGCCTTCGCTTGCAAGCGTTCGACGGTGGTGAGGAAAGTGGCGGCCTGGGTGGGGCTAGCAGCAGCGGCCACCTGCTCATCCAGCCCCGCCGTCACCGCAGCGAGCAAGCTGCCAAGTTCGGCTAGCGGGTCGCTCTATTGACTGGCTGCTGGGCTGGTGGTTGGCTGGCTAGCTTGCGTGGTTGGCGAGGCAGTAAGCTGGCTGGGCTGGGCTGGGGTAGTGGCGGTATGTGCTTTGCGAACGTGCTGCTGGGCAGTGCCAGCGGTCTGCTCTAGACGCAGGGCGCGATTATAGTAATCGGTCAGGCTGGTTTCTTCGCTGCGCTCGGCCTTCACCTTCAACTCAGCCATCAACTGGCTGTGTCTGCCTATCTTGCGGAGCTTGCCGATGTGCCGGGGGCTGCGGCCAAGCTCGGTGGCAATCTGGGCGTTGGTCAACTGCTCGTCGTCGCCTGGGGCAGTGAAGCTTTCCACCCCAACCACTTCCTCGTAGAGGTTGAGGTCAACGTGCTGGAGGTTCTCGACCATCGCATAGCGGCGAATCCAGGCCGCACCCCGCAGCCCACGGTGAATAGCATTGATTGTCGGCCAGCCGAGCAGGTCGCGAGCAGCGCGGGCGCGGCGTTCACCAGCCACAATGATGGTGTCGCCAGTCTCCTGCTCCTCACAAACGATAATCGGCTGGTAGCCGTCGCGCTCCATAGTGGCGGCCAACTCGCGCAGCTTGCCTTCATCGAAGGTAACGCGTGGCTGGTAAGGGTTGGGCAGCAGGTTGGCGAGAACGACTGGCAGCAGTTGGCCGTCGGTAGTCGGCACGGCCACGGCACCAACCTGTGCGGCCTGTCGCCGTTCGCCCATGCTGCGGTTTAGGCGGTCGCTTACTGGCATCGGCTCAGCACCTCCTCGGCCACGGCATCCATTTCGCTGATCGCGCGGCTGAGGTCAGCCTTGTTGAGCTTCAACTCCTCGTCAGGGTAGGCGCGGTAGACAGTACGGGCCTGGGCCTGCACTTTGTTCCAGACCGATAGGCGGCTAACCTGACTGCTCAGCACCTTACCCGCCAGGCCAGGGAACTGGTCGCTGAAGGCGGGGCTATGTAGATAGCTAAGTACCTCTTTGTGCAAACCCTCGCGCACGTCGAAGAAGGTAGGTAGCAGGGCGGCAATCTGGGGGCGGGGGCTGGTTTCGATGCTGGCTTTGACCTGCTCGAAGACGGAGAGGACTTGCACCAGCCCTTCCAGCCCCAGCTTACGGAGGACAGTTACTTAGCCCATATGTGTGAACCTGGACACAGAAGTGAACTGTATCAGCGTGATACTTTGCTGCCGCTGTGGGGCGCAAGGGGTTGGGCAGTGGCATGGTGGTAGCAGCAACCAGGGCTAAGTGGCGAGCAAAGTGGCTGCTTGTTGGCTGCGCTGTGATAGCTTATAATCAACACCGAGCCAACCATGAACCAATCTAGAGCAGCTAGACTGCGAGGGCTAGACAGACGATGAGCATTAGTGCAGAGCAGGTGCAGGCATGGGTGGCCCAGAATGAGGGCCAGACCGTCGAGTTCAAGCTAGAGAGCGTCACCCAAACCGAGGTGGCTGAGGCGGTTGCCTCCTTCGCCAACGGCAGCGGTGGCGCGCTACTGATTGGCGTGCGCGACGACCAGACTATCCTCGGTGTGCGCCAGTTGAAGGATGTTGTCTACATGGCCTACGCTGCCGCCCACACTGTCACTCCGCGCCTGGATGAGCAGGTCAAGGTTGAGGACGTAGAGGTGGATGGGCGGCGCGTGGTCGTGGTGATTGTGCCAGACGACTGTGCTGACACCTACCTGGCGGGCAGCGGCTACCGCCAGCGGCAGGGCGCGAAGAACGTATTGATGACAGCGCAGGCTGTTGCCGAACACGTGCGCCTGCGGGCTGCTATCCCCTTCGACCGCCAGCCTTTGCCCGCTACCAACTTCGCCAGCCTCAGCGAGGAGAAGCTGACCACCTTCTTGCGCGAACGCAGCGGCCAGAACCGACCCGACCTCGGCGCGCTCAACGTTCGGGCTGGCCTCCGCAATCTGCACGTGCTGGCCGATGTAGAGGGTAGCCACCCGACCGTGGCGGGGCTGCTGATGTTTGGCCGTGCGCCGCAGCAGCACTTGCCACAGGCTATCCTGCAATGCGCCCGCTTCCAGGGCCGAGGGGTGAACCGCTTCCTTGACCGCATCGAGCTTAGTACCACGATTGACGAGCAGGTAGACAAGGCGGTGGCCTTTGTGCAGCGCAACATCCGCCACGGCACCTACATCGAGAGGGTGCGCCACGTCAACGTAGACGAATACCCGCTGACTGCTATCCGCGAAGCCCTGATTAACGCGCTCTGCCACCGCGACTACTATGCCGAGGGAACAGCGGTCAACCTCAGCATCTTCAGCAATCGGATTGAGATACTCAACCCCGGCGGCCTCCTGCCTGGCCTGAAGACCGAGACGTTGGAGGGCCAGCACCGCTTGCGTAACGCAGCCCTGGGCCAACTGATGTACGAGGCGGGGCTGATTGAACGCTGGGGCAGCGGCATTCGGCGGATGCGCGAGAGTATGGAGGAGGCCGGGCTGCCGCCGCCGCTAATCCAGGCCGACCGCGACTGGTTCCGGGTCATCTTCTTTGGCCCAGAGGACTCGTTCCTTGAGGAGCAAGACAACGCACCAAACCTACTCGGCATCCCCGCTGCCAGCCTCAACCGCCTCAACCCGCGCCAACGCAGGCTGCTGGACGACCTGTTGCGGCGCAAGCGGATTACCCGCCAGGAGTACGCCGACGAGTACGAGGTTAAGCGCAGCCAGGCTCACCGCGATTTGCTAGAACTGGTCGAACTCGGTCTGCTGGTGCAGGGCGGCAAGAGCCGTTCTAGCTACTACGAACTGGCCCCCGTCGTTGGCGGGGGCTAGACAGAGCGCGCCCTTACTGGCCGTACAGTTGCCGTCCCCCTGCTGACTGAGACGCACTTGCTCGCCGCCAGCGTCCTATTTGCGTCCCAGTCTGCGTCCCAGTGGCCTGCTGGGGCAGCTAGCATCCAGTTTGCATCCCATTTGCGTCCCACTGCAAGGACTTGCGAATCTGCGTCCCATTTTGCGTCCCCGCTTCTGCAACGGAGTGGCTTGCGTCCCACCTTGCCCAGACTTGGGGCCTGAGCGGTAGCCAGCCTCCTACTTTGCGGCCCAAAGCCATTGGGAGTTTTGCACAATATTGGTGGATAAATGGGACGGTAATGGGACGTTATGCTATTGCAAATCAGCAGCGAGTCCGAGTATAATTGCTGCATTCAGCATACCAGGGCGACCGCCTGGCTTGCGAGAACGCAATTGCTTGCTGACCCTCTTGACAGCACCAGCACATATGTGCTATGATAGAGCAGTAGCAAATTAGCAAGCCTGAGCGTCTAGTTGGCAACGAACAGGCTGGTTAAAGCACCCAGTAGAAGGAGCAGCCACACTCAACCAATCACGGCGACACTGCCCAAAGGAATTGAGACATTATAACCTCTCGAAGTAGAAGGAGCAGCCACACTCAACCAATCACGGCAACCAACTCGCCTGCCCCGCCCGGCTCAGCAACGAGCGCATCTACCTCACCGAGGGGCCGCGTAAGGCCGACATCGCTGCTGCCCGGCTTAGCTCTACTGTGTTGGCTGCATGGGGGTTGCGGGCCGCCAGCACGCCTACAGCGAGCTACTAGCTTACGTCGGCGACCAGCACCCCACCATCCACCTCGCCTTCGACAATGATGCTGCGGGCAAGCACGCCACCGCCCTCGCCGCCGCCGAACTCTGCGCCCTCGGCTTCCCCATCGTCCAGGCGGTCTGGCCCGACCAGTACAAGGGGCTGGACGATGCGCTGTGGGCGGGCGCAGAGTTGACCTACAAGCTGGTCGCTGGGCGCGGCTTGGCGAAACTCAGCCCCGCCCTGATGGACGCGATTGCCGCCGCCAGCCCCCAGCCAGAGTACGTGTCTATAGAAGCTGCCCGCGCTTTTAACCAGCAAACGGTGGCTGATGCCCTCGATCATCTGCGCGCTGGGGGCAGCAGCGGGCGGGTGGGCCTGCTCACTTCGACCACCGGCACTGGCAAGAGCGTGGCGGCGCGGCTGGCTCTGGCTGCCTTCGCCGCCAGCGGTTGGCCCACGGTCGCGCGGCTGCGGCGTGCGCCTGGGGATGGCGTGCTGCGCGAGCGGCAGCCAGCGCGGGTGGCAGTGCTGGTTGACCAACGCCAGCAGGTCAACGACTGGCTTGAGCTGCTAGCCACGCTAGGTTTGGCGAGCGTGCCGCTGGTCGGGCGGGTGCAGGCTCCAGCCCCGGCTGGCTTCGAGTAAGCCGAGTGCGACCGCGCCGCACGGGTGGCCCAGCTTGCCAGCAAGCACCAGGCCAGCGACCAGGTCTGCGGCCCCCACGCCCCCAACCACGGCTGCAAGCGGCGCGAGGCGACCATCACCTGCTGCCCCAGCCCCGTCAGGCGGATCGGCTGCCCGCCACCCCATTGTGTCACCAGCCCCATGTGTTGGATCAGTACGGTTGCATCTCTGGTACGCCCACTTTGATTGGCTGATGTTATACCGATTGCGATTTACCAATCCGCTGCTATTCTGCGCCACGACGTAGTGTGAGCGTCAAGAGGGGTTTGCCACTTCTGGCAAAGAAACAACCCCGCTGCTCGGACAGAGTAGCGGGGTTGTTGTGGGATGTGGATAATGGATTAGCCGACTCTGGTCATGCTCGAATTGTAGCCGCCACCCGGCCACTGCCATGCACCGCTGTTGGTGTCGCCATCCTCGCTGAACTTACCATCGTACCTGGCCGCAGAACCAACTTCGCCGCCCCAGATCGTCAGGCTAGTGTCGTCTACCTGCCAAACGTAAGGGAGGATTTCGGCTGAGTTGTTGAAGTATTGCGAAGCGATTACCTGTCGTGCTTCGTCCCAGCCGATTATCTCCATGCCCTTGATCTCGCGCCCGTCGTGGAGAAGGTCAATGTGCTGCACGAGGAAGTAGCCAGCCTCCATCCACTCAAAACGAATCTGGCCGGACATACTGTCGCCCTGCACTCGCCACTCGCCAACTAGCCGATCTAGCGTCCGCAGGGCCGGGTTGGGGACGGCTGCTTGCGCTGGCACTTGGAACTCGCTGTTGTCTGACATCTTAATCCTCCTGTACTAACCCTTACGAGGCCAGTGGGAACTGGAACTCGGTGACGTAGGAATCGTCGTTCAGGTCGCTGCCACCCTTGTGCTGGATTTCGCGGGTAGGCATCTGGAGCGGCTGGTTATTGGCTTCCATCCACTGCCGCATGGCCTCCCAGGCACTACCGCTGGCTGCGTAGCTGCCATGATAGACGAGGGTCGCCACGCGCTGGGCGGGCAGGGTATAAGCCTGTATCTGCGGATCGCCGCATCGGATGTCGGCGGGGTTGGCCTCTACGGCGTAACCAGCCTCAACCTCAAGGTCATCTTCGCTGAAGCCGTACCAGAGGCCCATACTCTGGCCCGCTTGCACGCCGCTCCGATTCAGAGCGTCCTTGATACGTTGCTGCGCCTGCTCAATCCAAGTTACCATCTCGTCGTAGTTCGCCAGCGTACTGCGGATGCTGACGATAGCCTGTGGTTCAACTTCCTTAACTGCTACTTCGTAGTTGGACATCCTACCCTCCTGTTCAATCTGGCGCAGTCGGCCTTCGATCCGCTGCAATCTTGCCTGTTCCTCGCTAACGTGTTGCTGCAACTCGGCTCACTTCAGCCGCAACATCCCCTGCAACTGGGCCAACGACAGCCCTTCCTTGAGCAGTTGGCCGATCTGCTCCAGGCTGAGGCCAAAGTCCTTCAGCGCAAGGATGCGGTTAAGTTGCGATAGCTGATCAAGGGCGTAGTAGCGGTAGCCCGTCCACTCGTCCACCTTGCCTGGTTTAAGCAGCCCAATCTCATCGTAGTGTCGCAGCGTCTTGACCGAAACCCGGCTGAAGCGGGCAAAGTCGCCGATCCTGATCATCCGTCGCCTCCCACGTGGTTAGTTGTTACGCGCAAGAGCATTGTACAGCCTCCCCTAACAGGAGAGTCAAGGGCTTTGGCAAGCGAATTATGGGGGATCAGCAGAGACCGTGGGGGCGGGCTAACCTGCCCGCCAACTCCTTGACCACTGGCGCGAAGTCGTCTATGCTCCACTCGCCGATAGTGTAGTAGCCGCTACCTGCTCTACTACGCCAGCCGCAAGACGCACCCTATAGGCAGACTGCTGTCCAACGCCGCCAAGCCCCTGGCGTGGGCCGAAGCCGCCCTGACTGCTGGCAACTGCAACACTACGCTCGTCAGCAAGCGGTCAAGGTCATGAGCCAGCACGCGCTGGCGGGCTTGTCCACGCTGGGTCAGTTGGTTGAAGTTGGTGGTTGACAAGGTTTGTTACTCCGAAATGAAATGGCGGTGACTGAAAGGGCGGTTTGCATCCATCCATCCACCAATCTTGTTATCAGGATTATTGTTGCGGGGCAATTTGCCCACAACAATTCTACCCGCTGCGGCAAGCTAGCGGATCGGGCTAAAGAAGTAGAGCAAGGAGTTTGCGTAAGGACTGGACTTGCGACGCGCAGCAGCGGTCAGCCCAGATGTGGCATCCCCAGCAGCACCCAGCCGATGACGACTGCCACGCTAGCACGCCGTCCGCGTCGGCCTCCAGATCACCGCTCGCATCCCCAGCAGCACCCAGCCGATGACGACTGCCACCAGCCCAACTAGCAGGCTGAACAGCAGCAGTGAGCGGCGTTGGCTGGCTACCT
>JBBROH010000195.1:0-7581 GCA_038229595.1 Chloroflexia bacterium | reverse complement strand
GTACCATCCCGAACCCGGCAGTGAAAGACCGCAGCCCCTGATGTACTGGGTTGTGATGACCTGGGAGATATGGACGTTGCGAGGGGGTTCTTTCTTTTTGCTCTAAATGTGCGAACTTGCACTAGCCCGCGCCTGTAATGTACAGGCGCGGGCTTTTTGCTCCTTCCATGCACAGCCCCATTATGGTATAATCTACAACGATGATAACTATGCGCTTGAGGTAAGCATCCTTGTCCAGAACACGTCGCCGAACCCATCTGCTCCTTCTACTCGCCTTCGCTCTAAACCTGGCGGCCTTTGCTGGCCCAGCAGTGGCTAGTACCACCACTGGCCCGCTGGCTAGCGACACTGCATCTTACCTGATCCGCTGGAGCAGTGCGCCCGATGTGCCAGATGATAGCTTGCGTGGTACTCTGGCTTCTATCGCCAATGACCTACCTGGTAGTTGGGGCATCGCAGTCAAGAAGCTGGATACGGGGCAGACCGCCTTCGTTGGGGCCAACAACAGCTTTGTCTCCGCCAGCCTCTATAAACTGGGCGTGCTACTTACCATTGCTCGCTTGCACGCTGATGGTATCATCAGCTACAATGATAAGCATGATGTCGATGTCTACGACAATACTGAGGATTACGCTAATGGCGATCCTGGTATCGATCCTGGTACAACCCTTACCATCCAACGTGCTGCTGAGTTGATGATTGACGAAAGCAACAACACTGCTTCTTCCTTCTTGATACGCATCCTCGGCAATGGCGATGTCTACAAGGGTCAACGGCTGATCAACAGCGTGCTAAGCGACGCGGGCTTTAATGCTACCCACCTGGATTTCGACAACGACAATGTGACCAATCCTGCCGACATGGTGCGCTACTTCGAGAAGCTGTACAGTTCGCAACTGGTCAGCCCTGACGAGAGCCGCTGGATGCTCAACATCCTCTTGCAGCAACAGATTAACTACCTGATCCCCGCTAACCTGCCCACTAGCGTGCTAGTCGCGCACAAGACGGGCAGCCTGGACGGCGTGATGCACGATGCGGGTATCATGTTTACCCCCGCCGGGCCAGTCGCTATTGCTATCCTCGTCCAGGGCTTGAACGGTGAAGACGTACCACGCGATGTGATGCCCAAGATTGCGCGGCGCGTCTATAACTACTTTGTCAGCCATGACACTGCCAGCCCACGCTACTTCGTCGAGACCAAACACGCAGTCGGCGGCGCGTTCCTTCAATACTGGTATAGCAATGGCGCACTGGCTCAGTTCGGCTATCCGCTTACGGACGAGATGCAGGAGGATGGCCTGACGGTACAATACTTTGAGCGCGCCCGCTTCGAGTACCACGCTAGAGACAACGCCTACCCGGTGCAACTTTCTCTGCTCGGCAGCTACCTGATAGCCCGACAGCAGATCGGCACGGCAGCAGCGGCAGACGCAGGTGGTGAGCAGAACTTTTACTTCACCCAGACCAAACACAACCTTAGCAAGTCGTTTCTCAGCTACTGGCGAGCGAACGGTGGCCTTAGCATCTTCGGCCTGCCGCTGACCGAACGCTTCGAGCAAGTCAACATGGTGGATGGCAAGAAGTACGTGGTGCAATACTTCGAGCGCGCTCGCTTCGAGTTGCACGACGATGGCAAGGGCAACTACTACGTCCTACTGGGTGCGCTTGGATACGAAGCCCTCAAGCAACGTAGCAGCCAGGCTTTGCAGCAAGATGTGGAGCGCATCTTTGACGAGAGCCTACGAGTGGGCAGCTTCTAGCTTCCTGCTTGCTGTTACAATCCCTTTCCTTAGTCGGGAAAGGGACTTTTTTTGCCCTTTGGTTGAACCCATTGGCGGCTTCGTTCGTTATATTGGTGTGGGGTTGCGGTCGCGGCCTGCACCACTATGCTAGCTGGCAGTGCCAGAAAGGTTGATTTTTGATGAGCAAATCGCGCAAACTAACTGCTTTCCTCCTGCTAACTGTGCTGCTAACCTTGCCTGCTAGCAGCACAGCAGCCCCCGCCCAGCCTGCCTTCAACACCAACGGCCTCGGCTTCACCATGTCTCTGATTGAGAACAACAGCGTGGCTGCCGACATGGGGGCGCAATGGGCTGAGTACACCCTCTCCTGGGAGGTCGCCAACCCCGCCAATGGCAGCTACAACTGGGGTGATGCCAACAACATCATGAACGGTGCAGCCGGGCTGAACATTATCATTCGCGTGATGGATACCCCTGCCTGGGCGCGGGTGGCTGGCAGCCCCAGCAGTCGCCCACCGAGCAACATGGCTACCTTCACTACCTTCATGCAAGCCCTAACCAATCACCTGGTCAACGATCTGGGCAAGCCACCAGCGGCCTTCGAGTTCTGGAACGAGCCTAACCTTGATTACAACTGGGGCAATCTCTGCCCTAACCCTAGCCAGTATATGCAACTGATCCAGGCCGGGCGCAGCGGCGTGCGGGCGGTAAGTAGCACGATCAAGATTGTGGCTGGTGCCGTAACTACCGTCGCCGAGTATCGACCCGATGCCGCACAGGAGTACGATGCTGGCGTACAGCGCAAGCCATTCAGGGGCATAGATGGGCGCATCAGTGACTGCCATCTGGATGACATTCTCTACATTCGTGGGATGTACCAGAACACGGCTGGCGTGCCGAGCAGCGTCTTCGACGTACTCAGCACTCACCCCTACGGCTTCAACAACACCCCAGAGAAAGACCCACGTACCAGCAACTATCTCACCTTCCGCCGCGCCGAGTTGCAGCACAACGAGATGGCGGCCAATGGTGATGCGGGCAAGAAGATGTGGGCAACCGAGATGGGCTGGGCGATCAACCCGGCTAGCGTCGCCGGTGCAACCGACTGCGCCCAACCTGCCTGGTACTACATCTGGACGCAGCAGCAGCAGGCTAACAACCTGGTTGGCGCAGTACAGTGGGCGCGCAGCTATTGGCCCTGGATGGAAGTGATGATCGTCTTCGACCTGGACTTCAGCCTCGCCCCCTGGTACGACCGCTGTCACCCCTTCAACTTCTTCGCAGTCTATGGCTACCACACGGCGGGTGGCTTCAACCGCAGCCCGCGGCCAGCCTACACCGCCCTGCAAGGCTGGCTCGCCAACCCACCCGCCACCTACACGCCCACCGCCCGCCCTGCGACCGCTACCGCTACCAGCACTGCGCTGCCCAGCCCCACCGCCACCCCTGGTGAGCAGCCACCTAGCGTCCGCGATGTGACGCTCAACCAGACCCGCTTCAGCAGCGGCGGGGGTAGCCTCAGCGTCACCGCCAACGTCAGCGACCCCGACAGTTCACCAGTCACCAATGTCTACCTGATCGTCAACGAGCCACTCGCCCCTGGCGATACTGTGCAGCCCCAAACTATCGTGCCAATGACCCTCATTAGTGGCAGCACAGCGACTGGTACCTGGGAGGGCAGCTACCCCGTGCCAGCCAACAGCAGCGGCGGCGACCTGGCCTACAGCGCGCAAGTGCTGGCGAACGACACGGCGGCCAACTCCTACAGCAGCGGCCTCTACCCCTTCACTGTCACCAATCTACGCTTCTGGGATGTGCCAGCCAACTACTGGGCGGGCGGCTACATTGGCTGGCTAGCAGGGCAGAACATCATCGGCGGCTACCCAGACTGCTCGTTCCGCCCCAATGCCAACACCCGCCGCGACGAGATGGCGAAGTTGCTCAGTGTGGCCTATGGCTGGCCCCTGCTCAACCCCAGCACGCCGACCTTCAGCGACGTAGCTGGCAGTTATTGGGCCTACCGCTATGTAGAGACCGCCGCCGCACGGGGTGTGGTCAGCGGCTACCCCAACGGCCTGTTCCGCCCCGCCAATGTGGTTAATCGCGGTGAGTTGAGCAAGATGATCGTGCGGGGGGTCGGCTGGCCGCTGCAAAACCCGCCCAGCGGCCACTTCAGCGATGTGCTACCAGGTAGCTGGTCGTACCCCTATGTGGAGACCGCTGCCGCCTACGAGGTGATCGCGGGCTACAGCAACGGCAGCTTCCAGCCTGCCCGCAGCGTCAGCCGGGCTGAACTGTCGAAGATCATCTACACCCAACTGCGCCTGACCCTTAACACCGCGACTGCCACCAGTGCGCCCAGCCCCACTACGACCACCACCACCACCGCCAGCCCAGCAGTTGCCACCGCCACGCCGACCAGCAGTGGCCCCACCTTCACCGCCAGCCCGACGGTCAGCGGCACTGTGGCTAGCGCAACAGCTAGCACGACGGTCCCCCCTAGCCCCACGCGCACGCGCACGCCAACGGCCACCCCTACGCCCCTCAACCCAGTCGCCACCGGTATCAATCCCGCCGCCGCCGTAGCTGGCAGCAGCGTGACGGTAACGATCAGCGGAGGGGGCTTCGGCAGCACCCAGGGCAGCAGCAGCCTGCTGATCAACAACACAGCAATGACGATCATCACCTGGGCCGACGGCGCGATCAGCTTCCAACTGCCGTTCAACACGCCTAGCAGCCCTGACCCGGCAATAGTCAGCCTGCTAGTGCGGGGGCAGATAGTCAATGTGCCAGCCAACTTCAGCGTGCTGCCAGGGCTGGCAAAGAAGTAGCTGCGCTTGTGCCTTCGCTAGCCAGTCAGCCCTGACCCTTATATGGAACTTATATGCCCCCTGCTTGACACTGTTTAGGCCGGGGGCTATACTTGACGGTGGCGGATAGGCCCGAAAGTGGAGGGGAACTTCTATTGATCAAGCAGCGCATCAACCTGATGTTGGTCGTCACCCTGGCCTTGATGGTACTGGCAGCTTGCGACAACGCTAGCGGGGCCGTCGGCAGCTTGCAAGATGGTGATGGTAAGGCTGTGGGCGACCTCAAGAACGGTCAGCAGGTAGAGATCGCCATTGGCAGCCAGCCGCCCGGCTTCACCCTCAGCGACTGGCGCGGCGGCACTGTAGACTTGATGCAGACCGCGAAGGCCAACAAGCTGACCCTTGTCAACTTCTGGGCTAGCTGGTGCGCCGATTGCCGAGCCGAAATGCCTGACCTGGAGGACACCTATGCCCAGTACAAGGCCGCTGGCTTTGCCGTGATCGGTGTAGACATCCGCGAGGACGCGCAGACGGTCAGCAACTACGTGCAGCCCGACGGCAAAACTGCCCTCTACAGCTTCCCGATCCTGCTTGACCTCGATGGGGCCGTAACCAAAGCCTACAAGCTGGCCGCCACCCCCAGCAGCTTCCTGCTCGATAGCACGGGCAAGATCGTCCACATCCAGCTTGGCCCACTCAATCCTGCCCTGCTCAAAGATTTGACCATCAAATATGGGTTTGCAAAGTTATGGCTAGCCAAATCAACACCAACAAAGAACGTGAAGAACGCCGCCGTCGGGTTGCGCGGGGCGAGGCTGCCCCGGCCAGCGACGAGCTAAAGGTGATCGTCCCCCCCTCTGCCCCCTTCATGCCGAAGAAGACAGAGCGCGAGACCGTGCCGGTGATCGAAGCCACTGCCCGCGTGCGCGTTAACAGCTTTGGCGAGGCGGTCTGGCGGTTCTTCTGCTCGGTCAAGCTGGCAATGTCCTTGATTGCCCTGATCGCCTTCGCCACTTTGCTCGGCACCGTGATCATCCAGATGCCGCCAGAGTTGCTTGGCGACTCCGCCAGCCGCAAGATGTGGACGACCGGGATGCAGCCGCGCTTCGGCGACCTGACCGGGATCATGTTTGACCTCGGCCTGTTCAACCTCTTTAGCACGCTCTGGTTCAAGGGGCTGCTGGCGGTGCTGACCCTAAATATCGTAGTTTGCACCCTCAACCGCCTGCCCGCCACCTGGAAGCAGGCGACCGCCACCCGCATGAAGGTTGGCCCCCGCTTCTACGCACACGGTGAGTATGCCGCCAGCTACGCGTTCGCCGCCACCACCAACGAGGTGGCGGGCAAGCTACCGGCTGCTCTTGCTGGTGGCCTGCGCGTGCGCTACCAGGAGAGCCAGGCTGATGAAGACGGCTCGCGCAGCTTCTACGCCGACCGCTTCCACCTGCTGCCGCTTGGCACCTACCTCAACCACATTGGCATCGTCCTCATCTTCATTGGTGCGATTTGGGGGACGCTGATGGGCGACAGCTTCAAGCTGGTAGATTTCGCCGTGCCGCAAGGCGGTAGCCGCGAGGTGGGCCAGGGGACGGGCCTGGTCGTCTACAACAATGGCTTCTTCTCGGAGAACTACCCAGATGGTCGCCCAGCAGACTACCGCAGCGACCTGACCGTGACGCGCAACGGCCAGGAGATTGCCCGCAAAACGATCCGCGTCAACGACCCACTGGACATTGATGGGGTCAAGTTTCATCAGGCGTTCTTCGGCAATGCTGCCGACATCGAGGTGAAGGACGCGACCGGGACGACGGTCTACAAAGGCAGCGTGCCGCTAGCCTACCGCAGCAAGATGTATGGCCCCACCCGACCGATGGGTTCGTTCAGCCTCGGCAATGGTGAGGTGCAGGTTGATGTGGTCTCCTCTGCGGGGCAGGGTGACGAGCAGGTGAAGCCGGGCCAGATGTACCTGCGTGCCTATGCGATCCGTAGCGACCAGCCGCTTTGGGAGGCTACCCTCGGCCAGCGGCAGAGCAGCAGCCAGCAGGGGCTGACCGTCACCTTCCAGCGTGAACGGCTGTTCAGCGGCCTCCAGGTTGGACGCGACCCCGGCATGAACCTGGTAGTGGTTGCTAGCAGCCTGATGATCTTCGGCATCATGCTCGTCTTCTACTTCCCGGTGCGCCGCCTCTGGGTGCGGGTCGAACCGCGTGAGGGGGGCAGCGTGGTGCTGCTCAAGGGCCAGGCCAGCCGCAGAGCTGGGCTGGCGGGCAAGATGCTGCGCGTTGGTGAAGACTTGCAGGCGGCGGGTGGCACCATGCTGCACCGCTCGGCGGCCCTCGACGAGGAGTACGACCTGCGCCATGAGCGCGAATTGGCAACAGCTTGAGTTGGTTTCTGATGTATAGAGGAGAGAGCAAGTGAACACGATTATCTTTGCAGCAAAACTGGACGGCCTGGATCGCCTAAACCTCTATATGCTGGTCGCGGGGACGATGACCCTGCTACTAGCAGGTGGCTTCTACGCCTACTACCTGCTGAAGCAGGGGGTGCTGGCGAGCCGCACTACCGCGCAGCTTGCCACCAGCGGCGGTGGCAACACGTCAGTCAGCCTCAAGGCAGAGGCGACCATGCAACCGCGCCACCCCGCTGGCACCTACGCCAACGTACTGCACGTCGTTGCGATCATCTTCCTGGCCCTGGCTGTCACCTTCCGCTGGATCGTCACCGGCCACGCCCCCTACTCCAACCAGTACGAGTTTGCCTCAGCCCTCACCTTCTCCACCGCCCTGATCGGCTTCATTCTCGTGCGCCAATTCCGCCAGCAATCGCTGGGCGCGTTCGTCGCCCCCCTCAGCGCGCTGATCGGCCTCTATGCGATCATCATCCCCGTGCTGATGCCAGAGCAGCGCGACGTGAAAAACCTGATCCCAGCCTTGCAGAATGGCTTGATGCTGACTATCCACGTGGCAATGGCTATCGCCGCCTATGGTGGCTTCGTCGTTGCGGGCGGCGCAGCAATCATGTACCTC
>JBBROH010000194.1:0-7649 GCA_038229595.1 Chloroflexia bacterium | reverse complement strand
CAAGATGGCGCGGGAGTTCTTCCTGCGGATGCTCTTTTCCACCCTCACTGATGCTGACTTCCTCGACACCGAACGCCACTTCGACGGGCCAAAGGCTGACCTGCGCGGCAACCCAACCAGCCCCGCCGAGTTGTGGGTGGTACTATCGGCGGTGCAGGAGGCCCAGATCGCCGGAGCTACAGCAACCAACGTCAACCACGCCCGTGCCGAAATCTACCGTGCCTGCGTAGAAACCGCCACTCAGCCGCGCGGCTTCTTCCGCCTGACCGTGCCGACAGGGGGCGGCAAGACCCGCTCCGGCCTCGCTTTCGCCCTGCACCACGCCAAAGTACATGACATGAAGCGGGTGATCGTTGCTGTTCCTTTCACCACGATCACCGAGCAGACTGCCAACGAGTACCGCAAAATCTTTGGTGAGGGTATGGACGGCAGGCCGATTGTGCTGGAACACCACAGTGCCGCCCGCTGGCAGGAGGACGCTAAGGATACTGAGCAGGGGGAGTTTGGTACACCGCATGAGTGGTCACGCCTCGCCGCCGAAAACTGGGACGCGCCGATTGTTGTCACCACTACCGTGCAACTGTTTGAGAGTATGTTCGCCCGCACAACCTCGCGCTGCCGCAAGCTGCACCGGCTGACCAACAGCGTGATCATCCTCGATGAGGCGCAAGCCCTTCCTGCAGGGCTGCTCACTCCCATCCTCGACGGCCTGCGCCAACTGGTTGCCAACTACAGCACGACCGTCGTCTTCTCCACTGCTACCCAGCCCGCCTTCGACCTGATCAAGGAGTTCAACGACCTTGCACCGACCGAGATCGTGCCGCAGCCTGAGCGTTACTTCACCTCGCTCAAGCGGGTGGCGTACGATTGGCAAGCGGACGAACGATGGGATTGGCCGCGAGTCGCCGAGCGGATGCAGCAGGAGCAGCAGGTACTCACTATCGTCAACACCAAGCAGCACGCCCTTGATCTGCTGGCGGCTTTGGGCAAGAATAACTCTGCCAACCTGCACCTCTCTGGCTTGATGTGCGCCGCCCACCGCCGCAGCGTCGTTGCCGAAGTGAGGGAGCGGCTGACGAAGAAGCAACCATGTCGCCTCGTCTCTACCCAGGTAGTGGAAGCAGGGGTAGACCTCGACTTTCCGCTGGTCATGCGCTCGGTCGGGCCGCTTGACAGCATCATCCAGGCGGCGGGCCGCTGCAACCGCGAAGGCGGGCGGCCAGAGCCAGGGCAGGTGATCATCTTCCTGCCGCCCGACGACAAGATGCCACTGGGCAACTACAAGCTAGCGGCCCAGCTAACTAGTGTCCTGCGGCTGGGCCTAGGAGCAGCCGACTTCGACCCCAACAACCCCGAACTTTGCCGTACCTACTTCAATCAGGTGTTCAACAGCGTCAATCTGGACAAGGAGGGTATCCAGCAGCTACGTTACCAGCTTGATTATCCAGCGGTGGATAAGGCGTTCAAGATGATTGAGGAAGATACGGTGAGTGTGGTTGTCACCATCTACGGCAGCGAGGATGAGCAGAAAGATGTGCGGCAGATTATCGCCTCAATGCGCGCTGGGCGGCCAGCCAACCGCAAGCTGCTGCGCCAATTGCAGCCGTTCATCGTCAGCGTGCGCCGCTTCGCCACCGAGCAGTACAAAGGGCGGCGGTTGATCGACACGCGTGAGCTCGCCCCCAGCCTCTACGAATGGATCGGCGGCTACGACGACAAGACCGGCCTGCTGACCGACGGTAGCATTAGTGCTGACGTGTTGACCGGCAACTAACGAATTGGCCGCTGGCCCATTGTCAGCTAGCAACGGAGGTAGTTATGCAGTACGAGAACGGTTTGTTGGAAGTGCGGGTGGCGGCAGAGTTTGCCTGTTTCACCCGCCCAGAGATGAAGGTGGAGCGGGTCAGCTACCCGGTTATGACCCCTTCCGCTGCACGCGGGGTGTTGGAGGCGATCTTCTGGCACCCGCAATTTAGCTGGCGCGTGCGCGAGATACACGTGCTACGGGAGATCAATTATTACTCGATCCTCCGCAACGAGATCAACAGCAGGCAGAGCGAGCGTTCGGCCCGCGACTGGCAGAAGAACGGGGGCAGCTACGATGCAGCAACCGACCGCGCCCAGCGGCACACGTTGGCCCTACGCGACGTGGCCTATCGCATCCGGGCTGAGATCGAACTGAAGCCGGATGCCGAACACGACATCGCCAAATACCGCGACCAGTTCCGGCGGCGGGTAAGTGGCGGTCGCTGCTTTGCCACCCCCTACCTCGGCTGCCGTGAGTTCAGTGCGGCCTTTGAGCCAGTCGATCCAAACGAGCAAGCGATTGACCGCAGCGAGGAGCTTGGCCCGATGCTGCTTGACCTCTACTACGGAAAGGATGGCCGGGCCACCCCCCACTTCTTCCCAGCCAGCCTCAAGCGTGGCGTGCTGCACGTGCCGGCCTTGCCGCTAAAGGAGGCATAGCCATGCTGCTCCAGAAGCTGCGCGAGTACGCCGACCTGCGGATGGATCCGTCGCCCAAGCTCTACAGCCCTACAAGGGTGCGCTACAAGATCATACTTGACAAGGATGGTGAGTTGTTGAGCCGAGAGCCGCTTGACCTCGCCGACGATAAGAACAAGCGGGGCCAGGAGATGCTTGTACCTTATATCCTGCGGACATCGGCTGTCTTCCCCTACCTCGTGACGGACAAGAGCGATTATGCGCTTGGTTACGTGGCTGAAGGCAGCGAACCGCAGAAGGTGAAGCAAAAGCATGGGGCTTACCTCAAGCTGCTGCAACGCTGCATTGAGGCGACTGGTGAACCAGCGGTGCTGGCGGTGCTGACCTTCCTGCAAAGCGAACCACTGGCACAACTACAACTACCCGACAAGTTCAGCCCTAGCGACATCGTAACCTTCCAGATTGGGCTAGACAACACTGCCATCGTGAGCGATCTGCCCGCGGTGCAGAAGTTCTGGGCCGCGATCAACGATAAGGTGAAAGCCCCAGCGGAGGCAGAGATCGTAGCTGGCGGCGACACGGCAGCAGCTAAGAAGGGCAAGGTCAAGGACAAGGGCGATGTGCAGGTGATGCAGTGTGTCGTCTGCGGTCAGCGACGACCTGCCTTGAAGACCATTGGTGGCGCGATCAAGGGCGTGCCGGGTGGACAGGTAGCTGGTACTTCGCTCATCTCCGCCAATTCCAATGCCTTCGAGTCCTACGGCTTGGAGAACTCCCTGGTCGCGCCGACCTGCGCCGAGTGTGGCGAGAAGTTCACCAAAGCAGCCAACACGCTGCTGGCGAACAACAACCAGCGCGAGAAAGCGGTCAGCCGCTATACGCTGGGCGACACCGCCTTCATCTTCTGGACGAAGGAGAAGGTGGATGAGGATGACTGGTTCGACACGTTGACCAACCCCGATCCCCAGCGGGTGCGCGACCTGCTGCGTTCGCTGCACAAGGGCGGGCCGCGAGTAGCAGTGGATGAGACTCCCTTCTATGCCGCCGCGCTCTCAGCCAGCGGCGCACGCACGGTCGTGCGCGACTGGATTGATACAACATTGGGCGAGGCTAATCGCCAGTTGGCCGTATGGTTCGACCGGCAGCGGATCGTCAGCTACGAGGGGGATGTTGCCACCCCGCTTGGCCTCTACGCGCTGGCGGCAGCAGGAGTGCGCGATGCCAGCAAGGAACTAAAGCCACCGACCATGAGAGCGATGCTGCGGGCGGCCTTGACCAGCACGCCGCTGCCGCTCGACCTGCTGATGCGGGCGGTTAACCGCAACCGCGCCGAACAAACCGTCAACCGCCCCCGTGCTGCGCTGATCAAGCTGGTGCTGACTAGCCGCAAGTGGGAGAAGCTCGACCTACCCCTACAACTCATCAACAAGGAGGATTTTATGGTACAGCTAGACAAGGACTTGCCCAACGAGGCCTACCAGTGTGGGCGACTACTGGCGGTGTTGGAGCAGGCGCAAGATGCTGCGCTCAACAACCCGAAGGCAGGAGTGGTCAACCGCTTCTATGGGGCGGCCTCAGCGACCCCAGCGTTGGTGTTTGGCTTCCTGCTCAAGGGGGTGACGACCGCACACCTGCCCAAGCTCCAGCGCGACAATCGTGGCGCAGCTAACCGTATCGAAGCGGCGATGGAGGAGATCATGGCGCAAATCTCGCCGAGCGGCTTCCCTAAGACCCTCAACCAGCAGCAGCAGGGTATGTTTGGCCTCGGCTACTACCACCAGAAGGCGGAGAGCCACGCGCAGGCAAAGGCGGCCTCGGCCCGCAAGCTGGCGGCCAAGCAGCCGCCTGCCGACAGCGACAGCCAGACCGACAGCGACAGCCAGACCGACAGCGACGAGCAGTAACATTAGAAAGGAAGAACCCAGATGAGCCAGATTTACACCGACCCCACCCACCGCCACGACTTCGTGCTGCTGTTCGACATCACCGACGGCAACCCCAATGGCGACCCCGACGCGGGTAACTTGCCGCGCACCGACCCAGAGACGATGCAGGGACTTGTTACCGATGTGGCGATCAAGCGCAAGGTGCGCGACTACGTGGATGTGATGCGCGGCAACGAGGAGCGCAACAAGATTTACGTGCAGAGCGGGGTTGCGCTCAACGCCCAGCACCAGCGGGCTTACAGTGCGCTCGGCCTTAAGTCTACCGGCTCGAAGCAGACCATGACCGACGTGGGATCGGCCCGCGACTGGATGTGCCAGAACTTCTACGACGTGCGGATGTTCGGTGCGGTGATGACCACGGGCGTGAACGCCGGGCAGGTGCGTGGCCCGCTGCAACTGACCTTCGCCCGCTCGATTGATGCCGTTGTGCCGCTGGATATTACGATCACCCGCATCGCCGTCACCCGTGAGGAAGACATGAAGGTGGTGACAGACGAGGCAGATGGCAGTGGTAAGAGTGGCAAGCAGTCCGAGATGGGCCGCAAGGCGATCATCCCCTACGGCCTGTATCGGGCGCACGGCTTCTTCAATCCCCACTTCGCTGCCCGCACTGGCGTGGCTGAGGACGATCTCGCGCTGTTCTGGCAGGCGTTGGAGAATATGTGGGACAACGACCGCTCGGCGGCGCGGGGGCTGATGGCCTGCCGTGGGCTGTACATCTTCAGCCACGACTCGCACCTGGGCAATGCGCCTGCCCACAAGCTGTTTGAGCGGCTGACGATTGAGCGACAAGCGGGGCTGGATGTGACGCGCAAGTACCGCGACTACATCGTGGATGTTGATGACCGCGATCTGCCTGATGGGGTGACGTTGAAGCGGCTGGTCAGCTAACTGGCGTTCTCTACACCCGACCTGTTGCTGTGAGGTAGTGGGTCGGGTGTGGGTTGAAGCCACAACTCTTGGGTCTTGGGTTAGTTGTGCAGTAGAGGGGTGCCACTGATGGACGATCAGGATTGGACAGCGGAGGGGCAGGTTGAGGTACTAATTTCGGCCCTTGAACACTATGGCTACTGCCCCAGGCAGTGTGGCCTTATCCACGTCGAGCAGACCTTTGATGAGAACCTATACACAATTAGGGGCCAGATTGTGCATGAGCGGGTGGATAGTGGCGAGCAGGCTCCAAGCCGGGGGCTGACTGCGGTGCGGGCCATCCCTCTCTGGTCGGTGGGCTATGGGCTACGGGGCAAAGCTGACCTGGTGGAGTTTAGGGCGGGGGTGCCATTCCCGGTCGAGTTCAAGCTGGGGGTTCGCAAGGACGATCACCCTGACCTGCAACTGTGCGCCGAGGCTCTCTGCCTGGAGGAGATGCTGGGCGTGGCCGTGCCGCAGGGGGCGATCTACTATGCTACCAGCCACCTGCGCCATGAGGTGGCGATTGACGAAGCTCTGCGGACAAAGACGCTGGCGGTGGTGGCGGCGATCCGGGCGATGCTGGTCAGCCAGCAGTTGCCGGAGGCGGTCAACGACAAGCGGTGTCGCAACTGTTCGCTGATCCATTCGTGTATGCCGAACGTGGTGGGGGAAAGGGCGCGGCTACGGGGCTTGCAAGGAGCATTGTTTACCCCGCTGATCGTAGGAGGTGAGGGCGATGCATGAGTTGCTGAACGTGCTGTACATCCAGACGCAGGGGGCGGTGCTGCACCTTGACCATGATGCGGTGAAGGTTGAGATTGACCATGAGATGAAGCTGCGGCTGCCGTTGCTGCGCCTGAGTGGGATCGTGATGCTGGGGCGGGTGAGCATCACGCCGTTCCTGTTGGAGCGATGTGCCGAGGATGGCCGTAGCCTCGTCTGGCTGGATCGCAATGGCCGCTTTAAGGCGCGGGTGGAGGGGCCGACACGGGGCAATGTGCTGCTACGCCGGGCGCAACATCTGGCCCTGTCAGACGTGGACAAGCCCTGGCAGGTAGCGCGGCAGATCGTGGCGGGCAAGATTCAGAACAGCCGAGGATTGCTGCTGCGGGCGGGTCGCAACAATCATGCGCCTGATGAGCGGCTTGCCTTGAATGCGGCGGCGGAGCGGTTGGCGAACATCCTGCTGAGGCTGCACGACCTGCGCGACATTGACCAGATACGGGGGGCAGAGGGCGAGGCGGCGCGAACCTACTTCTCGGTGTTCGGCTACCTGGTGCGGGTGGATCGGCCTAGCTTTGCGATGGATGGGCGCACCCGCCGCCCACCGCGTGATCGGGTCAACTGCCTGATCTCGTTTCTCTACGCACTGGTGCGCTCGGAGTGTGCTTCGGCATTGGAGGGGGTGGGTCTTGATCCCCAGGTGGGCTTCCTGCACGTGCTGCGTCCAGGCCGACCGGCGTTGGCTCTGGACTTGATGGAGGAGTTCCGCCCGATCTTCGCCGACCGGCTGGCTCTCAACCTGATCAACCTCAAGCAGATGAAGGCGGGGGATTTTGAGCAGACCCCAGGCGGTGCGTTCCGGTTGACGGATGAGGGGCGCAAGGCGGTGCTGAAGGCTTACCAGACGCAGAAGGAGGAGTTGGTTGAGCATCGGGTGTTGAAGCAGAAGGTGCCGATGGGCCTGGTGCCACACGTGCAGGCGCGGCTACTGGCCCGCTACTTGCGCGGCGACCTCAAGGACTACCCACCTTACCTGCACCGCTGAGGAGGCTGGAGTGGAGATTCTGGTGACTTACGACGTGAGTACGGTGGACAGTGCTGGGCGCAGGCGGCTGCGGCGGGTGGCGAAGGTGTGTGAAGGCTATGGTCAACGAGTGCAGCATAGTGTGTTTGAGTGCGTGGTCAACCCCGGTGAGTATGAGTTGCTGAAGCACCGGTTGGAGCAGGAGATTGACCCAGCCCAGGACAGCCTGCGCTTCTACCGGCTGCAAGCCCCACGAGAGAGGTATCTGTTGACAATGGGGCAGGAACCGGAGTTTGACATCCGCGAGCCACTCGTACTATGACATGAGCCAGGCGACAGGGCAGTGAAGTACCCCGCGACTAAAGTCGGGGGCTTCTACGCAGCATTACTGCTACGTTGGCTGCTTCCCAGCCGGAGAATGTTCAATGCAGCGTTGTAGTCACGGTCAAGCTCCACCCCACAGGGGCAGGAGTGCCATCGTTCGGCTAGCTCCTTCTTCTTGACAAGACCGCAACCACTGCAAGTTTGCGAGGTGTAGGCTGGGTTCACATACAACACTGTGCGACCGGCACTTTCAGCCTTGTTGCTACAGAACTGTT
>JBBROH010000193.1:0-7667 GCA_038229595.1 Chloroflexia bacterium | reverse complement strand
TGGCCGAGGTCAAGCTGTTCCTCGACCAGAAGTTTGCTCGCCTTGAAGCGGAGCGCGACGCAGCCAACGGCGACTGGATGAAGGTGAAGGTAGGCCAGTCGGTCTTGCGCCAACTCGACGAGATCACCGACAACTACGTGGCGAAGCAGGGGATTGGCGCAGCGCGCGAGATCGGCTACAAGCTCTATGAGGCGATGCGCCAGACCGCGCAGCCAAACTGAGCTTGGCCGCCGCCCCCGCCCTCCGCTGGCAACGTCTCTGGCTGCCCGCCAGCGTCCTGCTCCTACTCGTCGCCCTGACGCTGAGGGTATGGGGCCACAACTGGGACGCTAACCAGCACCTCAATGCCGATGATATGTTTGTGGCGAAGGAGGTGATCAAGCGGGTGCAGTGGCCCGCCGACCCCGCCACCCTGCTCGACCCCCAGGCCAGCACGCTTAACCCTCGGCGCGGCGGCGAGTTCTACGTCTACGGTACCCTGCCGCTCTACCTGGTGCGGGCCACCGTCTCCCTGCTCACGGCAGTCAGCGGCGACCGCTACTTCAGCGGCTACGATGGCATCTTGCAGACGGGCCGTATCCTCGCTGCCGTCTTCGATACGCTCGCTCTGCTGCTGGTGGGGCTGACTGGCTGGCGGCTGTGGGGGCGGTGGGCGGGTCTGCTGGCAGCCAGCTTCTACGCCTTTGCGATTGTGCCGATCCAGCACAGCCACTTCTACATCGTGGATGTGTTCATGACTACCTTCATGACCGCTACCTTGCTGTGCAGCATCCTCTACCTCTACTCACTGCCTCCTGCCCCCCGGCGGTTGGGCGGGGCGAAGTGGCTGCTGCTGGCAGGGGTGGCAGTGGGGCTGGCAATGGCCTGCAAAGTCAGTGCTGCACCAGTAGCAGTGCTGCCCCTTGCCGCAGTGCTGCTACGTGGCGGGCTGAGTTGGCGGCGAGTGCTGGGCGGTGGCGGATTGCTGTTGCTGGGGGCGGTGGTCGCCTTCGCTCTGGCCGACCCCTACGCCGTGCTGGATGCGCGTTCCTACCTGACAGTGCTGAGTACGCAGGCGGACATCCAGAACGGGGTGGTTGACCAGTGGTTCAGCCGCAAGTACGTGGGTACTCTCCCCTTCTTCTATCTGGGTGGGCAGGCGATCCTGCTGGCGGTCGGGCCGCTGGTCGGGCTAGCGGGGCTGGCCGGGGCGATCCTGGTTGCACTGCGGGCGGTACGCGAAAGGACGGCAGCGGACTGGCTGCTGCTGCTAGGTGCTTTCGGCTACTTCGTCAGCGTGGCCTTCGTGGAGATCAAGTGGGTGCGCTATCTGTTGCCGCTCACCCCCTACTGCTGCCTGTTCGCTACGGCACTGTGCGTGTGGCTCACCCCCAGCCTGCTCTCCCTGTCGCGAGTGGAGCGGAGAGGTGTAGTAGGCTGGGTCGTGGCGGGACTGCTGCTGGCTTCGGCAATGGTGGGGGCGGCGGCGATCATGCCGATCTACCTGACCACGCACACGCAGATCGCGGCTTCGCAGTGGCTCTACGCCAACGTGCCGCTGGGGGCGCGGGTCGGCATCGAGACGACGACGACCGGGCTACCGCTGCCGCTGCCCGGCCACCAGCCCGCGAAGGAGTACAAGATCGTTCCCTTCGACCCGCTGGCCGACTTCCCCAGCCCACAGGCGGCGGCCAACCTGCGCGACTGGCTGCAAAAGAGCGACTACCTGGTGATAGACTCGACGCAGGCCGAGCTGACGGTGCCGCGTCTACCCTGGCGTTATCCGGTGCAGGCGCGCTTCTATGCGCTGCTGAAGGCGGGGCAACTGGGCTTCGCTCCGGTGCTGACCGCCACATCCTACCCACGCATTGGCGGCCTGAGCTTTGCCGACGACGGCGGCTGGGTTGATGCATCGTTCATGGACGCTTCGCACCCGCCGATCCGTATCTTCCGCAAGCAACGTAGCCTCACTGACGGCGAGTGGAGTGGCCTGTTTGCCGCCGCCGTGCAGCAGCCCTCGGTCGCCAGCCGCCGCGCCCCCTGAACAGGCGAGGGTGCGGCGGCTGTTCACCTGCCTTTTACCTGCGCTCACTTGTATTCACCCCAGCCTGCTATTCTTGGCACAGATAGCGGGCAGCCACGCGCCCTGCTCGGCACAGCTATTGCTACAGCCTATGCTAGCGATAGGTGGCGGCTATGGCAAGGCCCATGCTTGTTTATGGCCTGTTCATGCGAATCATACACTAACCAAGCTGAGACTTTGTTATAATTGTAACAAACGAGGCAGGCTCAAAGGCGAGCGGCGGGTTCAAGGGTGAACATGGTGGCTGCTACAAGTTGAAGGAGGCTGGACAATGAACGCAAGCAAGATGCGCTGGCTGACCGGCGTGGTTGCGCTGGGGCTGGCTCTGCTACCAGGGTTGGCTAGCGCGCACGAAAAGTGGTTTGCCGACCATACCACCGACCCAATCGACTCGAAGTACATCTTCTCGCTGCAAACGCTGCTTGCTATTGGTGCGGCGGGGCTGGCCGTGCTGCTGGTGCGGCTGATTGAGCCGTGGATGAAGCGCAAGTTCCCGATCCTTGGTCAGTCGTTGCCTGCTACCTTCTCCGACGACCGGCTGCAACTGATCTATGACTGGATACCGCTGATCATGGCAATCCACGTGGCGGTGCCGCTGATCGTCAACGGGATTACCCTCCACCTGTTCGCCCCCAACCTTGCGCTGCCCAGTAACATCCTCGGCGGCTTCATCGCGCTGGCCCAGGTGGTGGTTGCCCTCGGCTTCATCTACGGCGCACTGACCCGCTATGTGGCGGTGGTGCTGGTGGTGCTGTTCTTCAGCGGCTTCCTGTTCTTCCCACCGCTCTACGTGCTGGAGCACTTCAACTTCGTTGGCATCGCCGCCTTCTTCTACCTGCTGGGGCGAGGCCGCTTCTCGGTGGACAATCTGGTTGGCCTACCAGGGCAGAACAGGATGGTGAACCTGGCGGTGCCAGCCCTGCGCGCCGCTACTGGCATCACCCTGATCGTCCTTGCGTTGACGGAGAAGCTGTGGAACCCCCAGCAGGCACTTGGCTTCCTAGAGCAGCGGCCCGACTTCTACTTCCTGCCTGCGCTCGGTCTCGGCGGGTTGGGCAAAGAGTTCTTCATCTACGCAGCGGGGATTGTCGAGTTTGTCTTCGGCGTGCTGGTGCTGAACGGGCGACTACTGCGCTTCCTCACCTTCTTCCTCTGGCTGCCCTTTAATCTCACCCTCGTCTACCTCGGCTGGCCCGAACTGGTCGGTCATCTGCCGATCTACGGCACCATGCTGATCCTGCTGTTCTTTGGCGATGTGCAGCCAGAGTGGGTTAGCCTGGCCGCCCTCAACCCCTTCCGCCGCCGCCAGTCTGCCGCTAGTCCGCAGGTAGCAATCAGCAAGACCGTGGAGGCCGAACGCTAGCATGGTCAGCGGCAGGGGCGCATCCACCAGGATGCGCCCCCTTTGGTAGCTGATCACTGCTCGTAGGCTGGCTACTCGTAGGCCATCACGATTACCCTGCCGCTGGCCGCCGCCAATTCTGCGGCCCGCACCGTGATCGTGTGGGGGTTGTTGGTGGGTTGTGGCCCGCCGAGGAAAGCCTCTGGCCCATGCAGCGGCACCTGGGCAGGCAGCAGCGGCGTGCGATAGTGCATGGGGATGGTTAGCCGGGGTTGCAACTGGCGGGCAATCTGGCGGGCCTGCCCACCGTTGATGGTTGGGCCGCCGCCAACCGGGATCAGCAACACGTCGGGGCGACCGAGCGCAGTTAGCTGCTCAGCAGTCAACTGCTGTTGGCCGAGGTCGCCGAGATGCACAACGCGCAGGCCCGCAAGCTCGACCACCCACAGCGCATCTTCGCCTCGCTCTGCCCCGGCCACGTTGTCGTGGAAGGCCGCCACGTTGTAGACAGTGGCTGCCCCCACCTGCTGGTGGCACGGCTGGAAGTGGCCCTCAGGGTTGAGGCCAAAGAGCTTCAGCGCGTCAGTGGGGGCGACGCTGACATAGCTGTGGTCGTGGTGCAGATGCGTAACCAGCACCGCATCCAGTTGCTCGAATTGGGGTAGCTTGTAGCCGAGATCGGGTAGTACCGGGTCGATCAGGATGCGTGTAGCTCCGCTACTGAGCAGGAAAGCCGCCTGGCCGTACCACTGGATGGTAAGCGCATCACTCACCTCTGCTGGCTGGTTGGAGGGCTGATCGGTCTGCATCATCTTCTCCTTATCTTGAGCTGACGAACTGCCAGAAGGCCGCCGCCGCTGGGCTGGGCTGTTGGCGGGTGGAGCGCACGAGGTAGGCGGCGAGCGGCACATTGAGGGTGGTAGCCACGGCATCTACATTGCTGAAAGGGTGTTCGATGGCGCAAAGAGCAGCGGTCAGGCGGCTACGCGGTATAAAGCCAACCCCCGCTCCTGCCTCAATCGCCAACGCGATCTCCTCGCCCGCTGCCAGTTCCAGGCTGGCGTTCACCTCACGGCTAATCAGGCCACGCTCCTCGAAGGCCTCCTCGATGGCAGCCCGCACCTCGCTGCCCGGTAGCGGGAGGATGAGGGGCTGCACTGCTAGTTCGCCCAGTTCCAGCGGCTCACTGTCGTGCAGATTAGCCCAGGGGTGGTCGCTTGGCACCGCTAGCACCAACTCCTCGGCGACCAGCACCACGCTCTCGAAGCTGCGCCCTGCAGGGCTGCTGCCAAAAATCGCTGCATCAGCCTCGCCCAGCCGCAGGGTCGCCAGGGCTGCCTCCTCACCACTGGGCGGCGCGCTGATGCTGATGGCAGGGTGAACAGCTTGGAAGGCGGCGAACAGGCGCGGCCACTCGCGCTGACCAAAGCTGGTCGCCAGAACGATGGTCAGCCGCCCACCCGTCTGCGCCTCGTTGACGCTGAGGAAGACCCGCTCGGTGCGCCCAGCACTGTCCAGCAGTTGGCGGGCGGGGACGATCAACTGGCGGCCCTGCTCGGTCGGCTCCAACCGTTGCCCCTTACGCTCGAACAGCTTGAGTTGGAAGCGATCCTCCATTGCGCGCATCTGCAAGCTGATCGCAGGCTGGGTCATGTGCAGTTTCTTGGCCGCCGCACTGTAGCTGCCTTCCTCGATCACAGTGAGGAAAATCTCCAACTGGTAGAGGTTGATCACGGCTGACCCTCCGGTAGGCTGAATAGGCGGTAGGCGTTGGCGGTGGTGGCGGCAGCCAGGGTCGCCAGGCTAATGCCGCGCAACTCTGCGACGGCGGCGGCGGTGTAGGTCAGGTAGGCCGGTTCGTTGCGCCGCCCGCGATAAGGCACGGGGGTGAGGTAGGGGCAGTCGCTCTCCAACAACAGGCGATCCAGCGGCACGGCGCGGGCGGCCTCGTGGCGGGCCTGCGCCTGCTTGAAAGTGACCGGCCCGGCAATGGAGATGTAGTAGCCGAGGGCTAGCGATTGCTCAAGCATCTCGCTGCTGCCGCTGAAGCAGTGCATCACCCCGCGTGTGCCAGCCCCAAACTCACGCACGCAGGCGATCACATCTGCGTCGGCCTCGCGGTTGTGGACGACCAGCGGCAGGTCGAACTCTCGTGCAAGCTCCAGATGAGCGGCGAAGTTGGCCCGCTGCTGGGTCGGAGTCGTCCAGTCGCGGTAGTAGTCCAGCCCGGTCTCGCCCAGGCCAACGACCAGAGCGCGGTTGGCAGTCAACAACTGCCGCAGGTCGGCCCAGACCGCCGGGCTATAGAGGTTTGCGTCGTTGGGGTGCAGGCCCAGGGTGACGCGCAGCCAGGGGTACTCTGCCGCCAAAGCTAGGCTGCGCCGCCAGCCCTCAGGCTCGAAGGCCACCTGCACGAACGTCACCCCCGCCGCCAACGCCCGCGCCACAACCGCCCCGCGATCCTGATCGAAGGCCGCCTGATCTACATGGGCGTGGGTGTCTACCAGGTGGATGCTGGGGGCGGTAAGTGGTGGCATAGTATCTTGCATTGCTAGATTATACCACAGAAAAAGCGCACAGTTTGTGCGCTTCTCCATACTGCGGCTGGCTAACGCGGCTCAGGCCGGTTCCATCGTTACCTCGTCAATGTAGCACCACACCCAGTCTTCGCCCGGCTGAAAGGACTGCACCAGCGGATGCTGAGTGGTATGAAAGTGCTTGGTGGCGTGCTTGTTCTTCGACGAGTCGCAGCAACCGACGTGGCCGCATTCCAGGCACATCCGCAGATGCACCCAGCTGTCGCCTATCTTGAGACAATCTTCGCAGCCCTCTGCGCTGGGGCTAACATCTGCGATCTGGTCGAGGTGGGAGCAGGGTACTTCTTGCTGGCTGGTCATCGGTTCCTCCTGGTTCGACTGGCTGGCTAATAGCTCCATTCATAGCACTTCCTGGGCCAGCTGGGGCAGGATCAGGGCAGTAGTGCGGTCGTCGTCGCTGCCTTCGAGGTAGCTGATCAGTTCGAGCAGGCGCGGGCCAACGGTGGCGGTTGGCAGGTTGGCGCAGTCGCGCAGCAAGGCACCCATCTTCGCAGGCGGCTTGTCGTAGTCATTGCTCACCCCGTCGCTGAACAGGGCGCAGAGGCGCGGGGGGCTGGGCCAGGTATCGTAAACACAAATCAGCTTGCGCCAGTCGTCGGGGCCAGTGGCAGTCAGGTGGCGGATCGGCACGGTCGGGTGGCCGAGGTAAGCGATGGTGTCGTCGGCCAGCAAGGCCGCCAATGCGCCGTCGCCGATAGAGGCAACGGCCACCCTATTGTTGCCCGGCTGATGGGCGAGCAGCAGCAAGGTGGTGTCGAAGGTGCGTACCCCAACCTTGCGCCGCTCGGCTTCGCGCTCAAGGGCATCGCGGCCTGCCTGCACCGCCGCCAGCATCACCTCGCGCATTGTGCCAACGCTGATCAGGCTGCCATGCTGCCAGAGGCTGGCGGCAAGCTGTGCGCTAGCGGCGGCGACCGCTACGTTGCTTGCTTGCAGGGGGAATTGCACGGGGGTCGCGCCGTCAGCCAGCGCAAGGATGTTCCAGCCCGCTGCTACTTGCAGCAGCACACTATCTTCGCGCTGGCCTCCCTTCTTCAGGTGCGCCCGACCAATGCGGCTGGCAGCTACCAACTGCCGCCCGCCAACCCCGCTGAGGGTGGCAATCATCTCCGGGGCTACTGGCTCAAAGGACTCGTTCACTCCGCTCACCTGCTCGTTCTCGCTCATCCGCTTACCTCCACGCTCATTGTACCGCAAAAGGGGGCTGCCTAGCATCACCAGCCTGTTAGATTTGTTATTGAACCAGCTAAGCGGCTGGGGGACTTGCTGTTCTTCACACTGGCACGCTTTTTGCAAGCAGAATCCATATTACTTGAAGCCTATTATATCTATGCAACCAAAAGGACAATCTAGCAATGGCGCAATCCAGCCCATCACTTGCCGAACAAAGTGATGCCTCCAACGACGACCGCCTGCAAACCCTCGCCCGCATTGCCCGCCAGATTAGCGGCAGGGTCAACTTCAGTGCGGTCGCCCTCAATATCGTGCAGGCTGCTGCCATGCTCACCCAGGCAGCAGGTGCCTCCTTTATGGTAGTGGAGGAAGATGCTGGGCGGCTTTTTGTGCGCGAAGGCCACAATATTGACCGCCGCTTCACCGCCGACCAGCAAGTACCCTGGGGTACGCGCCTGATCGACCTGCTCACCGTCGCGGCTCGCCCGATTAC
>JBBROH010000192.1:0-7703 GCA_038229595.1 Chloroflexia bacterium | reverse complement strand
TCAAGGCGTGGTTGATACGGTAAAGCTGCTCATCTCCTGACCATACCTGCGCCAAAGCCTTCTTTGCTTGTGCGCTGACCGGCTGACTGGTGACGAACGTCTTGCCCAAGACGGCCTGCAATCGCTGCCAGTCGTTGTAGAAGTATTCTTGCAGCAGAGGCACCACCTTGTCATACCAGACGGCCCGCATCTCAGTCAGGTCTTGCAAGTTCATGAAGTAGCTGTGGTCGATCAGGTAGTCAGCACCCAATAGTGCTTCAACCCGCTCGTTGAGGCTGGTCAGCAATGCTTGCAAGTCAACGCCCGACACCGCTACCTGCGCCAGCAGATTAGGCTCAGGCACTACGCAGCCTGCCCCACGACTTGGCAAGCCAGGACTTGGTTGACTTTGAGCGCGAAGTGCAGCAGGCAACGACAGTTGCGAGCCAGGCTTACCCTTGGACCGAGCGACGACTGTACGTGCGTTCGTTGGCTCGTGCCAAGCGTGAAGCGCAAGCCCTGCACCACAAGCTGACGACCGTGCAAGCGGCAGTGGCGAAGTTGTGCGCCTACAAACGAGGCAAGCGGGTCTACCGCAGCGAGGCTGAGTTGCAGACGGCGGTCACTGGTTTGGTCGCTGCGGCTGGGGTTAGTGGGCTGCTGGCGTTGAGCTATAGCAGTGTAGCCGACAAAGCTGGCCTGTGCTGATTGGTGCTGAGCAGCTTGGCGACGGCCTCGGTAGCCGAGGCTGAGGCGGGGCTGGGTTGGCAGGTGTACGCCACTAACCAGCCTGCCAGCGAGTTGAGCTTGGGCCAAGCCGTCGCGGCTTACAGGAGTGAGTACCTGATTGAAGCGGACTTTGGGCGGTTGAAGGGGCAACCGTTGTCGCTGCGAGCCGTGTACCTGCAAAAAGATGCCCAGGTGACCGGGCTGATCCGACTGTTGAGCATAGGCTTGCGGGGCTTGTTGTTGCTGGAACACGAGGTACGCAGTCGCTTGGTGGAGCGCAACGAGGAGTTGGCTGGTTTGTATGCAGGGCAGGTGCGGCGGCGGACAAGCCGCCCCCGCAGCGAAAGCCTGCTGCGGGCGTTCCGCAACCTGCATCTGAGCATTGTGGCTGTTGGCACGCTGATAAGCTACCATGTCACTCCTCTAAACCAAGTACAGATGCGTATTCTAGAACTACTCGGCTGGCCGCCAGCACTGTATGAACAACTAGCTGCCGACCTGCCCCTACTCTCGACTAAAATCAGCGAACCGTAAGTCCTTAGTAACTATCTCAAAACCCGTCTGCTTGTGCTTGAGCCTTTGTAGCGGCTAGGCACAAAGCCTGCCCTTTTGAGATAGTTACTTAGTGAGGCTCATCACCGCCTGCCTGCTCGACCCGCTCAACCTGGGTGCGTATCTGCTAGAGGGCAAAGAGGAAGTCAGCCAGCAGGTTTCAGGCGAACCAGCGGCTACCGAGGAGATGGTGCAAGCGGCGTATGTAAGAAGACTCCAGGGGAGAGGTTTGGTGCTTCGTGGGAAAGCTGACTGGTAAGATGTTAGATTGGCAGCAAGCCTTCGCGCAGGTAGTTCAGCATCTCGGTAGAGCGCAGTTCTTCGGGGACATTGACAGCCTTTAAGGAGTTACTTTGCCTGAACAGCAGGAAAATTAACACTGCAGATCAGGTCACTCAGCTTCAAATTGCCATATCTTGGTATCTCCATCTTTGGAAGAACTAACTATGTATTCACCAAATGAGTTGAATGAGGCACTATTTACTTTGCTGATGTGACTGCTGGCAGCATAGAGTAGTGAACCATCTAGTTTCCACAGCTTCACTGTCTTGTCGTTTGACGCAGTAAGGATTAGAGGGAATCTTGGATGAAAGGCGGCAGTGATTACTCTGTCACTGTATCCTTCAAGGTTGGCTACTTTCTCTCCTCCTGTGTTCCATACACAAACATCATGGGTGTCACTGTCTATGACTAGATCAATATCACAAAGCTTGTTTGCCGCAGCACTACCAAAACCATGCCCTGTTAGTGTTAGCACGTGTAATACCGTATCCGTAGATTGTGAAGTCCCGTTGCCTGGTCAAACTGCTGGCCCTTGTAGCGGCAGGCGTTCTGCGTGGTCGTCACACTGCCAGGGAGCAGGCTGCCACAGGCATCGTACTGGCAGCGGTCAGAGGTCAGGGTGCCGCTGCTGCCAGCCAGGGTGCAGATGTTGCCCAGGCCGTCCGGCAGGTAGTAGCTGGTTGCGCAGTTGCGCAGCTGCCTCAGCAGCCGCGAGTGGATGCAGTAGCCCTCCTCGCGGAAGGCAGACTGGATTAGCCGCCAGTCGTTACCACCGTCCGCGTCGTTGATGCCGCCGTTCTCGAACAGGAAGCCACGCGGCTTGGGCAGGGGCAGCAGCCGCACGTACTCCTGAAAGAGGGTGCCAAAGGAGACGACCGTCACTAGGCCGTCGCTGATGCCGAGTACAAGGTCACGCAGGTTGCTACCAGTGTCACCGCCCGCGTGCCATTGTTCGGCAGGTAGTGGACTCCCAGCCGCCAGTTCGGTGTTGACCGGTGCCGCGTCCTGCACGACGCTGGCCTCGTTCGCGCCCATCGAGGGGCAGTTAGCCGCCCACAGCGCGGCGACCTGATGCGAGCGGCTGTCGGCCACATACGCGGCGGTGTCGCGGGAGTCGTCGGGAGCCAGCGGCAGCGACTCGGCCAGCCGTTGGGTGAGGTAGTAGTCGGAGAACAGGCCATGATTGCTGAGGTATGAAGGTGGGTCATCCACGCTGCACCACTCCTACGGCAGATTTGCTGGCCGCATTGTAGCACAAGGCGCAGGGTTTGGGGAGTCGGTGGAGGAGGAGGTTAGTGGGGATGGGTGGTTGTCAAGCGAGTGGGATGAAGTCCGTGCGAGGTTGGCACCGAGTAGCCGTAGATCATGGTGGGGATGGGTGGTTGTCAAGCGAGTGGGATGAAGTGGGTCAGCTAACGCTTTACATCAAGGTTTTGTAGAAGCAGGGAAGGCGTTAACCCACTTGCCACCTGTGTAGGGCAGGATCACACCATCACCAACCGCCCAGCCTTCGGTTGATGAAGTCATATCAACACTGTTTAGGATTTCATTAGTTGGGTTATCTACTTTCCTCCAGCCACCGTTCTCATAATGCAAAATAAGGCTATATTTCTCCCCTAGATAATGATCGCCTCCGACTACCCAACCCTCACTAGCATCAACCATAAACACGTATTTCATCTCACTATCATACGTGTCGACTTTTATCAACCGCCATTTACCATCTACATAGTGCAACATTTCGTCTTTACCAGACGTGGCCCAACCTTCGTTTCTTGAGGTCATGAACACGCTCCCTGCAGCCCCAGGGCTTTCAACCTGTTGCCACCTACCATCCAAAAAATGCATGAAAACATCACCGACAGCCCACCCTTCGTTCGGGGATGTCATAAAAACGTCGTACAAAACTGTGTTTGCCAACCCATCTACCTCGCGCCAATGACCATCTTTATACTGAAACCCAACTCTACCTCCCACCGCAAGACCAACATCTTCAGACACCATGTACACGCCATCAACCGATTTGTAACGGCTAAATGAGCTTAGGCCCAAATCAGAGTTGGTTGACCAGCAACCGTCTTTGAAGTGTAGCATTTGCGTGTCAGCTGTAGACCAACCTTCGTTAGAGGATGCCATTGAGAAAGACTTCGGATTAGCGTGCGTTTGTGGCAGACGAAGATAGTACCAGGCACCTCTATTATAATGTAGAGCAATTGCTTTCTGATCATCCACACCGATTGCCCACCCCTCGTCGGCTGAGAGCATATCAATGTCCCTGAGTACGTAGCCTGAGACATCTGTAACAACGGCATCACCGTTTTTGGCGCACACCATGTTGCTAAACAGCGGCCTGCCAGAGATAAATGTATAGCTAGCAGCCGCCAGCAAAACAACCACAAGCACGGCTATAGCCCGTCTCTTTGAGGAGCGGCTACGTTGTGGCTGATTGGTTGCTTTGGCTTGCATCGGTATAAACCTCACATCTGTCACAAAGATTAAGGAGTAGTCTCCAACGTAAGCCTGATCAGCCTTGTGCCAGTTGGCAACCGTCTGATGGGTGATGCCGCGGCTGCGTCCGATAGCGCGGTAGCTGACCCCTTCAGCAATCAGGTTCAAAGCCAAGCGACGAACTTCCGGCGGGTGGCCGCGGTCGTTAGGTACGGGCCTAAAGTGGCGGTGGCCGTCAGGGCAGAACCACTTCTGGGAGCCACTATCGTTGTAACCAGCACGGCAAGTACGCTGCTAAGACTTGCAATCAGGGCAAGTTTCTCTGTTCATGCTGAGATTATATCAAACACCGCCCTGACTTAGCCAGTCCCAGACTTTAGCCAGTCCCGTTAGTCTGCTGCGGTTTTGCTGCCAGCGATTGCTGAGCCGTTGCAAGCTGCTTAGCCCAGGGCTAGGCTAGCAGCTTGCAACGGCTCAGGCTGGGGTCGTAGTAGGAGTCGTCACGGGCTAGCAGGCGGGGGCCACCAATGGGGGTAGGCGGTCTGCCCTACCGCTACTTCGTGGCTCCCAGCCAACTTTGCAGCAGCACTACTGAGGGTGGCCGGTCGACCACCCTCAGTAGTGCTGCCTATAGATTTTTCAGGGTTAGCGTGCTTGGCGGACGGCCTTACGCACGATCTTGGTCAGTTCGCCACGCCGCACTTCGTCGTTGGGGCGGAAGCAGCGTCCACTGCCGCCGGAGCAGACATCCCCACTGATGATCCCCTTAGCCACCAAGGTCTCGATGGCACGGTAGGCGAAGTTGCTGTTCGGCACGTCACGGAAGGTAGGCTCGTTAGGTACCACCGCCTCGTAGCTACGGATGCGCTGGATGATCACTGCCACCTCACTACGCTTGATGTTGCTGCTCGGCTTGAAGCAAGGTACAGCCCCGTTCGGACACAGGTTCGGGTCGGTGTAGCCTTGGATTGCGCCAGCCTGCACTGCTGCTTCGATAAACTGGTAGAAGACGCTACTCTGGGGTACATCACTGAAGGTCGCTAGTGTTGGCTGGTAGCTGGCTAGCCCCATACCGAGCTTGACCAGTTTGGCGAACTGACCACGGGTGGTTGAGGCACTCGGCTGGAAGCTGAACGTGCCATTGCCATTCGGCACCCCGCTGATGATGCCGCGACAGGCTAGCCCCATGATTGACGAGTAGAACAGATGGCTCTGCGGCACGTCGGTAAAGTTCACAGTGCAGGGTAGAGCTTCAAACTCGTCGCTAGCATATGGACGGGTAGTGCCTAGTACGCTGATGTTGGTGTCGGTAGTCGTACTCCTCACGGTCAAGTTGCGGATCGTGTATGGCCCATCCACTCCAGCCCGCCAGATGTCTGTCCCCCTGAAGTTCATGTTCAGATTGTTAGTACCCTGAGCCAGCGTCTGTGTGCCAGTGTAGGTGGCGACCGTCATCCGTCCGTCATTCGCGACCAGGTTGAGGCTGAGGTTGTAGCTACCCGCTGCCCGCACATCCACTGGGACGCTCAGGCGCAAGGTCGTCGTCTGATTGGTGCTGTTGACCAGCGTTTGTTCACTGACCGACCCAGCTAGTAGCACGTTTGTGCGCTGCCAGTTCAGGTGCGAGTAGACACCGGTGCTGTAAGCCTGGGCGAGGAAGCCTGCTGGTAGCTCCTCTGGAGTCAGGCGAGCCAGGTAGAGGTTGCGTAGCTGGTAGGGGCCATCAGCCAGGCTGCGGCCAAGTTGCGAACCATCGAAGGTGAGGGTCAAGACGGGACTACCGGGGGTAAGCTGGTAGGTGCTGTTTGCATAAGCCAGCTGGGTACCGTCGGCTTTGGTCAACTGCCCACTCAAGCGGTAGCTACCCGCCTGGGCAATCGGCACCGTTGCGCTGATCACCAACTGCTCAAACATTCCATCAGCGTTAGTGTCACGGGCCTGCTCGACAAAGCTGCTGGCCCCCAGGGTGGCACTGGCAGTGGCATCGAAGGCGAGGTCAGCGGCGCGGGCGTAGCTCTGGCCCAGCGAGTTGCTGCCGCTAGCTAGGAAGCTGACACTGTAGTTGCCCTCGCTGGCAGGCGTATAACTGGCAGTATACTGCCCGCTTCCCTGGTGGGCGAAGGTCACTACCGTGCTGCCGCCTGGCCCCTCGATAGTGGCGGTGACGGTCGCGCTAGTGAGCGGCACGCTGTCGGCCAGGCTGAGGTTGATGCTGGTAGGCTGGTTGACTGGCACGATGCTGCTGCCGATGCTGGGGCTGAGGCGCACGCCGTCTGCAAGCCGCCCACCGACGGCAAAGCTCTGGGTGGCCGTCTGCACCACCTGAGCCTGCACGATCAACCGCCAGGTACCGACCGGCGGGTTGCTGACCACGTACTCGTCGCCGAACCCAGAGGGGCCGTAGAGAACGTCGCTGAAGTTGCTGGTGGGGTCGATTAGTCGGTTGTTGGGGTCGCGTAGGTTCAAGCGTAGGGTGGATGAAGGGTTGACCGAGATAAGGCTGAAGCTGGCCTGGGTGGTCTGGTCAACCAGGAAGCTGTACTCGCGGCTCTGCCCGCTGGCGAGCGCGTCAACCTGGCTGGGGAGTTGGATCGACGCGGTGTAGACATCTTGAGGGATGGCCTTGCCAGACGAAGCCTCGCCAGCAGCATGGGAGTTAGCACCATGTCCACAGTTGCCCGCATGGAGGTCGAAGAAGGGCGTAAGTGCGTTCCAGAAGTCAGTGTCTTTGGTCAGGCGGTTGTGTACGGCGTTGATCGGTACGAAAGGAACCCCTGAGCCTACTGGCTTGGCGATGGCTGGCAGGTGTTCACTGTACGTTAGGATGCGCACGCTAGACACGTCTACGATCTGGTCGTGCGGCTCGATCACGGTATTGCCGTTCTTCACCTTGATCGTCTCACCAGCCAGGTCGTAGTAGCAAACTCCAGCAACCTTGCCATGCTGCTGATTGTACTCTATCATCTTCCCAGTGCGAAGTTGGCAGCCAGCATAGCTGGGTGCAGTACCGCAACCCCATAGTATACTAAGCTTATCAGCGTAGAAGCTGCCTTTGTTGGGCGTACCCAGCATCATTAGGTTGTTAACTGCCTCCAACGGGCTGATCTCAGCAGCCTGCCGCCCCCACAACCCACCCATTGAGTGGCCCAGGATGTTGACGCGTGACACGCCGTAAACCTGGCTAAAGGCACGAACTTCGGCAGCCAAGTCATCCCCACCTTCAAGGATCGAGTTGGTGCCATCCTTCGGCACAGGCACTACCATCTCGCGGAGCGGGTAAGTATTGGTCAGCAGGCTAGGCCACCAGTCCGTGTCGGTTGGCTCTCTGCCACCGAACACCTGAGTGAAGCCAAAGCCGCCCATCAACAGCATCGGCAGCATCCCTTTGAGTTCGAGGTTGACCCAGGCAATCTCGGCAGGTGGGCCGCTGTAGCCAGGCAGCCGCTCGATAGTGACCCCGTTGGAGGCCACCGCTGGGCGTGTCACCTGGGTGATGTTCTGGTTGCTGTCGCGCTGGAAGGTACCCTTCTGCGGTAGGTACAGCTTCTTCACTGGCAAAAGGAAGAAGTTGTCGCAACCCTGTTGCCCCGCTGGTCGCAGGTAGCCGACGAACTCGGTGTTGAAATTGACTGCGATGCGCTCGTCGCCAGCTACATTGCAGGCGTGGATGGTCAGGGTGGCATTGGGGGCGACAGTCTGGCCGATAGCTGCAT
>JBBROH010000191.1:0-7922 GCA_038229595.1 Chloroflexia bacterium | reverse complement strand
TCCGCCGCTCTGGGCAGCCGCGCCTTCAACCTGACGGAGCTACGCAAGGCGGTGGACGAACTGAACGACCACTGGTTCGTCTCTGCCCACCTGCCCATGACCTGGGACACCCCGCTGGTCGGGCGGCTAAGCAGCTACACCAAGCGGGTAGTGCGTATCTTGTTGCGCTGGTACATAAACCCGATTGTGGAGCAACAGAACCGCTTCAACGCTGCTACTGCTCGCGCCGCCGTCGAACTGAACGCCTACGCCGAACTGCTTACCCGCCAACAGGCCGAGTTGGAGGAGCGCGTCGCGGCTTTGGAGCAGGGGCTGAGGCGGGAGGGATCGTGAACATTGTGATCGCCACCGCCCAGGTGCCTTTCGTGCGTGGCGGCAACGAGGAGTTGGTGGATAGCCTCAAGCTGGCCCTGCTCGAACACGGCCACCGCGTGGATGTGGTCGCTCTGCCCTTCAAGTGGTACCCCCACGAGTCGCTGGTGCGTAGCATGGCGGCCTGGCGGCTGCTCGACCTGAGCGAGAGCAACGGCGTGGCGGTTGACCTGCTGATCGCCACCAAGTTCCCTTCCTACCTCGTCCAGCACCCGAACAAGCGGCTCTGGCTCGTCCACCAGTACCGCCAGGCTTACGATCAGTTCGGCACGCCCTTGAGCGACCTGACTGGCGGGCCAGAGGATGTGCGCCTGCGCCAGATGATCCAGGCCGCCGACGGGCGTGGCATGGGCGTAGAGATAGCCCCCCAGCATCGCTACGCGATCAGCCAGAACGTGGCGAACCGCCTGAAGAAGTATAATGGCCTCGATGCCCACGCCCTCTACCCGCCGCCGAAGTCGATCTGGCGCGGCGGTGAATACGGCGATTACACCCTCTATCTCAACCGCCTTGACGACGCAAAGCGGCCCATGCTGCTGCTCGATGCGCTTGCTCTGTTGCCAAAAGCACGGGCGATCATCGCGGGTAGCGGCCCCTTGCTGGCCGAGGTGCAGCGGCGGGCGGCGCAACTGGGCGAACGGGTGCAGGTGTTGGGCCGCGTCAGCGACGAGCGGGCGGTAGAACTCTACGCCAACGCTCGCGCCGTCTACTACGCGCCGGTTGACGAGGATTACGGCTACAGCACGTTGGAGGCGCAGGCGAGCGGCAAGGCGGTAATCACCACCAACGACGCGGGCGGAGTGCTAGAGTTCGCCGTTCACCAGCGTAACGCCCTGGTCAGCGAACCGACCGCCGCCGCCGTCGCCGAGAGCATCCGCCACCTGCAAGACTCCGACCTCGCCGCCGACCTGGGCGATCAGGGTCGCGCCGACCTAGCCGCGAAGGGCATTGACTGGCAGCGGGTAGTGGGCAGCCTGCTGGGTTGACCAATCCCAGTCAATTGAGTTAAAATAGTAAGTGTAGGAGGTGCTGCTATGACCGTTGCGCAAGAAGCTCCTCAGCAGGAGCTACCAGAGAATTATGAGCGGGCGCGTCAGCAAGTATTGAGCTTGTCGGCTGCCGAACGCACGCGCCTGCTACACGAGATGATTGATACCTTGGTACCAGCCACGCAAGAGACTGTTGTACCCTCGATGAAGGATACTCTAAGCTATGCTCTTGGTAGGTTGTCTGCCCCAGGGGTCACGCCACCAACCGACGACGAAGTGAAGGAGCTTATTGAGCAGGCACGTGCCGAGAGATATGGCTGATGGAGCCACCTTACTCGATGCTGATCCAGTAGTCAGACGAGGATCAGACCTTTATCGTTACCTTGCCTGAACTCGGCGGCCACCACATTCACGGCGACACTTATGTTGAGGCCGTGCAACAGGGGCAAGAGCTTATCTCCTCACTAGTCAAGTGGGCGCGGGAGGAAGGTGAGCAGTTGCCGCAGCCTGACTTGTTCAAGCACCAGCCACACCCTGCTGCCGCCAACGATCTGTTCAGCCCAGACGAACATCGCGTAGAGCAGACTGGGTGAAGTACAGGGCTAGCTTGTGGTTGGCGGTTAAGGCAGAGGTTAAGAGGCTATGGCTACGCTGCAAGAGCCACCGGTTGAGGAGACAAACTACGAAGCAGGTGCAGTTCGCAAGTGTTGAGCCGGTCGGCTGCTGCCGCTGCTGCGCTACAATTTGGTATAATGCCTCGATCATCTAACTGCAAGGAGAACTTCACAACGCCGTGAGCAATATCTACCACCAACCGCTGTTCAACTCTGTTGAGTTCCGCGCCTACCCACTCGCCCGCTTCGTTCCCGCCCCCGCCGCTGGCATCGTCCCCGACGAGTTCTACTCGACCACCAACTTTCCTACCTACGTGCGCCTGGAGCAGGGCTGGGTGCTGGCCGCCGACCCACGCATGGACGCAGTGATGGTGCGTGAGGGCGACCACGTGCGCTGCACGGAGGCCCGCACCCTGCCCGCTGGCGCACTCGTCCTCTGCGGCAGCCACGAGTCGGGAGCGGACGGCTTCTATGTCAACGACCACGGCTTCCTCGACCCGGAGCCGACCCACACGGAGAAGTTCAGCTTCATGTCGGGGGGCAGCAGCCGCGAACGCCCCGCCGACTACCAGGCACTGGCCGCGATCATGGAGGACGACCGGCGGCAGGGCGGCCATGCTGTGTGGGTACTCGGCCCTGCCGTCGTCCACGCGGGCGCACGCGACGCAATGACCTGGCTGGTCAACAACGGCTATGTGGGAGTGCTGTTTGCGGGCAACGCCCTGGCAGCCCACGACCTGGAGATGGCGACCTACCAGACCAGCCTGGGCGTGACCATGCGCGGCCATGCCGTGCCGCTCGGCCACCGCCACCACCTGGCGACGATCAACCGCGTGCGTGCGCTCGGCAGCATAGAGGCAGCGGTGGAGAGCGGCATGGTCGGCGACGGCATCATGCACGCCTGTGTGCAGCAGCGCGTGCCGTTCATCCTCGCAGGTTCGATCCGCGATGATGGCCCGCTCCCTGGCGTGCTGACCGACGCACTGGCTGCCCAGGATGCGATGCGGGCGCAGGCAAAGCGGGCGACGATGGCGGTGATGTTGGCGACCGCCCTGCACTCTATCGCCACCGGCAATATGCTGCCCACCTTCTACCTGCGCGACGGCGTTCCATACGCACTGCCGATCATTGCGGTCGATCAGGATGAGTTCGTGCTGACCAAGCTGGTGGATCGCGGCACCCACCAGGCGTTCGGTATCAGCCGCAACGCCGCCGACTTCCTGCAACAGATCGTCGCCCAGTTGATGTTGATGCAGCAGTAGCTTGCCTTCCCCTCCTCTCACGGGGGAGCAAGGTGGAGGTAAAGCCCATGCGTATAGCCTACTTCAGCCCGCTCAACCCGATCCAGTCGGGTATCAGCGACTACAGCGAGGAGTTGTTGCCTGCGCTGGCGGCCACTGGCTTGCAGATCGAGTTGTTCGTTGACGATTACAAGCCGACCAATCGCGCGGTGGCTGCCCGCTTCCCTGTGCATAGCGGCAAGCAGTTTGCCCGCCTGCACCAGCGGCAGCCTTTCGATGCGGCCCTCTACCACATGGGTAACTCGCCTGCCCACGCCTACATCTACAAGGCTATCTTCGCCAATCGCGGGAAGCTGCCTGGTATCGTGGTCATGCACGAATACGTGCTGCACCACCTGGTCATGTGGATGGCCCTCAACGGCGGCCAGAAGCGCGATTACCAGCGCGAGATGGGCGAGCGTTATGGGGCGGAGGGTGCAGAGGCGGTGCGCCGCGTCTTGCAGGGGCAGACTCCAGAGAGCCTGTTCAGCTTCCCCCTCAGCGAGCGGGTAATGGCCGCCGCCGACAAGCTGATCGTCCACAGCCAGTACATGGCAGCGCAGGTAGCGGCGGTTGCGCCCCGTACCCCGATCACGGTCGCGCCGATGGGGATGCCGCTGCCACCAGCCCTCGATTGCGCCGCCGCCCGCGCTCGCCTGGGCATTGCGCCAGAGACCTTCGTCGTCGCCAGCCTCGGCCACATCAACCCCTACAAGCGGCTCTCTACCAGCCTGCGCGCCTACAAAGCCTTTGCCATGCAGCAACCTGCCAGCCACTACTACCTGGTTGGCAGTGTGTCGCCCAACTACAATCTCCCCCGCCAGGTGGCAGCCCTCGGCCTTAGCGAGCGGGTGACGATCACCGGCCACGCCGACACCGCTACTTACAACGACTACATGGCGGCCACCGACCTCTGCATCAACCTGCGCTATCCCTCGGCGGGCGAGACCTCGGCGGCCTTGCTGCGGATCATGGGCGCGGGCAAGGCGGTGATCGTCAGCAACACCGCCGCCTTCGCCGAACTGCCCGCTGCTGCCGCTGTGCGCGTGGATGTGGACGAGAGCGAGGAGAGCCTGCTGCTGGATTACCTGCTCGCCCTGGCTGCCAACCCCCTGCTGCGCCAGACGCTAGCCCGCAACGCCCGCAAGCTGATCGCCAGCCAGCACCGCCCAGAGCAGGCCGCCGCCGCCTACTATCACACGCTCACTGGCAGCTACCCGGTCGCCTACGAGCCACATACCGCGTATGATGAGGTGGCAGAGGCGGCCCAGGCGCAGGCAGAGCAGCAGCGCACCGCCGCTGACCACGCCACCGCCACCACGATCAACGCCGCCTACAACAGCCCAGCCCCCCTGGACGAGAGGCTAGCAGAGGGTGCATTGTCCTTCGCCAGTGTACTGGCCGCCGCCGCCGCCGAGGTAGGCGTGCAGGAGAGCGACGAAGCCATCCTACGCGGCCTGGCTCGTACAGCAGCGGAGATGGATCGGGGTTGAGGATAACAACTGCTGCTGCGTCTTCGCGTTCTCCTCGCGGGCGCGGCTGCGGCTACCCAGCATCGAGAACAGGCTGGAGAGGATAATCAACACAGCAGCCCCGCCTGCGAACAGGCCGAACAGCAGGCCGACAGCCCCGCCGCTAATCCCGCTGCTGGTGCCAGCCGCGCTGCCCGGTTCGCTGGCCGCCACCTGCAAGTCCTGGGCGCGCACCGTGAACTTGACTCGCTGGCTGGTGCCGCCAGGGATGGGGCTGTGCTGGTGCGTCTCCAAGATGACGTAGAGTTCGTGGTCGCCAGGGGTAAGCAGGCCAGGGTTGATGTCCGAAGGGATCGAGGAGATGTCGCCCACCCCGACGTTCGCCAGCGAATCCTTGTCGAGGTAGACGTGGTAGTGGCCGATGCCGTCTTCTGGCTTGTTGTTGATCAACGTGCCGTCCAGCTTGTAGCCGGTCGTCTCGGTGCGGATCACGTAGTGGCCGAGGCCGTCCGCCGTCGGGCCACTGGTGATGCGGATCGCTGGCTTGCCAGGCTGGGCGGCATAAGTGATCGCGTTCGCCAGCCGCACTTTGGTCGTTGCGGCTGGCACACCCGCCACCAGCTTGCCGCTGTTGCTGTAGAGGCGCACCTCAATCGTGTGTTCGCCAGCCGCTAGCTGGGGTAGGCTGTCGGTCGGCAGGGCGGTCACGTCGCCAAAATCCTCGGTCGCCAGCTTGCCATCTACGAAGATGCGGTAGTTGCCCTGCCCTTCCCTGTCCTGCTGGTTGACAGCGGGGGCCGCGTAGGTAAAGTTGGTCTTGTGGGTAGTGATCGTTAGGCGGTCGCCGCTGATGCTTGCCCCCTCTTTCGGCGCAACGATCTGAATGGCCGGCTTATCCGCCGCCTGGGCCTGGCCGCCCAACAGCGTCACCAGCAGCAGGGCGGCTACTGCACCAAATCCTAGCTTGCTCATCAAAGGTCACCTCTTTAGGTTTGCTGTTCTGCGATAGACGCTTGGTCAGGGTTTAGCCTTGAGCCAGTCTGCCAGCGGATTGTTGTGGCAACTACTGGGGGTTGTGTCACCTGATCCGCCCCTTGCTGTCCGCTGGACAGACTTAGCCCGCCTACTCTGACGGTTAGTGTTGCATCCCCTGCATTACTGCCTGGCCGCTGCTTTTGCTCTGCTGCCGGTAGGTGCCGAGTTGGGTCAGCAGCACATCGTTGGGGCTGGCGTTCTCCGGGTGGTACTCGAAGACGGCGCGCTCAAAGTATTGCACGAGGTAGCTCTTGCCGTCAAGTTCGCTCTTTTCCTGAAACTCGTTGCTAAGCGGGTAGCCGAAGCTGGCGAGGCCGCCGTTCTGCTCCCAGTAGCGGCGGAACTTGCCACCCAGCGTCTTGCCAGTCTCCGCAAACTGGCGCGGATTGCTTGTGCTGGCCTGCTGGGCTGGCGCGCCCGCCTTGTACTTCTCGTTGTAGCGGAAGCTACCTAGCTGGCTGAGCATTACCTGCTGCTCGGCCTCCGGGTGGTACTCGAAGACGGCGCGCTCAAAGTATTGCATGGTGTAGGTCTTGCCGTCGGTCGGGCTGGCCTGGCGCACTTCGTCGCTGATCGGGTAGCCAAAGCGAGTGAGGCCGCCGCTCTGCTGCCAGTAGGCGAGGAAGCTGCCGCGCACTGCCTTCTTGGTCTGGTCGAAGTAGCTACCGCCGAGGGTCATGCTGGCGGCTGGCGCGGCTGGAATGTCCTGGGCGCGCACCGTAAACTTGACCCGCTGGCTGGTGCCACCAGGGATCGGCACGTGCTGGTGCGTCTCCAGGATCACGTAAATCTCGTGGTCGCCAGGGGTGAGGATGGTAGGGTAGATGTCGGAGGGGATCGAGGAGATTTCGCTGACCCCTACGTTCGCCAGCTTCTCGTTGTCGAGGTAGACATGATAGTGGCCGATGCCGTTCTCTGGCTTGTTGTTGACGCGGGTGCCGTCCAGCTTGTAGCCGGTGGTCTCGGTGCGGACGAAGAAGTGGCCGCGTCCATCGCTAGTCGGCCCCTCCACGATGCGGATGGCCGGGCTGCCACTCTTGGCGGCGTAGCTCATCGCGTTCGCCAGCCGCACCTTGATCTGCGTGTTTTGGGCTGAGGCAATCGGGCTACCGTCCACATTGACCAGCTTCACATCAATGGTGTGCTGGCCTGCGCCAATCTGCGGTAGGAGGTCGCTGGGCAGCGAAGTGGCGGTGCCGAAGTCCTGGGCCGCCAACTGGCCGTCCACATAGACGCGGTAAGCCCCGCGCCCCGGTCGCAGGTCGAGGTTGGTGCCGGGTGCATCGAAAGCAAAGTTGTTCCAGGCTACCGCCAGCACCAGCCGCTCGCCGCTGACTGTTGTCCCGTTCGCGGGGGAGACTACGCGGATGCTGGGATTGATGTTCGCGCCCTGCGCCTGTGTCCCCTGGCCTGGTAGCAAGGCCACCGCCAGCAGGCCGAGCAAGGCTAGCAATCTCATCTTTCTCATGTTACCCCTGTCTGTCCTAAAATAGGTTAATGGTAGGTACGCCTGCTATCTATACGTGCCTGAGCAAGATTTGGCCCTACATTTTGACGGCGCGGGCTAAAACGAAACCTGGATCAGCTAGTCCGGGCTTAGGATGAGGCACCAGCGGTTTGGTGCAGAGCAGTTGCTGCTGGGGTTACTAGCGGCACCTGGAGCCACGAGCTTAGCCGCCCTGCTGCAATCTACCTGACTCCCGATCTGCTGCACCAATTGGCAAGCTGCTATCTGGCATAGGGGCAAAAAGCTGGCCCCCGCTAGAGAAGCGGAGGCCAGGTTGGTAGCTATTGTTCTAGGTGGTCGGTGGTTAGCGGCTCATGTCCATGTCGGGCATCTTGGCCTTCAGGTCGGCCTTGCCGTGATCGACTGCTGCTGGGCGGGCCGCCCGGTCGCTACCGGTGACGTGGATAACCCCCTGCATGGAGCCAGGGTGGATATCGCACTGGTAGGTGTAATCGCCAGCGAGGGTGAAGGTGTGGCTGTAGACCCAGGGCGCAGTCGCAGCGGTGTTGCTGAAGCTCTCTGGGCCAGTCAATGAACGAACATTGTGGAAGCCGAGACTGTTCGTCCATTGCACGGTGGTGCCAGTAGTGATGGTGATCACCGCTGGCGAGAAGGCGAAGTTGGCAACCCCGACCGCGACTGGGCCAGTAGCG
>JBBROH010000190.1:0-7978 GCA_038229595.1 Chloroflexia bacterium | reverse complement strand
TTGGTGCGGCAAGGCATGGGCGTGACCTATGTCGGCAAGGCTGAACGGCACGCGCAGGTACTGGCCGCTGCTCCAACCTATCAACCAGCCTCACAAGCACCGGGCTGGATAACCGCCCACCATGTAGCGGCGTGGGTTAGTGAGCGGCAGGTCGTCACGCTGGAACTGAGCGGCGCAACGTGGTTGGGCAGCCTGATCGCCTGCCACCAGCAAACAGCCCGCCAGCTTGCGAACAGCGGCGAGTATCTACGGCACGCACTGGTGCTGGACTGCCACCCCGACCTCTACCTGCAAGCTCCCTTGCTCGGTCTGCTCCAAAGCCGCTGCGTGCTGCCGCTGGTCAGTCTGCGTTCGGCCCACTTGTGCGGCCAGCCCGTGCTGGACGGTTGCTTGCGGCTGGTGTTCCGCAGCGGTGAGGGTGCAGAGTTGGCGCGGGAGGTGCTGCACAGGGAGAGGAGCGACGCGGATGTGGAGCGGCTGCGGGGTGGTTGGGCGTATCTGACTGGATGTGGGCAGGGTATCAAGGTGGTCAACGCGATAGCTAGCAGCTTAAGTTCGCCTTTGTCAGCATAGCTTACCCCGTTCAAAGGAAGAACTGCAAGGGCGCAGCGCAAGGACGAGCCTGTTACAAGCCATCAGGGATGGTCAGGTTGAACAGCCAGGGGCCAGGGGTAGCCAAGTTGCTACCTTCAAGGTGGTAGATGACCAGATGGGCCAGGCCTGCTCTGGCTGCCAGGTTGCCGGTCACGCTGTAGAGCCAAGTGCCGTCAGCCTGCTGGATCAGCGTCTCGCCCGCCAGTTGCAGGTTGTTGCGCCCGGCAGCGTAGTTGCTGCTGCGACTGGTCGCCCAGTTGCTGCCCTCCCAGGCTATAAACGGTTGTCCGTCAGCACCATCTATCCGCAAGACGGCCTGCACCTGTGCCGGGCTGTAGCGCACCTCTTGCAGCGTAACATAGACCGTGCCGACCCGCTGCGTCTGGTTGACCGCTATCTGCTGTTGATGCACGAGGTCGCGGCTGACCGGCAGCCGGTAGCTGAAGCTGGCCGTCAGCCCGCTGGCGGTTGTGGGCAGAGCCAGCCGCACCAACGGTGCATCGAGCGAATTGATCGTGCGTTGGGTCGGCTGCACGGTCAGGTCAAGATGGAGGTCGGCATCGAGGCCGCGCCACGCCAAGCCGTCAGCAGCAAAGTAGCTGACCACCCAGGTACTGTCGCTGCCGCGTTCGGCCCAGGCCAGCGTGTTGATTGCCGGTAGGATCGTACCGCGCTCATCGCTGAGGGTCGGGTCTGGCATGACGTAGCGGCGGGGGCAGAAGTCAGGGTCGGGGCAACGGGACGGCGCGGCCTGCTGAGGGACGACCTTGTAGGCAACCACTACCACTTGCTGGTCGGCATAGACGCGCCACAGGGTGACGGTCTGCCCGCCGCTACTCTGGCTGAGGTTGACTTCGCGCCCGAAGCGCAGCAACACAGGGTCGAGCGGCGTGGGTAGCTGGCTGACGGTGGCAGTGATAGCGCGCTGGGTTAGGAGGGGCAGGTTGCCAGTCCAGCCCGGTAGCAGCAGGATCAGCAGGTAGCTGGCGAGAGTGAGGCTAAGTAGCGCAGCGGTGTTACGTCGGACTCTCCTCCGAGTGGACAGGTGCTGGTGAACGGCGGCAGTCAGGTCGAGGTCAGAGGGGATGGCCCGGACCGCGTAATAGTAGAGGGTGGCCCGCACCTGCTGCTCATCGGCTAGCGGGTTGTCCTTTTGCCTACGCATAGCTACTCCTCAACTGGGTAGAGCCAGGGGGCCAGCAGGCAGCGCAGGTGGTGGCGCGCTCTGTGCAGCCGCGACTTGACCGTGCCAGATGTGCAACCCAGTTCGGCAGCCATCTCGCTCTCGCTGAAGCCGAGGTAGTAGCGCAGCACGATGGCGGCACGTTGCTGCGGCTGTAGCTCGTCGAGAGCGGCCCAGATGACGGCGCGTAGCTCGTCAGCTTCAGCGGTGAGCTCCGGTCTCTCATTCGACAGCAGTTCATTGGCCTCGTCAAGTGGCACGCTGCATTGCCTCCGCCTGCTGGCTTGCACCGCGTCGTTGACGACCGAACGCAGGAACCAGGGACCGAACGGACGGCTGGCATCAAACTGCGCGATCCGCTCGAAGGCGCGAACGAAGGCAGCCTGCATGATGTCCTCGGCCAGAGCCAAGTCGCGGCAGACTAGGTAGGCAGCCCGCATCGCAGGCACCTGGTAGCGGCGGATTAGCAAATCCAACCCGCCGATGTCCCCCGTTTGCAGCTGCTCGACCGCAGCCTGCTCATCGTCTTGCATCGTACACCTCCCTCCTCGCTTATTATAATAGTAAAGGAGTAATTTGGCAAAGGTTCATCCTTTCGTTGCCAGAAGGGAACCTTTTGGCAGTCTGAGATATATAAAGATTAGTGGAGTTTAACGGCAGCCCTTCAGGTTGCTGTGCAGTGCAACACGATGCTGCCACATACAACTGGACGTACAAGAGAGGTGTGTTCATGGCCCGACAAGAAGATACTACTGCGTTGACAGCCGGTGAGTGGCGGGTGCTGCGTATTCTGGTTACTGGTGCCAGCAACCAGCAAATGGCAGAGGTGCTGAGCGTTACAATCCACACTGTGATAAAGTACCTGAGCAACATCTACCAAAAGATAGGTGCCTGTCGTCGGGAGCAAGCCATTCGCTGGTACGAGGATCAGCTTAAGCGTGAGCGGCAGCACGAAGGCGGTAGTACAACGTGAACCAAAAATTACTGGATCTTGTAATTGTTTTGTTCCTCATGTGGGTCTATACTTAACTTAGATGGTGCGCGGCACCACCTAGCGACCGGAAGACCTTAGTCACAAGGAGGAGCGGAATCATGGTTACTCGGTTCAAAGCAGCAGGCCTGCGGGTTAAGCTGCTCTCGTTCGTTCTGGCTTTTGCTCTGCTTAGTCTTGGCAGTGCAGCAGTCTTCGCCTCAACCGCTAGCATTACCCCAGGTACCCAGAACAAGTGTGCCGGTGCTACGATCTCGTGGAACTTGGCTTGGGGTGGTACAGGCCCATTCAAAGACGTTGTCTTTGATGCCGGAGAAGCTGGTTACTTCGAGGTTGGGGATACCTACGCTACGAGCGCGAGTCTACCTAACTTTGGTAGCTACAGCAGCACTGGCAGGTACGGCCAAAGCCTGCTCGTCAAGGATTTTAACTTCGTGAGGGCCACTGCACGCTCTATTGTTAACGTCAACTGTCAGTAACCTTGTAGCAGATGAGAAGTGCTAGCGGGGTCAACTTGCTAGCACTCTCACACTCAACAGGAGACCAAATGATAAACTTCTTGCTCCGCGCTATGCTGGCCCGTTCTTCCCGTAACCTGCTGCTGATCCTCGGTCTACTGGCCCTCAGCAGCGGCCTCTCTACCTATGTCTCGGCCAACCAAAGTGCCAGCGTGAAGGTTGCGGCCACTTTGGATGAGAACTGGCGCGGCTCATTTGACATCCTGGTACGACCAAAGGAAGCAATTAAAAACATTGAACTAGAGCATCAGGTGGTAGAGAGCAACTATTTGAGTGCCAGCGGCAATGGCATTAGTGTCGCGCAGTGGAAGCAGATTCAGCAGTTGCCCGCCGTTCAGGTAGCAGCACCCATCGCCACTATTGGATACCTGCGTGGCTACGTACCTTTTATGATCATGAGACTACCTGCCCAAGAACAAACATCTACGCTTAAGGTGCAGCTTGGTATTAGCTCAACCAATGGCTACCGCAGCACCACTGTCGTAGACGATCACCAATACTATGTGATCAAGCCTCCTAGCAGACCTGTCAGTTTGTCCCAACAAGCACCGGCTGGGTATAAAATAGAAAATCCAGTTCTACTTGCTACGTCAACAGGTGCTAGTGTGTTCTCTGATGGTTCTGTAGATTTGCATATTAGCAGCCTACCTACGATTTGGACACAGCTGGCTGCTATTGATCCTGCCGCAGAGCGAGAGCTAAGTGGGGTTGATCAGTCGCTTATCGATGGTAAGTATCTAGCGAGCAACGATGGTTATGCAACGGTACACGTGCCAACTGAGGATGAAGATGACAAGCGGATTGCTGAGGCTAAGACTGAGGCAGAGAAAGTAGAAGCGGGCCACATTTCAATAGATAATGCACGTAGGCGAAGCTACAATCCATCTGGACCTGACTTGCCAATCATCTATGCAGCCAGCACCTATGTCAGTCTACCAACAACAATCAAGGTAGACGAGTTGCAGCTGGTGGACACTAGTACCCTTGAGGTAGCACAGCAGTACACTGGCTACGTACCTAGCAGTGATCCTAAGCAAGATAGAGGCGCAGATTTGCGACAGTACCTTGACAATCTCAACATACCATCTGTCCGCAGCATTATCAGTACCACGATTGACTATGGGAACGTGATCAAGCCGATCTCGATGCGGGCACTTACCATCGATCTGCGTGGACAGCAACCCGTGGTAGACACTGCATCTGGCCGCAAGGGCTGGCTCACGAAAGGTACTGACAGCCTTTACCTACCTGGCAGCATTAGCTATAGGCAATACACCGCACCCTTCGACACGAATGGTCTACTAACCATTGCCGCTGAAACGAAGCTCGACACCCAAACCATCATCTCGGTTACAGGCGAAACTGCTTTCCGCTCCCTCCCATTGGTGGAGCCAGCTACCAAGGTGCAGCACGACAAAGATAAAGGCAGCTTTAGTCTAAACGAGGTAGGTAGCTACGACCTGAACAAGCTACCGGAAAGTGTCCGCAACCCCAATCCCCTTACCTACGTGCCACTCGGTATCTACACCCCGCCTACGGTCAAACTCGTGCGTGATGCGGCGGGCAAGGAGCTACCTGGCGGCCCTGTCACCTTGCACCCCACGATCAATCCAGCCTCTTTCATCCCTGGCCCGCCATTGGCCCTGACCAACATCGCCGCTGCGCGCTTCTTTCGCGGCGACAATTGCATTGACGCGATTAGGGTGCGGGTGGCTGGCATTGACAAATACACGCCACAGAATGTCAAAAAGGTGGAGGCTGTTGCTGCTGAGATTATCGCCGCTACCGGCTTGCACGTTGACATCGTCTCTGGGTCCAGCCCTCAACAGGTATTGGTCTACATCCCTGGCTCTGCTGACGGCAAGGTAGCTCCCCTCGGCTACGTTGAGGAACAGTGGACAACCCTCGGTGCAGCCGCCAACATCAGCGGTGGCATTGACAGTGCAAGTGTCCTCATGCTCGTCGTCACTGGCCTGGCGGGGCTACTTTACCTGCTTAGTCAGTCGCTCCTCTCCACCCTCAGCCGCAGACGTGAACTGGCCCTCTTGCAGGCCATCGGCTGGCGCAGACGGCACATCAGCGGTCTGGTTATTGGTGAGGCGGCTGTTCTTGGGCTGCTCGGTGGAGTGACTGCTATCATCCTGGCTTTGCTCATCGCTCGTCTGCTCAACCTGGCTGCCCCACCAGAGCAAGCAGTAGCAGTTGGCGCGGTTGTGTTCAGCCTCTACCTGCTAGCCAGCATCGGCCCCGCCTGGTGGGTGGTGCGCCAGCCAGTGGCCGAGTTGTTGCAGCGCGGTGAGGTGGTCGCACCTGTCGGCAGCGGCAGGGTACTTGGTGGTGGCCGTCTGCTGGGTGGGGTGGGGTGGCCTGGCCTGGCTGCCTTTGCCTGGCGTAACCTGAGTCGTCGCCGGTTGCGTTCAATCCTGGCCGCGGGAGGTATTGCCATCGCTACCACCCTCTTGATGCTGATCAGTGCCAGTCTGGTCGCGCTCAGTGGCACCTTGCGGGTGACACTGCTCGGTCAGTTTGTCGGTTTGCAGGTGCAGCCCTACCATTACATCATGGTCGGTTCGGCACTGGTCGTCAGCGTCCTGACCGTCGCTGATCACCTGGCTGTAGGCGTGTTGGAGCGCAGGCATGAACTGGCCCTCCTGCAAGCGATGGGGTGGAGAGCAGGGGCAGTTCGCTTTAGCTTGCTGCTAGAGGGAGTCTGGCTCGGCTTGTTCGGCGGGCTGGTAGGTGCGGTAGCAGCGGTCGGCGTGGGTCTGGCGACCAAGAGCCAGCTAATCCTGGCAGCCTGGTGGGTGGTGCCTGCCAGTCTGCTGGTGATAATACTACTATGCAGCTTGTCAGCCCTGTACGCCATTAGCCTCACCCCACGTCAACAGCTTGTCAGCGTGATGCAACAGCAAAGATGAGGCTAATCTTGCAAAACAGATCGCTTGCCGCGTTTGCTGTCCTGCTGGTGCTTATGCTTCTCGGCTGTGACAATGGTGCCCAGCCGTTGCTAATGGGTACACCAACCAGTGACGTACCCCTTACTGCGACGGCTACACCCGATCCCGGCTCCGTTGTGTTTAAGTCCGTACAAATGCTGTCCGCCGATATAGGCTGGGCGGTTGGCTGGCGCGTGTACGGCAACAGCACGTCTGATACGGTGATAGCGAAGTATGCCGCAGGACAGTGGCAGACAGTACCAGTCAGCGGCACGACCCACCTCTACGCACTGGCAGTTGCCCCCAACCAGCAGGGTTGGGCAGTTGGTGAGCGAGGTACTATCCTACACCTGGAAGCTAACCAATGGTCGCCGGTCGCCAGCCCAACTAAGCAAGAGTTGTGGGGGCTGACGACGCTCAACGCTGATGATAGTTGGGCAGTAGGACAAGGTGGCACTATCCTACATTACCAAAAAGGCCAATGGCAGCAAGTTAACAGTCCTACCAAGCTATGGTTGGGTGCAGTAGCCTTTACTGATCCGACCGATGGCTGGATAGTTGGTCAGGGCGGCATCCTTCTCCACTACGATGGCAGCAAGTGGCAATCAGTACCCAGCCCCACTCGTGCCGTCCTCTACAGCGTTGCGCTTGTGGGAAAGAATGAAGGCTGGGCGGTCGGTGCTGGCGGCGTAATCTTGCATTATGATGGCAAGCAATGGTTGCTTGCTGCGTCGCCCACTAAAACTGACCTATGGGCGGTCAGCATGGTGACACCGACGGATGGTTGGGCGACGGGTTTGGACGGTGTAGCGATGCACTACAAGGATGATCAATGGTACCTGGCTGACAAGCTAGATGCAACCCGGTCTTGGGGTTTGCAGATGGTCTCATCTAGCGAGGGTTGGGCCGTAGGCGACGCGATCCTGCATTACTCAAATGGTAAGTGGCACACCTTTACCGTAACTAACACAGAGGAGTAGTTCTTATGGCAGCGACAATGATTGTGGCGACGGAACTTAGCAAGGTGTATGAAGGCGGTGAGACGCGCCAGGTAGCCGCCTTGCACGAACTAAGCCTGACGATTGAGCGGGGCGAGTTCGTCGCGGTGGTAGGGCCAAGTGGGTCGGGCAAAAGTACGCTGCTGAACCTGATTGGGGCGATTGACCATCCGACTAGCGGCAGCTTGGTAGTAGGGGACAAAGAGTTGATCAGGCTGAAGGCTGATGCGCTGGCCGACTTCCGTCGTCAGCAGATCGGCTTGGTCTTCCAGTTGTTCAACCTAGTGCCAGTGCTATCAGCGGTGGAGAACGTCAAGCTGCCCCTGATACCCTATCCGCCAAAAGGCTTCAACCTGGACAAGCGGGCGAAAGAGTTGCTGGCGCAAGTGGGGCTGAGTGGGCGGGCCAACCACCTGCCGAGCCAGCTATCAGGTGGGGAGCAGCAGCGGGTGGCGATTGCGCGGGCGTTGATCAACCACCCGGCGTTGCTGCTAGCCGATGAACCGACCGGCAACCTGGACAGCACGGCAGGTGGCGAAGTCATGGCCTTGTTCCGCCAACTGCACGAGCAGGAAGGGGTCACTATTGTGATGGTGACGCACGATCCGCAGGTGGCGGCACAGGCCGGGCGGGTGATCGAGTTGCGTGACGGCAGGCTGGTGGCCTGACCAAAGATGGCTTGCAACAGCGACAGCGGGGCAGTCAGCAAGGGTTGCTAGCTGCTCCGCTGTTTGTGGCTGTCGCTGTCTACTTCAATG
>JBBROH010000189.1:0-7999 GCA_038229595.1 Chloroflexia bacterium | reverse complement strand
AGTGCGTGAGCGGCTGATTGGCCTCGTGATGCAGCGACTCAGCAAGGGCGACTCCGCTCCCGCTGGGGGGGGGCAGGCTGGCGACAACAAGCCCGATCTTAGCAGCGTGCTGGCGGGCGGGCAGAAGGCGTTGGCGACTGCCAGCCTGTTCACCGCCTTCAGCTTCGTGATCTCGATCAGCCGCGTCTGGCTCTGCGCCGCCGCCCTCGGTATCAATCTCGATGTGTGGCAGGTAATTGGGGTCAACTCGCTGACTACGGTGGCCGCCCTGATCCCACTCTCGGTCGGCGGGCTTGGCACCCGCGACGCTGTGTTGGTGATCCTGCTCGGTCTGTTGGGCTACGCCACTGCCGAAGCGAGCGTGCTGGCAATCGCGCTCAGCACGCTGATCCTGCTGCTCAACATCACCAACGTAGTCGTTGGCTACGCCGTCTGGCTGCGCTCGCCCGACCGGATCGATAGCGCAGAGGTAGCAGTTAGTGCTTAGGCTGGCAGCAGCGGGGGGTTAATTTCTGTGGATAACCTTGTTCGCATATTGGCAGGCATCATCGCACTTTTCTTTGGCTTCTTCATCGTAATCTCCACCATCCGCCGCATCCGCAAGGGGCGGTCGCCCGAACTGGCGGCCATCAGCGTCGCCATCCTGGTGATCGTCGCTCTCAGCGTTGGCTTCTACTTCTTCACCGCTGGCAGCGTTAGTGAGCCAGCCACCGACGCGCAGACCGCTAGCCGCGAGGCTCGGCTCTACGCAGCGGCGGCCAATCTGGTGCAGCAGCCAGGGGTGGGCAGCAGCTACGTGCGCCAGTTTGGCTGGCAGGCCACTGCTGCTGGCAAGCCGCTGACCGCTACCGCCACCCTCAGCACGAATGGGGAGCTACGCAGCCAGCCGATCTTCGCCCGCCCACGCGAGCAGTTCCACGTTAGCTATATGGCGAATGGGACTGGCGAGTCGCTGGTCGTCTGCCTCTGGGAAGACGAGGGTCACGCTGACGGTAGGTCGGGTGACACGGCGGTGGGCAACGTGGAGAGCAAGTTGATCGCAGTGGGCCAGCTAGCTTACTTCACCTGTACTGCCCCCGACAACAAGCTGGTCGCCAACTTGCGGGTGATCCTGCGCCAGTTTAATGGCAGCGCGACCTTCACCAGCGTGCGGGTTGCCAGCGACAATCTGCGGGTAGAACCCTGGCCCAACAACGCCCGCGCTGCCCTCGCCTTCAGCTTCGACTGGGAGAGCGCGATGGGTGGGCCAATCCACTCGAAGGGGATGATGACGCACGATCCTGCCTCTGGCGCGGCGGAGGGGGGTCGGATGCGGATGGGTACGGAGCAACTGCTCGCGCTTTTCGCCAGCAACCACATCTCGGCCACCTTCTACGCCACCGGCTACGACCTGCTCGACGGCAATACCGCTCGCACTGCCTACCTCGGCAACCCACAGTACAAGTGGGCAGGGGCGAAGAATGGCTGGGGCAGCGACTATTGGCTGACGCACGGTTGGTACAGCGACGACCCCTTCAGCACGGTAGCCGACCCTAACGGCGCAAACTGGTACTTTGGCGACCAACTCAAACGCTTGCAGGCGGCAGGGCTGGAGATCGGCAGCCACAGCTTCGGCCACCTCTACGTGCGCGGAGCATCGCCAGAGGAGTTGCGCGCCGACCTCGACCAGTGGCGCGCCTCGGCGGCGGCGCAGGGCATCACCGCCACTACCTTCGCCTTCCCCTGGCGCAGCAGCAACAGCACAAAAGAGGATTACTATGCTGTCTTGCGCGAGGCAGGCTTCAAGGCCGTAACCCGCCTGTACGAGCCAGATATGCGCTACCTGTTCCACTTTGCTACCGCGCCGAACAGCGGCGGGATGCTGGTTGTCCCCGACTTCTTGCTGGGGCGCGGCAGCAGCGAGGAGCAGGCCAGCGAAGGAGGCAGCGGTGCCGCAGTGGGCAGCGTGCAGCAGGCCACCCAGGTGATCAGCGCAGCGGTCGCCCTCAATGGACTGACGAGCTTCTGGAACCACCCCTCTGCCCTGACAGACCCTGGCGTGTTCCAGGTCTGGCAGCAAACGGTCGCTTACGCTCGGCAGCAGGCCGACGCGGGCAACCTGTGGCTGGCCCCAGTCGGCCAGATCGTGGAGTACCACAACGATGCGCGGCAGGTGATCACCATCGTGCGCGGCAAGAAGCAGACGGCGGACGGCTTCGAGTTGCTGGTGGAGGTTGGCAACTACAGTACGCACGACCTGCGTGGCCTCACCCTCAGCGTAGACGGCACGGTGACGGCGGTGGAGGTGCGGGCCGAGCGCGACGGCAAGCAGGTGATGTTGCCCGCTACTACCGCCAGCAACAAGCTGACCTTCGATCTGGCCGCCCGCAAGAGCGCGCAGGTGCGGGTGACAGTGCGGCAGTAAGGGGAGGATTGTAGAGTGTTGACGTTGCGCTATGCTGGAAGGTTGGCTAGATGAGCGATAGGGCAGGCGGCTTGAGCGTGCCAGCGGTGCTACGGGAGCGGGGACTGTGGTTGAGCCTGTTGCTCGCTCTTGCGGTGCTGCTTTTCTGCTATCAGATCGGCTCTGTCTACAACTTTAGCCTGGGTAGCTTCTACGATCCCCTCTATATCGCTGACGGCTGGAACGCGGATGAGCAGGGCGAGGGCTACCGCTACCGCTGGACGACCGCCGAGGCTAGCTTCCGCCTGAGCAACTTCGGCTACCGCTTTGAGGCAGGTGACTACCAACTGGCTTTGGTGCTGCAAGGCTACCGCAGCGGGGTTGGCGGGCCGCTCCCCCCGCCGACCGTGACCGTCAGCCTCAACAACCAGCCGCTGGCAGTGATCAGCACGACGGCGGCGATGAGCCTGCAAGCGGTGGCTGTCCCCGCCAACCTGCTGCTGGCGGCTGGCCCCGACCCTCAGTTTACCCTTAGCACTGCCACCTTCAACCCTCCAGGCGACAGCCGCAACCTGGGGGTGAAGGTACGTAGTATAGTATTGACCAAACAAGGGGCGGCTGCTTTCCCCCTCCACCTGCCCCCAGCATTGGTGCTGCTGCTGACCGTGCTGCTGACTGTGCTACTCTACACCATCCATCGCGCTACCACCCAGCGACGGCTGTTCAGCGGCTTGACTCTGATCGTGATCAGCTACGTTGGAGTGGCTTACGTAGCTGCTGCTCCACTGCTGCTACCCATCCTGTACACCCTGGTTGCCCTTGCGCTGGCGATCAATTGGCTGCTCTACCGTCGCTGGCTAAGGGGCGGCTGGGGTGGCTGGCTGGAACGGCTAAAGAGCGCGCAGTACGCCCGCCGTTGGTTCTTGCCGCTGCTAGCGGTGTACGGGCTGCTGGCCCTCTACCTCGTCTGGCAGGTAGACTTCATCGGCCACGCTGACTACGCGGATAATGCGGTGGTGGCCCGCAACATCCTGCACGGCAAGGGTGCCAGCGTAGACTACCTGGCCCAGTTCTACACAAAGTACCCGACGGTCAGCCACCCGGCGGAGACCTGGCCGCTGTTGCAACCACTGCTCACCGTCCCCTTCTTCGCCATCTTCGGCGACAGCACGACGGTGGCAAAGCTGCCCAACTACCTGCTCGTCCTCGTCCTTGCCTACAGCGTGTTCTGGATCGGCTGTCGGCTGTGGGATGGACGGGTCGGTTTCTTCGGCGCGATCCTGGCAGTCGCCAACCCCTACGTGCTGTCCATGCTGGTCTACCCGATCAGCGACCTGGTGACTGTAGTCCTGTTCGTCTGGCTGGCCTATCTGGTGGGGACGCAACCCCCGCCCCGCCCGTTGGCGCAAGCGGAGCGGGGGCCGGAAGTGCGCCGCTGGGTAGGAGTGGGGCTGCTGGCGGGGCTGCTGGTCTGGGCAAAGCCTAGCATGGTGGTTGCGCTGGCGGCCATTGGCGGCTGGGTGCTGTGGCGGCTCTGGCAGGGGCGCACAAGGGCTGGCTCTGCGGCGACAGCGGCTAGCCTCGGCCAGCAGCTGAAGTCCAGCATCCAGCATCCGCTTGTGCTTGGCGTGTTGGTGGCTGGGTTGGTGGTCAGCCCGCTGCTTGCCCGCAACCTGCTCACCTTCCACGCGCCGCTCTACTCGACCGAGCAATACGATGCCTGGGTGATCAAGTATGGGCAGTGGGAGAACATCTACTGCGCCTACAGCTTCTACCAACCAGGCAAGCAAACCTGCCCCCTCGCTGAACGCGGCGAGTTGCCGAACCGTTCGTGGTTGCTGCGCTATGGCTTCGACCAGCTTTACAAGGTTGACGGCTACGAGTTGGGCGCGTTGTGGGATGGCGGGCGGGTTGGCGGTGGCGCGGGCCTGGTTGGTGGCGATGTTGGTAGCACACTGGCGGTGATGCTGGCTCTACTTGGCTTGCTGGTTGCTGGACGCGGCTGGCGCACCCTCCCCCAAACCCGCCCGCCCCCTCACCCAGCGGGGGTGGATAGCGGATTCAGCCTTGCGCCGCTGCTGCTGTCGTTTGCTGCCCTGGCGGGGTTTCTGGTGCTGTACTGGCACTATGAGGCGCGCTACTTCCAGATTTTCGCGCCATTTGTGGCGTTGTTCGCGGTGGCGTTCGTCTTCTGGCTGGGCGACAGAGTCAGGCTCAACTCAACCCCCCCCCACGAGGGGAGCGGGAGCCGAAGGCTAGCTATGCTGCTAGTGCCGCTGCTGCTCTTGCTGCTGCTGTACCCGCCCGTGCGCGAGCAATGGGAGGCCGCCCCGAAGTTCGCGGGGGCCACTCCGCTGGTGGCGGCGGCGCAGTGGTACGCCCAGCATAGTACGCCCGCTGACGTGATCATGAGCCGCAATCCCTGGGAGTTCAGCTTCCACAGCGCGCGACCTGCCTTGATGATCGCCAATAATGGGGAATCGACAATCCGCGAGGTGGGCGACTACTACAAGGCTACCTACCTGCATCTCGACCAGGTGCGGGTTGACCCCAATCGGCGGTTTCGGCCCGCCCTCAATAAGTTGTACAACCCCAGCTACAAGGTGGGTGACGAGCCAGTGAAGGGCTACCTGCTGGTATACAGGGATCAGTACGCGCTTATCTACAGGCTGACTCCCGGCTGGCAGGCGGTATCGCCTGGCGGGTAGTAGGCTGCTTCTCACCAGGGCGCAGGTGTGGCAGTGGCTCGGCTACAGGTTCGGGGAGGTTAGGCTGTCACGTCTCACAGCTAACCCTCCATGTTGGAGGGGCAAAGTACAGGATACAGGGGTCAGTCGGACATCCAACCCCTATATATTGTAGTTTGGAGCGGGGGACGAGATTCGAACTCGCAACAACCTGCTTGGAAGGCAGGAACTCTGCCGTTGAGTTACCCCCGCGTACCCGCCAATTATAGCATATTGAGGCTGCTGCGGCAAGCAATTGGTTGCGGTTCATCGTCTTGCAGCTACACGTTTTTTGTACGTTGGCTATTAAGCACGGCTGACTCGTCCGCCAACGATGGCTCTACAAAGTGGCTGGCTAGCTTGGCCCTGGCTACGAACCCCCCTGGCGGCTGGCACAAACAGCACCCCAGATTGTGGTACAATAGGGCGCAAGTAGGCGGGTGGCGCGCTTTACAATCTTGCAGGACGGGTGGTGTGTTATGGACAGGCTGGCGAAGTTTCGTTGGGCAGAGCGGCTGTACCAGGTGGATGTGGCAGTCGGGCCGTTCATCATGCTGGCGGCTTTGGTCACATTGTTCACCGGGTTGCTGGGCAATGCTGGGGTGAGCGGCTGGCTATTGCTCCTTGCTGCTGTCGCTCTGCTACTGCTGATCGTCTATCACTTCAGCCCCAGTCGCCGCATCAACGCGCTGATCTACAGGGCTACCTTGCTGCGTAGGGGTGGCACGACTAAGGGGATGGCTGCGCTCTCTGCTGGTGAACAAATACGGGCGGTCAAGACCGAGTTGTACAGCCTGCGCCCCAGCTTCGTTCTCAGCCTCGCTGCTGCCAGTTGCTTCGCCGTCTACGGCCTGATGCTGGCGACGATTGACCGCCACCTGCTCATCTTCGGCTGGCTGGGCGGCAGCCTGTTGGCACAAACCGACTCGCTCTGGTGGGGCATCCTCTGGCTGGCAGTCGCCGCCACCTTCGCCCTCGTCCCATACAACATCTTCAACCGCCTGCGAAATACGATCACCAGCACCCGCCGCCGCCAGGTCAGCCGCTTGCTTGGTTACGACGGGCAGGTGGCGCAGCGCAAGCGGTGAGGGCAAGGAGAACTCAAGGTTGATTGACCGCTATACCTACCCACAGATGGCTGCGCTCTGGTCGGGCCAAAGCAAGCTAGACTACTGGCTGAAGGTTGAGATTGCCGTCTGCGAAGCCTGGGCCGAGCGTGGCACGATCCCCCTGGCAGCAATGGCTGCGATCCGCCAGGCCACGGTTGACCGCGCCCGCATGGAGGAAATCGAGCGCGAGACTGACCACGACGTGATCGCCTTCCTGCGTGCTGCTGGCGAGACGGTTGGCGAGGCTAGCCGCTACATCCACCTGGGGCTGACTAGCAGTGACGTGGTGGATACCGCCCTTTCCTTGCAGACGGTGGCCGCCGCCGACCTGCTGTTGGTTGACATTGAGGGGCTGGCCGCAGTGCTGGCGCGGCGGGCTGTGGAGTTCAAGGACACGATCATGATTGGCCGCACCCACGGTGTCCACGCCGAACCGACTACCTTCGGCCTCAAGCTGGCTCTCTGGCTGGCTGAGGTGCGCCGCAGTCGGGAGCGGTTGTTGTTGGCGCGGGCTGAGATGGCGGTTGGCAAGCTGAGTGGGGCGGTTGGCACGCACGCCAACATCCCACCGCAGGTGGAGGAGCGCGCCTGCCAGATGCTGGGGCTGGCCCCGGCTGCCATTGCCACCCAGGTCTTGCAGCGCGACCGCCATGCCACCTTCCTCAACACGCTGGCGGTGATCGGGGGGGGCATCGAGCAGTTTGCTACCGAGATTCGCCACTTGCAACGCACGGAGGTACGCGAGGTTGAGGAGCCGTTTGGCAAGGGTCAGCAGGGATCTAGTGCCATGCCGCACAAACGCAACCCCCACAAGAGCGAACGGCTGGCTGGGTTGGCCCGCCTGCTGCGCGGTTACGCGGTTGCGGGTATGGAGGATATTGCCCTCTGGCACGAGCGCGATATTAGCCACAGCAGCGTGGAGCGGGTTGTCTTCCCCGACGCTTGCCTGCTACTAGACTACATGGTGCGCCAGTTTACAGCGATTATGGAGGGGCTGCAAATCTACGCCGGTCGGATGCGCCGCAACCTGGAGGCTAGCGGCGGCCTCACCTTCAGCCAGCAGGTGTTGCTGGCCCTGGTCGAGCAAGGCCAGGATCGGCAGGCGGCCTATAAGCTGGTGCAGCGTAATGCGATGCGCGTGATCGAAGCCGAGGATGCAGGCGCGCCGCTGCCCGGTGGCTTCCTTGCGGCCCTGCAAGCCGACGAGGAGATTACAGCCCATCTTAGCCAGGAGACGCTAGCCCGCATCGTCAGCGACTACGACTACCATCTCAAGTACGTAGATGTTGCCTTCCAACGGCTGGGCCTGTTGTAAGCAGAAAGAGCGGCTACCCTCCGGAGGGTAGCCGCTTCTTTGCTTATCTGCTACTGGTTTAGCGGTCTTGCAGGGGGCCAGTACCACCAGGGCGGGTGCCACTATCCATGTCTTCTGGTCGCACAGGGGTGCTGCTGCTGTCGCCGAGGTACTGGGTGGGTGGGATGGTCTGCGGTTGGTTGCCAGCTTGCGGCGGGGCAGCGTAGGGTTGCTGGCTGTACTGAGCAGGCGGCTGCTGGCCGTACTGAGCAGGCGGCTGTGGCTGAGGCTGCGGCTGCTGGTACTGCTGCGGCTGCTGACCGTACTGAGCAGGCGGCTGCTGCGGCTGCTGACCGTACTGAGCAGGCGGCTGCTGGTACTGCTGTGGCTGCTGACCGTACTGGGCAGGTGGCTGCTGGTACTGGGTCTGCTGGTACTGGGGCTGCGGTTCGGCGGCCCGCATCGGCTTGGGCAGCGGCGGGTACTT
>JBBROH010000188.1:0-8043 GCA_038229595.1 Chloroflexia bacterium | reverse complement strand
TCTCTTTGCGCCCAGGATACACCTTGCCCTTGGGCCTACCCGCAGCGGTTGCTTGTCCAGGTCTAGACAACGAGCAGGTCGCAGCGATACTGGCAGGCTGCTCCAGCCAGGTCAGCTCAGCCGTGCAGTCTGGGTAAAGCGCAGCCGCACCGCGCGCCCGTAGATGCCCGCCAGCACCGCCGCAACCCGCTCGCCCCACCGCTCGGCCAGCACCGACGGCACACTGCCCGACGGCTGGCGCAGCAGCCAGGTCGCACCCTCGCGGCTGATCAGCCGCCCTTGCACCACACCCGCCACACCGCTCATCGCCCCACCTCCACGCCCTGGGATTTGTATACTAGACTTACTACCGGTGATTGCTATAGCAGATTGTAGCACAACCGATGCGGCTGTGCTATAATAGGACAAATTGAAAGAGTGGCAAGTGATGGGTAGCGCACAAGATAAGCCAGAGCAGCCAAATAGCAGCCGCAAGCCGGGGCAACCAGTGCCGCTCTACGAGCAGCCGCTCGTCCCTCTCAACCTTGAGATCGAGCGACCAGCCTTCACTGCGAACCTGGTGGCACCAGCACATTGGACTAGAACCTTCCTCTGGCTGGTGCTGGTCACTATCGTTTGCCTGCTGGCTTTGCTTGGCGTACTCAGCATCCTGCACTAATGCCCGCTGATGCTCCAGGGGTCGGGAGTGTAGAGCAGCCATTAGCATCCCAGCGCAATTGTGCTGAAGTACCAGGTTGGCCGCGCAGCCCGTCCCCCAACTCCCCAACACACCCGCTCTAGCACAGCTATTGACAGCATCTGTTATAATATAATAGCAAACAGTCGGGACATGAGGTTATTCCTTCGGCGGGGGCTGTTAACCTTATGATGATTTGTTAGTGGCCGCCCGGTTCTAGTATGTGTCTGTTCGTCTTGTAGCTACAGCTGGCCCGCACGCGCCTGGCTCAGGGGCAAGCAAGGACAGGCAAGCAGCCACTGCACCATCCCAATCGCTGCATTACGCTCGGCAGCGACCATACCATCACGGAGCGAGTCAACCTCAAGGTACTGCACGTACCTTGAGTTAAGAAGGGTGGTCGCTCCATGAAACTGAATAAATACCTGCGCCTCATTGTCCTGGCCCTGCTCCTACCTGCGCTGTTGCTGGCTGCTGGACCCGTCCTGGCCGCCAGCCTGCCATCCCTCGGCACCGCCGCCAGCTTTGGTGTACTAGCGGCCACGACGGTGACGAACACCGGCCTGACCAACGTGGTCGGCGACGTGGGCGTAAGCCCAGGGACGGCAGTGGCTGGCTTCCCCCCTGGCACCCTGACCGGCGTGATCCACGCTGGTGATGCGGTCGCCTTCCAGGCGCAGGCGGATGTGACCGCCGCCTACAACAATGCCGCAGGGCAGGCTTGCGACACCAACCTGAGCGGCCAGAACCTCGGCGGCCTGACCCTCACCCCAGCGGTCTACTGCTTCAACTCCGCAGCCGGGCTGACCGGGCAACTCACCCTCGACGGTCAAGGCAATGCTGGCAGCGTCTTCATCTTCCAAATTGGCAGTACCCTCACCACCGCAACCAACGCTGGCGTGCTGCTGATCAATGGGGCGCAGGCGTGCCGCATCTTCTGGCAGATCGGCAGTTCGGCCACCCTGGGTACGGCTACCAACTTCAAGGGCAACCTGCTGGCCCTAACCTCGATTACCCTCAATACGAACACATCATCAAATGGTGGCCTCTACGCCCTCAACGGCGCGATCACCCTCGACACCAACAACGTTCAAGCCTGTGCTACTCCCCCACCACCCACCAACACGCCGTCGCCTACCAACACGCCGTCGCCTACCAACACGCCGTCGCCTACCAACACGCCGTCGCCCACCGTAACCAACACATCGCTACCGACTCTAACCAACACCGTGCCGCCGCAGTCTACCAACACCATTACGCCGCAACCCAGCAACACTGCGGTGCTGAGTGCTACCAACACTGCCGTTCTAAGTGCTACTAACACCGCAGTGCTGAGGGCTACCAACACGGTTACGCCGCAGCCCAGCAACACTGCCGTGTTGAGGGCTACTAACACCCCCGTGCTGAGGGCCACTAACACCGCCGTGCTGAGTGTCACCCCTACCCTTACCCCGCAGCCCGGCAACACAGTTACGCCACAGCCTACCCGCCCCCAGCCAACCGACACCGCCATCACGATAATCAGCACGCAGGTGGCGAGTGTCACCAGCACAGCGGCGGCGACTAACACAGCAGAGGCTAGTGTCAGCAGTACAGCGGTGGCAGTTAGCACCAGTACGGCAGTGACAAGTACCGACACCGCTACGGTGGTGATGAGTGTCACCGCCACAGCGACGGCAGGCATTAGCAGCACCCCCACTAGCGGCCCGACCAAACCGGGGCTGCCACACACTGGGGTCGGCCCCACCTGGTTCAGCCCCTTCATCCTGCTGCTCGCAGCTCTGCTGCTGCTGGCGGGCCTGGGCCTGCGGCCAAAGCGACTTGGTTGAGCGGGCGAGGGAGCAGCAGCACGTCGGCGACCGCATCTAGTCTCATGCTAGGGAGTCGTGCGCGCCCGTTGCTGTCATTAGCATGAGGGCATTTAGTTTGACACTGGGAGGGACGAGACGAATGGCTATCCACCTGACCGACGAGCAGAAGGCTGAAATCAAGCGGCTGATCGACAACAACCAGCCGCTCCCCAACCGCTACCGCCTCTCTCTGTTCGACGATGTGCCAGAGGTTGAACTGGTCTGGCAGGGCAAGAGCAGCGAGGTGACCACCGCCGTCCTCCCTTTCCAGTCCATAGAGCAGATTGACGAACCGCGCCGCGAGGGTGCGCCCCAGCAACTCGGCCTCTTTGCGCTGGACGACCGCCGCAGGCAGGCGGGCGGCTGGATGAACAAGCTGGTCTGGGGCGACAACCGCCTCGTCCTCTCCTCCCTCGCCAACGGCCCGCTCCGCCGCGAGATCGAGGCCGCCGGTGGCCTCAAGCTGATCTACATTGACCCACCCTTCGATGTCGGGGCCGACTTCAGCGTGGATATTGAGGTTGGCGGTGAGACCCTGACCAAAGAACCGTCCGTACTGGAGGAGATCGCCTACCGCGACACCTGGGGACGCGGGGTGGACTCCTACCTGGCGATGATCTACGAGCGGCTCAAGCTGATGCACAGCCTGCTTGCCGACGACGGCAGCATCTACGTGCATTGCGACTCGCGGGTAAATAGTGCCATGCGGCTAATAATGGATGAAATATTTGGTTCTGATCAGTTTGTGAATGAAGTCGTTTGGAAGCGTTCCGATGCAAAAGGCGATGCGGCTCAAGGCAGCCATCACTACTCCAGAGTCCATGACACAATTCTGTATTACACAAAGGCAAAAGTAGCCACATGGAACCCTCTCTACGAACCCTTGAGCCAAGAGTACATTGACAACTTCTACAAATACACAGACCCAGATGGTAGACAATGGAAAATGGAGAATATGCTCGGCCCTGGAGGACCAGCCAAAGGAAACCCCGTGTACGAAGTTATGGGTGTGACAAGGGCATGGAGATACTCAAGGGAACGTATGCAAGCACTAATAGATGCTGGGTTGGTTATACAAACTAATCCCGGTACAGTACCAATGCAGAAGAAGTACCTGGATGAGTCTAAGGGTGTTCAAGTTGGAACGTGGTGGGATGACATTAGCATGATTCGTGGCTGGTCTGGCGAGAAAACAGGCTATAACACCCAAAAGCCCGAAGCCCTGCTAGAGCGGATCATCAAGGCCAGCAGCAACGAGGGCGATCTGGTAGCCGACTTCTTCTGCGGCAGCGGCACCACCCTGGCGGTGGCCGAGAAGCTGGGCAGGCGGTGGATCGGCTGCGACCTGGGCCGCTTCGCTATCCACACTACCCGCAAGCGGCTGATCGGGGCGCAACGCCAACTCAAGGAGCAGCAGCAGCCCTACCGCAGCTTCGAGATCCTCAACCTCGGCAGCTATGAGCGGCAGCACTACTTCGGCATAGACCACCGCCTGACCCCGGCCCAGCAGGAGGCGCAGGCAGGCCAGAAGCAGGCGGCCTACCTCAACCTGATCCTGCAAGCCTACGCCGCCCGCCCTGTCGATCAGCTACCCCCCTTTCACGGGCGCAAAGGGAGCAGCTACGTGGTGGTCGGCCCGGTCAACGCCCCGGTCAGCCGCCAGCAGGTGCAGGAGGTGATCGACACCAGCCGCCAACAGGGCATCACCAGCGTGGACATCCTCGGCTTCGAGTTCGAGATGGGCCTCTCCCCCCAGTTGCAGGACGAGGCCCGCGCCCTCGGCGTGAACCTGGCCCTCAAGTACATCCCCCGCGACGTGTTCGACAAGCGGGCGGTGGAGAAGGGCCAGGTGCGCTTCTACGACCTGGCCTACATCGAGGTGCAGCCGCAGGTCAGCGGCCAGAGCGTCAAGGTACGCCTCAGCGACTTCAGCGTATTCTACCGCCAGGGCGACAACCCGGCCAGCGAACTGAAGCCGGGCCAGAGCCGCGTGGTGGTGCAGCAGGGCCAGGTGGTCAAGGTTAGCAAGGACAAGGCTGGCAACCTGAGCGAGGAAGTGCTGACCGGCCAGTGGACGGACTGGGTAGACTACTGGGCGGTGGACTTCGACTTCGAGAGCCGCCGCGAGATCATCGCCGTCGCCACCGCTGCGGGAGACGAGGAGCAACGCTGGAGCGGCAACTACATCTTCGAGAACGAATGGCAGAGCTTCCGCACACGCAAGTCGCGCACGCTGGAACTGACCAGCGCAGCGCACGAGTACGCCGCCCCCGGCAGCTACAAGATCGCAGTCAAGGTGATCGACATCTTCGGCAACGACACAACTAAAGTGGTGGAGGTAACGATCTAAATGGCCCTGCATCCTGAGTTCCCCCTCGATCCTTACGCGATCCTCGACCCGGCCATGCGCTGGCGGCCCGACCTTGAGCAGCAGGGGCTGTTCGACGAGAGCAAGCTAACCGCGCCGCTGGTGGAAGCGGTACGCGAAGGGGTGGCAGCGTGGCGGGCCGCCGGTTACGCAGGCGCAAGTGAGACCAGCCGCCACCTGCTCCACTACTGGTTTGCGGAGACGCACCCAGTCACCGCCGCCGACGGTAGCCTAGCCAGCTTCCAGTGGTACTTCGCCCAACGCGAGGCGGTCGAGTCGGCGATCTGGCTGTACGAGGTGCAGCAGGCCCGCCACCCCCAGAAGATGATGGAGTACGACAAGCACGGCATCATCCAGCGCAGGATGTTCAAGCAGGACTGGCCGCGCTACGTGCTGAAGCTGGCGACAGGGAGCGGCAAGACGAAGGTGATCAGCCTGCTGATCGTCTGGGCCTACTTCCACAAGCAGTACGAGACTGGCTCGCCGCTCTCCACCAACTTCCTGCTGGTCGCCCCCAACATCATCGTGCTGGAACGGCTCAAGCACGACTTCGAGGGGCTACGCATCTTCCACAACGACCCCTTGCTACCCCCGCCCGGCTACGCGGGCCGCGACTGGAACTTGCAGATGAACGTGCATATTCAGGATCAGATCGGCAGCACCGATGGGGCGGGCAACCTGTTCCTCACCAACATCCACCGTGTCTACGCCGCCCGCCAGCGTGACGATAACGACCTCAGCACCACGTTCCTCGGCCCGCGCCCGACCAAGAAGACCAACGAGTCGTATGTTGACCTCGGCGCGATCGTCCGCAGCATCCCCGACCTGGTGATCATCAACGACGAGGCCCACCACATCCATGACGACAGTATGTGTTGGTTCAAGAACATCCAGGACATCGCCGCCCGCCTGCGCCAGAAAGGGAGCGACCTTGCGGTGCAATTCGACCTGACCGCTACCCCCAAGCACAACGACGGCAGCATCTTCGTGGAGACGGTCAGCGACTACCCGCTAGTCGAAGCGATCCACCAGTGCGTGGTCAAGAAGCCGGTGCTGCCCGATGCAGAGTCGCGCAGCAAGTTGGGCATGATCACCAGCAACGACTACGCCGAGGAACATCAGGATTACCTCAACCTCGGCTACCTGGAATGGAAGAAGGCGCAGGAACGGGTCAGCCCCAGCGGGCGCAAAGCAGTGCTGTTCATTATGACCGACACCACCGACCACGCCGACGAGGTGGGCGGCTTCCTGCGTAAGAGCTACCCGGAGTTCGAGGGTGACGAGGCGGTGCTGGTGATCCACACCAAAGCAAACGGCGAACTGTCGGAGACGAGCGCGAACGAGAAGGAGCTACGCCGCTTGCGTGAGCGCAGCAACGACCTGGACAAGACGGGCGACAAGTGCGTGGTGGTGGTCAGCGTAATGATGCTGCGCGAGGGCTGGGACGTGCAGAGCGTCTGCACCATCGTGGGGTTGCGGGCTTACACCTCCACCAGCAAAATCCTGCCGGAGCAAACTTTGGGGCGTGGCCTGCGCCTGATGTTCCGCAACGAACCACCAGAGGGTGGCCCAGAGGAAGTGAGCGTGATCGGGGTCAAGGCCTTCATGGACTTTGTGGAAGAGATCAAGGCCGAGGGGGTGGAACTCAACTATGTGCCGATGGGGCGGGCTACCCGGCCCAAAGCCCCCAGCGTGGTACAAGTCGCCCCCGACCACAGCGGCCCGCTCGACCCGCTGGACATCGAACTGCCGGTGCTGGCCCCGCGCATCTACTACGACTACGCCAGCCTTGAGCAGCTAGACCCGGCCAGCCAGCCCCACCGCAAGCTGCCACTCAAGCACTACGCCGCTGACGCAGAGCGCGAGATCGTCTTTGTCCACACCATCGAGGACAACCAGTTCAGCCACAAGACAACGTTGGACGCGAACCAGCCAACCGACTATCGCAACGTGGTCGGCTTCTTCGCCCGCACGATCATGGATGATGCGCGGCTGGACAACAGTCACTACCCCACCATCTATGGCAAGGTCAAGGCGTTCGTGCAACACGACCTGTTCATCAGCCCGGTTGACCTGGATCAACTGGACACCCTCCGCAACCTGGCTGAGTTCGAGGCGGGTCAACTACTGCGTAAGACCTTCGCCGACGCGATCAAGGGGCTGGTGGTACGTGAGCGGGCAACGACCGTGATCACCCGCAGCTTCCGCCTCAGCCAGGTCAAGCCCTACCAGATCAACGGCAAGGATTGGTTCGCGCCGACCAAATCAATCTTCGACAAGGTAGCCTGCGACAATGCCTATGAGCTAGCGTTGGCGAAGATACTGGATGAAAGCGACGAGATCATCAGCTTCGCCCGCAATCCCGCCCGTACCGGCTTCGGCATCGAGTACCTGCACTCCACCGACGGCATCCCCAACTACTACCCTGACTTCATGGTGAAGCAGACCGAGGCTGACATCTGGCTGGTAGAGTTTAAGGGGCGCGAGGACGACGATGACAAGCAGAAGAAGGCGCGCTTGGAGCAATGGTGCGCCGACGCGACCGCACTGGTTAGTGGGGCTTGCCGCTATCACCCGCTGTTCATCCGCCAGAACGACTGGATCATGTACCCACCCAGCAGCTTCAGCGAGATGGTCAAGTTGGGGGTCTGAACCCCAGCTGCGGGGATAACAACTCAGCCGAAGCGCAGTCTGACCAGCCGCCCGCTGATCCTGCCAACGAGAGTGGCGATCTCAGCACCCCACCGGGCGGCCAGTGTGCAGCTAGCCGTTGAGGGCGGCTGCCAGAGCAACCAGCTACCGTCGGCATCGCGCCCCACCAATCGGCACTGCCCCAGCCAGCTAGCCCAGGCCGCCGCCCCCACCAGCCGCTCAAGGTCAGGCCGGGCCGCTGCCCACACCTGCTGCATCAGCGGGGTGGGCGGGCTGGTTGAGGACTGAGGACTGAGGACTGGGGGACTAGCAGCACCGCTGGCAGGGTCAGCCGTACCAACTTCGGCATCGCTGGCGGCGGCCCGCACGTGTTCAAAGCGGAGTAGCAGGTCGCCACCAGCTTCCTGCAAGGCGCGGCAGAGCGGCCCCCGATGCGCCTCAGCGTCGGCCAGGTCACTCTCAGCCGGTAGCACGACGCGGGCGACATCCCCAGCCAG